>JAKAFB010000096.1 GCA_021818105.1 Acidobacteriota bacterium
CGGCGCAAGGCGTGGCGCATGCTGCAGTCCAAGGCCGGCATCGTGAACAAGGAGTATGCCGCGCAGAGGGCGATTCTGGCGGATGTGGACGCAGGCAAGATTTCGCTGGATGAGCTGTTCGCGCGCGGTCACGAACTGGTGGCCGAGCGGGTTTCAGGCGGAGTTCTCGCCAAGGCGTAAGTCAACCTAAGCCCTAAACACACAGAACGCGGACCGTGAGGTCCGCGTTCCTGCGTTGATCAAGATGTTGAGGTCATATTTCTATTCGTTACGTGAACTGCGCGCTAACGAAGATCTTTGAGAATTTCCTCTTTAGCCACGTTCTTGTGCGATGCAACGTTGGAAAGAATCGCGTTCAGCGTTCCGATTCGCAGCGGCGTATGTGCCGGAACAGCGATGCGGTGAGGCGTCGGCTGCGCGGTTTGCAGGATGACATGGCTGCCAACCTGGTGAATTCGCTGATATCCCCAACGCTTACACAGGTGCTTCGCCAGTTCCTCACCGCTTAGATCGCGCGGCAACTTCATGCGACGGCCAGCACTTCGTCGCGAACCATGCGCAGACGGATCGATGCAGGAGGGACGGAGTCGAAATAGAAGGCCTGGACGGCCTGCCTGACATTCGCCCTTAACTCGTCCCAGGTGTCGGCCTGCGTAAAGATGCTTTCGCCAATGGCCTCAGCGGTGAAGCCGCCGTCGGCCTCCTGCGAAACCTCAAAAACAATCTCATTCATACTGTTCGCGCCTCTGCATCGTTTTGACGGATACGGCAGCGACGCCCTCTAGTCAAAAAATACCACTGAAACCGTGGTGAAGGGCGCCCATGTCTTTATTTCGCAGCATGAGCGCCGCCCGTCTTCTACCGGCTGAAGTGCACGTACTTGCGGCCTTCATACAGGCGGAAGCCGCCGGACGGGTCGGCCAACACCTGCAGTGGCATGGGGCGCTTGATGGCTGCGTCCGTCGAGGAGCTGACGGTGAGCACATCGTGCGCGCCCACGTCGGTCACCACAAACTTGTCACCGGGGATGAAGCCGATGCCGTAGACTCCTGCGGACAGGCTCTTGCCGCCGATCTTGATGGGCACTTCGGTGATGAAGTAGGCCTGATACTTCGCCGATACGTCGCTGGAGTAGCCGCTGGTATCGACCATCGTGGCCAGCAGATAGTAGCCGTCGGCAAATTTCACTCCGCCGGAGTTGCGCAACTGCGTGCTGGCCGACTGGGCCTTGTAATAGACCGCGGGAGGCAGCAGCTTCTGCGCATCCGCCGCTTTCAGCACGGTATCGCCGCTCTGCGCCATCATCCGCGCCGGAGACACCATCATGGCCAGGGCCAGCGCCCCGGCTCCTGCCAATTTACCTATCGCCTGTAAACGCATCGGGATAACCTCCATAAAATCATGACTGCGTCCGGAGTATATCGCATCCCTGTCGGAATTGGCCCGGAAGCGCGTTCAGGCTGCGGAGTTGGCAGCGGGGTATAATCGCACCCATGGCGGCGATTTCGCAAACCGGGATAGACGGCGCTGGCACGGCTGAAGCCAAGCTGCACGCGCTGGAAGAGCGGCTGCGCGGGCTGGGCAGCGTGATGGTAGCCTACTCCGGCGGCGTGGACTCGGCGTTCTTGGCGGCCACGGCGCACCGCGTGCTGGGCAGCCGGATGCTCGCCGTGCTGGCCGACTCCGCCAGCCTGGCCCGCCGCGATATGGAACAGGCGCGCGCGTTTGCGAACTCGCTTGGGATGCCGCTGCGCGTGATCCAGACCGAGGAACTCAACAAGCCCGAGTATCAGCGCAACGACGCCGACCGCTGCTTCCACTGCAAAGCGGAGCTGTTTGAGGGCATGAAGGCTCTGGGCACTGAGTTGGGCTTTACCCACATCGCCTACGGCATGAACGCCGACGATACGCGGGACTACCGTCCGGGGCAGCGCGCGGCGCAGGAGCACGACGTGCTGGCTCCGCTGGCCGAGGCCGGGCTTACCAAGCAGGAGATTCGCGCGGCGGCCAGGGCGGCGGGCTACACGCTGTGGGATCGCCCGGCGGCGCCGTGCCTTTCTTCGCGCGTGGAATATGGCCGCGCCGTGACGCGCGAGGTGCTGGAGCAGGTGGAGCGTGCCGAGGAAAGCATGCGGCAACTCGGCTTCCGCGAGTTCCGCGTGCGCCATCACGGTGAGCTTGCCCGCGTGGAGATTGCCCGCCCTGAACTGCCCCGCGCGCTGAAGATGGAGATGCTGGATGCCATCACGACGGAGTTGCGCAAGGCTGGCTATCATTACGTCACGCTTGATACCGCAGGCTTTCGCTCCGGTTCGTTGAATGCGGTTCTGCCCGCCGACATTCTGACGCGGCGCGGGGCATAGCTGACGATTTAGAATCACCCTCGTGCGAACTGGATATCTGGAGTGTTTTTCCGGCATCAGCGGCGATATGCTGCTGGGCGCGCTTGTGGATGCGGGCGTTTCCCTTGACATCCTGCAGCGAACCGCCGCGGCATTGAATGTAGGCGCGCAACTCGCTGCCCGCAGGGTCGTGCGCGGCGGCATCACGGCGACGAAGGTGGACGTACTCACGGAGGACGGCCACGCGGCAGACCATGTGCATGAGCACCATCACGAGCATGAGCACGGGGTGCATGAGCATCACTCGCACCACCAACATGCTCCGCAAAATCCGCAAAAGCATGAGCACGCGCATCATCGCTCACTCTCCAACATCCTTGGCATCATTGCGGCTACTTCGCTTGCTGATTCTGTGAAAGATCAGGCCGTGCGCGCGTTTCAGCTTCTGGGCGAGGCGGAAGCAGCCATTCATTCGATTCCTGTGGAGAAAGTACATTTTCACGAGGTTGGCGCGGTAGACACGATTGTCGATATCGTCTGCGCCGCTGCGGGCAGTGTGGAGCTTGGAGTGGACCGCTGGGTGGCTTCGCCCTTGAACGTAGGCAGCGGCACGGTGGAGTGCGCACATGGCACACTGCCTGTGCCCGCGCCAGCCACACTGGCGTTGCTGGGCGATGCGCCGGTCTATGCAGCGGGTATTCCCATGGAGCGCCTGACGCCGACAGGCGCTGCGATTTTGCGCATGCTGAACGTGCAATACGGCGGTCTGCCGGCGATGCGCATTGTTGCCTCAGGCTATGGTGCGGGCGGGCGTGATACACCGGGCCAGCCCAACGTCCTGCGTATGATTCTCGGCGAGGAGGTAGCGCAGGATGCAGTAAAGGAGCCCATTGCCATCATCGAGACGGTGATTGATGATTCCAGTCCGCAGCTGATTGCCTACGTCAGTGACCTGCTGCTGGAGGAGGGCGCCTGGGACGTATACCGCGTGCCAGTACAGATGAAGAAGGGCCGCAACGGTGTGCAACTCACCGTGCTCTGCAGACCCGATCTGGTTCCTGCGCTGCGCGATCTCATTTTCCGCGAGACCACGACGATTGGCTTGCACTGGCGCGTGGAAAACAAGGAGTTGCTGGCCCGCGAGTTTGCAGCCGTGCAGACGCAATGGGGCGCAGTGCGCATCAAAGTGGCCAGATGGCCCTCGGGAGAAATCGCCAACGTCTCACCAGAGTATGAGGATTGCCGTCAAATTGCCATGCAGCATGCAGTGCCTCTCAAGCAGGTGATGCAGGAGGCGATGCGCCTGTATGCAGCGGCAAAGAAGGAGGAGCGCTGATGGATCGCATCCGCATTGAGGAATTGCTGAATGACGTGCGTGAAGGCCGCTCTGGCGTGGATGAAGCGCTGGCACGACTGCGCGATCTGCCGTTTGAGGACCTGGGCTTTGCCAAGCTCGATCATCATCGCGCGTTGCGCACCGGCATGCCCGAGGTGATTTTCGCAGAGTGGAAGACTCCCACGCAGGTGGCGCAGATTTTTGATCGCATGGCGCATGCCGGCGGGAACGTGCTGGCTACCCGCGCATCGCGTGAAGCGTTTGATGCCGTGCATGCTGTTGAGCCCCGAGCCAAGTATCACGAGACGGCGCGCGCCATTACGCTCCACCAGGTTCCGCCTGCGCCGGGCAAGGGAACCATGGCTGTGGTGTGCGCGGGCACCAGCGATTTGCCCATCGCAGAAGAAGCGGCCATTACCGCGCGGCTGATGGGTAACGAAGTTGAGCTGATTGCCGATGTAGGTGTTGCAGGTATCCACCGCCTGCTGGCACAAAAAGGCTCGCTGCAGGCGGCACGCGTGCTCATTGTCTGCGCGGGTATGGAGGGCGCACTGCCCACGGCGGTCGCTGGTCTGGTGAATGCGCCGGTCATCGCGGTACCCACGAGCGTGGGCTATGGGGCTTCGCTGGGAGGTATTGCTGCGTTGCTCGGCATGCTGAACTCCTGTGCGCCGAATGTCTCCGTGGTCAACATTGACAACGGATTCGGCGCGGCCTGCATCGCTTCTCTCATCAACCACATCTGACTGCATCGTGCAGCGGGCGTGGAGGTTATTGCAACTTCACGTCTGCAACAGATCGCCCTGGAATCTGCTCAAAGTGACGACGGTCACTGTTCCTGCCGCGCAAGCGCGCCCATCATGCCTCATGCATTGATTGCGCTCGCCAGAGTGCGCGGAGGAGTGATTGGCCCGCTCGCGATTACCACTGCTGCGCAGGATTTCGCAGGTTGTATTTCTGGTCCTCTTTCTTGCGCTCCTCATCTTCACGTCGTTGCGCCCCACGCCGGGTGCGACGGGTGACATTCATCTGCGCGCGCCGGTACGGCTGTTTTTCGAGTGGGATCCGCTGGTGGCGGTGGCCAATGCCTTTGCCACGCATGCTTTGTATCGCGGCTTGTTCTGGAGCCTTATCATTCTTATCCCCACGTTGTTTCTCGGGCGCTTCTTCTGCGGATGGATCTGCCCGCTGGGCACGCTGCAGCACTTTGTCGGCAGCATGCCATCCGAGTCAAAGCGCGGAAAGCAGCGCATTGAGTCCAACCGTTACAAGCGCTGGCAGACGATCAAATACGTGGTGTTGATTGCGGGGCTGGTCGCGGCGTTCTTCGGCTCCATGGCGATTGGATGGCTCGATCCCTTCAGTCTCCTGGTGCGGTCCGTGGGACTGGCCCTGCTGCCTGCATTCGACTTTGCGGTGCGTGCGGTGCTCGCACCGATGGAGCACAGCCATATCGTTTTCATCAAGACCACCGGCGAGACGCTGCACAGCGTGTTGCAGGCCACTGTGCTGGACTTTCGCCAGACGCACTTTGCTCAGGGACTCGTGCTCGGTGTGCTTTTTATTCTGATTCTTGCGGCCAGCCTTCGCGTCACGCGGCTATGGTGCCGCTCGCTTTGCCCGCTGGGCGCCTTGCTCGGCTTTGTATCTCGCTGGTCGATTGTTGGTTTGCACAAAGATGCCGGTTCCTGCGACCGCTGTAATCGCTGCCTGTTGAATTGTCAGGGAGGCGATGATCCCATCGGCGGCGTGCCGTGGCGAAAGTCAGAGTGTGTGATGTGCATGAACTGTTTGGACAGCTGCCCGCATCACGGTCTCGAGTTTCGCTTCTTTCGCAAAGAGCGTGAGATTGCCACGCCTGATATGGGCCGACGCAGGGCAGTGACGGGCCTGGCCGCTGGCGCTGCAGTTGTGCCGCTGATGCGTGCAAACACGGGCATGGGCAAGAGCCGCCATGATCGGTTGCTTCGCCCGCCCGGCTCGTTGGACGAGACAGACTTTCTTTCCCGCTGCATTCGTTGCGGCGAGTGCATGAAGGTGTGCCCCAACAACGCACTGCATCCCACGCTGGAAGAGGCAGGCATTGAGGGCCTGTGGACGCCCACGCTGGTGCCGCGCATCGGTTACTGCGAGCCGAGCTGCGTGCTCTGTTCTGAGGTGTGCCCCACGGGCGCGATCTGGCACATCACGCCGCAGGAGAAGGGATGGGTGGTCGGCGTGGGTGCGCAGAGCAAGCCTGTTCGCTTGGGCACTGCGTTCTATGACCGTGGACGCTGCCTGCCGTGGGCCTTGGCCACGGACTGTATTGTCTGCGAGGAGTGGTGCCCGGTTTCGCCCAAGGCCATTTATGTGCAAGAGGCGCAGGTCGTCGACTCGGCGGGCAATACCAGAACGCTGAAGCAGCCGCGCGTGGACCCCAGCCGCTGTGTCGGATGCGGCGCATGCGAATACGCCTGTCCACTGCAGGAGCGGCCCGCAGTGTATGTCACCAGCATCGGTGAGAGCCGTTCGCCCAGCAGTCAGATTTTGCTCAACAGAAAATGAGAGAGGCATTGCGTGATGATTCATTCAAAAAGATGGATGCTGGCCACAGTTGCTGTTGCGATTGTGATGACGGCTACAGGCACGGGCTGCAAGAAGCAAGCCGCCAACCCGTTCCCCGCTTCGGGTGTGGTGACGGGCTGGGAGAAGACCAGCGACACGCGGACCTTTGCCGCGCAGGATTTGTGGCAATACATCGATGGCGACGCAGAGCAGTACATTGCCGCCGGAGTGGTGACCACCTCAACCGCCGACTATAAGTACCAGGGCCAACTGGAGTCGGTGGTTGATGTGCACACAATGCGCACGGCGGAAGGCGCGCGCAAGATTCTGGAGACGGGTCTGACGCGCGAAGCCAAGACGGTTCAACTGGGCGATGAATGCGTCCAGTACGCGCAGAGTGTGATCTTCCGCAAGGGGCCTTACCTGGTGCGCATCGTTGCGTATGAGCGCACCCCTGATACTCCGCAGGCGCTGATGGCCCTGGCGCGCGGCGTAGAGGCAAAACTCTGAACCCGTTGTGGCGTGCGGGATTGCACGCATGAATGCGAGGCAAACGATGAATAGCCGTCGTGAGTTTTTGAAGCAGGCAGCAACCGGAGCCGTACTTCTGGGCGCGCAAGGCAAGCTGGGGATCGCCGCCATGGCCGATCAGCAACAGGCCGCTAAGGCCCGCGTGGTGATTGCGAAAGACCCTGCGCTGATGGGCAGCGACGGCAAGCCGGACGAGAAGCGCGTGATTGCGTTGCTGGACCGCGCCATCACCAGCTATACGGGGCACGACAAGCCGGTGGACGCCTGGAGGATGATTGTCCAACAGGGCGGCGGCAAGGACAAGGTGATCGGGATCAAGGTGAATGGCCTGGGCGGGCGCGGTATCAGCACGCATCTTGCCTTGGTGCTGGCTGTTGCGGAGAAGCTGCAGCAGGCAGGCGTTGAACTTGGGAACATTCTGGTGTGGGACCGCAATGCGCGTGACCTGCAGGCATGCGGCCTGACGATTAACACTGACCGCACCTGGATGCGCTGCTATGGATCCGATGTGACGGGCTTTGAAGACCAGGTGGAGACGTGGGGAACATCGCGTGCGCGGTTCTCAAAGATTCTCACCCGCGAGTGCGCCATGGTGATCAATCTGCCGATACTCAAGGATCACAGCATGGCCGGCGTCACCTTTGCCATGAAGAACATGTATGGCGTGGTGGAGCGGCCGCAGGATCTGCACGCAGGCGGTTGCAATCCTGGCGTTGCAGATTTGAACGCGTTCCCTGTGATTCGGGAAAAGATCAAGCTGACCATTGGCGATGCCATGACTTCCGTCTATGAGGGTGGTCCTGGATTTCATCCCGAGCATCTGTGGCAACCCAAGGCGCTGATTGTGGGCGAGGATCGGGTAGCGATTGACCAGACGGCATGGGACATTCTTGATCGCAAGCGTGTGGAAGTCGGCCTGCCCACGCTGGCGGCCGCGGGTCGTCCGCCGCGTTACATTGCCACCGCGGCAGATGCGGCGCACCGCCTGGGCACGAATGATCCCAAGCGGATTCACCTGATTGAGGTGTGACCGGAGGAGCATGATGGCCGGGGAATCGGAAGACAAACCCGATCTGGTGATGCCGCAGGCGCAGTCGTCGCTTGCGCAGACGCTCACGCGGCGGGAAGCGATGCTACAACTGCTGCGCGTGGGCGGCGTTGCCGCGGGCGCGGCAGGCGTAACCTACTGGCTGAGCGAGCGCAGCAGTCGGCCTGTGCCTACAGCAGCTGTGCAGGCGCGGCGCGACCATCGCGTCATCGACGAACCACATTGGCCCGCTCTCACTGTTGTCCGCTACCCGGCGGAGAAGGACTCGGCCGCGCAGGCAGGCGAGCCGCGCACGCTTGTACAGCAGGCGCTGGAGAACCTCGGCGGTATGGGACGGTTTGTCAGCCGGCAGGAAGTGGTGGTCATCAAGCCGAACATTGCCTGGGATCGCACACCGGAACAGGCGGCTAATACGAATCCTGAGCTGGTGGCCGAGGTGGTGCGCCAGTGCTGGGCGGCGGGCGCAAAAAGAGTGATTGTGACGGACGTGAGTTGCAACGAGCCTCGCCGGTGCTTTCAGCGCTCGGGCATACAGGCGGCCGCGCGCGCTGAAGGGGCCGAGGTAATTCTGCCCGACCCGGAGCGCTTTCGCGAAGTGGATATGGGCGGAGTAGCCTTGAAGAACTGGCCGGTCTTCACGCCCTTTCTCGAAGCCGACAAGCTCATCAATCTTCCCATCGCCAAGCATCACGAACTCACCGGCGCCACGCTCGGCATGAAGAACTGGTATGGCATTCTGGGTGGCCAGCGCAACCGGCTGCACCAGCAGATTCATCAGAGTCTTGCGGATCTGGCCAGCTTCATGTTGCCGACGGTGACCATCATGGATTGCTACCGCATCCTTCTGCGGAATGGGCCAACGGGCGGCAACCTGGAGGATGTTGCGCTCAAGAGGACCATTGTGGCCGGTACCGACCCTGTCGCGCTGGATGCCTATGTGGCGAAGGCGTATTGGAACCTCGACCCGGAACGGCTGCCGTATCTGCAGATGGCGGCGAACCGCGGGCTGGGCACGGTTGAGTATGACAAGCTGCCCGTGAAAGTAACCGAGCTAGCCTGAGATGCGGAAGGCCGGCGGCAGGCGGAAGCTCGCCTTTGCGTTGAAAAGTAGCTGCGTGGTGGAATATCTGTCACCGGGCGGGAGAATGTTTAACCCTGCCCTCCCCAAGAATGCGGGCAACTGGAACGGGCGCTGGAAGCGTCCCACGGGGAAAGAAGGGTGGAATCATGACTCATTCGCGCAGAAGCTTTTTGAAAGCCGGCTCCGCTGCCGGGCTGGCCACTCTGGCCGCGCGGCGCGGCCTGTTTGCAGACGCCCCGCAGTCCCCGGCAGTGACGCCTCGCCTGCGCCAGTTCGAGTATGCCGAGGTTGCCTTGCACGACGGGCCTCTGCGCGAGCAGTTTGACACGAATCATGCTTTTTACCTGGCGCTGAATGAGGACAGCCTGCTGAAGCCGTTTCGGCAGCGGGCCGGAATGCCTGCGCCGGGCGAGGACATGGGAGGCTGGTATGACAACACTACGGACTTCAACCCGCGCGGCAACTTCCACGGCTACATTCCGGGGCATAGCTTTGGACAGTATCTTTCCGGGCTGGCACGGGACTATGCTGTGACGGGTTCCAAGCCCACACGCGCCAAAGTGGAACGGCTGGTGAAGGGCTTTGCCCCGACCATTACGAGCAAGTTTTATGACCAGTACCACCTGCCCGCGTACACCTTTGACAAGACCAACTGTGGGTTGATTGATGCGTACCAGTTTGCCGGGGCGAGTTCTGCGCTGGACGTGCTGAATGCGGCCACGGATGCCGTGTTGCCGCACCTGCCGAAGACGGCGCTCTCTCGCGAGCGGCAGTATGCGCTGCCGCATGCCGACGAGGCCTATTGCTGGGACGAGCCGTACACGCTGCCGGAGAATCTCTTTCTTGCGTGGCAGCGCGGCGCAGGCAGCCGCTTCCGCGATTTGGCCGTGCGTTTTCTCGCGGATGACTGGTACTTTAGCCCGCTGGCCAATGGGAAGAATGTGCTACCCAGCAAGCATGCCTACAGCCACGTGAACGCGATGAGCAGCGCGATGCAGGCCTACCTGGTGATGGGCAGCGAGATGCACCTGCGCGCGGCGATCAACGGCTTCGACTTCCTGCGCACGACGCAGAGCTATGCCACCGGTGGCTGGGGACCAAACGAGACCTTTCGCGCGCCGGGCAGCGGCGATCTGGGCAAGAGCCTGACAGATACGCACTCCAGCTTTGAGACGCCCTGCGGCGCGTACGGGCACTTCAAGATCACGCGCTACCTGCTCCGCGTGACGCGCGACAGCCGCTACGGCGACAGCATGGAGCGGGTGCTTTACAACACGATCCTGGGCGCGAAGCATATCCAGAAGGACGGGCACGGCTTCTACTACTCGGACTACAACAACGACGGCAGCAAGTTCTACCACCCGGACAAGTGGACCTGCTGCACGGGCACCTTCTCGCAGATTACGGCGGATTACGGCATCAGCGCGTACTTCAATGATGGCGAGTCAATCTACGTGAACCTGTTTGTGCCGTCGCGGGTGACGTGGATGCGCGGGGCCGACAAGACGGTGCTGACACAGACCACGAAGTATCCGCATGAACCGCGGACGCAGATTGAGATGACCGCTGTGAATCCAGACACCTTCCCGGTGTACC
>JAKAFB010000017.1 GCA_021818105.1 Acidobacteriota bacterium
CTGGACCCAGTTCCACCGGTGAGCGGGACAAGCCATTTTCATCACAAACCGTTACCATAGAGAGAGCGGAGCCTGTTGGCGCTCCGCGTCTCCAACGACAGGACGTTTCCTTTGCCCGAAATTCATAATCCCAATCTTGAGCCGCGGGGCTCCGGCGGCGGCAACAGCGGCGGCGACTTCCGCAGCCTGATGACGTTTGTGTTCATCGCGCTGGCGGTGCTGCTGGCTTTCCAGTACTTCAAGCCGAAGCAGCCTGCGTCGACACAGCAGACGCCGACCCAGCAGCAGACGGCCCAGCCGCAGGGAACGCAGCCGGGAGCTGCGGGCCAGACTACGCCCGCATCTGCCGCGGCGCCCGCGCCCGTGGACACTACGGCCATTGTGGCCTCGACCGAGACGGAAACGACGATTGAGAACGAGCTGTACCGGATCGTCTTTACCAATCGCGGCGCGCAGGTGAAGCACTGGATTCTGAAGAAGTACTTCACCACGGACGGCAAGCCGCTGGATCTGGTGCAGCCGCAGCTGGCGGAGCGCTTTGGTTTGCCGCTCTCGCTGTTTACCTATGAGCCGGCGCTGAACACGCAGTTGAACCAGGCGCTTTATCAGGCTTCGGCCACCGGGATTCGGCTGGCACCCGGCTCACTGACCTTCCACTACGCGCAGGGCGGACTGGACGTGGTCAAGACTTTCCGCTTTGACTCGAGCTATGTGGTGACTGCGGAGACGCAGGTGCGGCGCAACGGGCAGCCGGTGCGGGCGCTGCTCTCCTGGCCCGCGGGCCTGGGGGACATGGAGGAGTTTCTGCCGTCGTCCTCGACGCGGAACCCGGTGGTGACGCCGGCGCAGTTTGCCTGGGCGATTGATGGCAAGCATGAAACGATTGCCGCGGCCAAGGTGAGCGGCAATGCGACGCTCGACCAGCCATATCAGTACGCGGGCATCATTGATCAGTATTTTGCCGCGGTATTTTTGCCGGATGCGCCGGCGCGCACCACTGTGGTGACGCTGCACAACGCGGTGGACGTGGCGACCAACCTGAATGACCCGACCAGCGCAAAGAAGCCCGAGCCGGTTATTGGTCTGGCGATGGGCGACACCAGCGGCTACACCCGCTTGCGTTTCTATGCCGGGCCCAAGCAGATGGATGTGCTCAAGACCGTGCGCGCCATGGGAGACGACGGCAAGCAGGATGGGCCGTCGCTGGAGCCGCTGATCCAGTTTGGCATGTGGAGCATCATTGCCAAGCCTCTCTATATTGCGTTGCGCTGGGTGCGCGACATGCTGGGCACGAGCCCGTACAACTGGGGCTGGTCCATCATCCTCATTACCGTGGTCTTTAACCTGTTGCTGCTGCCCACGCGCTTCATGATGATGAAGTCGTCCTTAAAGATGATGCGCATCCAGCCGAAGGTGGAAGCACTCAAACGGAAATATGCGCATCTGAAGATCAACGACCCCAAGCGCACCGAGATGAACGCGGAGATGATGGCGCTCTACAAAAGTGAAGGCGTGAACATGTATGGCGGCTGCCTGCCGATGCTGCTGCAGTTGCCGTTGTTCTTTGCCTACTTCCGCGTACTGCAGTATGCAGTGGAACTGCGCCAGGCGCGCTGGTTCTGGCTGCCGGACCTGTCCGCTCCCGACCCACTGCACATTTTGCCGGCGCTGATCATTGTGAGCATGTTCTTTGTGCAGTTCATTACGCCGTCGCCGGGCATGGACGCGACGCAGCGGCGCATGATGGCGATTGTGATGCCGATCTTCATGGGCTTCATTCTGTGGCACTACGCCTCGGGGCTGGCACTCTACTGGATTACCGGCAACATCATCAACATTGCCATCCAGGTGGGTATCAACCAGTCCAGCATGGGCAAGGAGATGCACGCCATTGCCGCGCGGCGCGCCGAGAAAAAGAAAGGCACACCAGCGCGCGTGGTGGAGGGCCGCCGCTAGGCTTTTTCTTGCAACAACAATGCAGTCGGTTCCCATGGCTTTGCCAATCGCGGCACAAGCATGGGAGCCGAAGCTATTTTTGCGGGACCAAATGACCCAGAGCGGCAGCCAGGGCCCTGTCAACGGTGGGGTGCGCAAAGCGGAATCCGGCGACAAGCAGCCGCATGGACACAGCGCGAACACTGGCAAGAAGAGCCTCATCGGCCATTCGGCCCAGAGCAAGCCGCAGGGCGAAGGCCGGAGCGGGAAGCAGAGCCGGGCGCTTCAGCGCATGGGCCAAGGCGCGGGCGAACTCAGCGTTGGTGACAGGATTGGGAGCGGTCAGGTTTACGGGACCGGCGAGTGATGGCGTCTCCAGCACAAAGAGGATGGCGCGCATGGCGTCCTCGATGCTGATCCAACTCATCCATTGCCTGCCGCTGCCGAGCCGGCCGCCCAGCCCGAGGCGGAAGATCGGCAGCATGCGCGCGAGCGCGCCTGGGCCGGGGCCAAGAACGACGCCAAACCGCAGATGCACGACGCGGATGCCCGCATCGACGGCGGGCTGTGCCGCAGCTTCCCATTGCTGGCAGAGCTCAGCTAGAAAGCCCGAGCCGGGCAGAGAGGTTTCGTCGAGCAATTGATTGCCGCGGTCGCCGTAGAATCCGACGGCAGAGGCGACCAGTAGAGTCGCTGGCGGCGTACGCAGGCTGGCGAGCAGGCGAGCGAGCGCGCGGGTCGAATCCACGCGGCTGGTGGTCATTTCGTGGCGATAGGCAGGCGTCCAACGATGGGCGGCCACGTTGGCGCCGGAGAGATGAATCGCTGCACCACAACCTTCAAGCGGCGCTGTATTTTCGATGGCGGGATCTGCTGAGGGGTCCCAAAGTATTTGATCCTGCACTGGTTGGGTGCCACGGACCAACTGCAGCACCGGAATGCCGCGGGCCGCCAAGGCGTGGCGCAGCGAACTGCCGAGCATGCCGGATGCTCCGCTCAAGACAACCTTGGATGGAGCTTCACTCATCTTCCTATTCACATGATGGATTTTTCTTTCCTTTTAATGAATCCAAAGCGCCATCTCAAGCGTATATGAATTTAGTGGGGCAATAAGGAATTTTGACTGGACAATAATGCCCAGCAACTGTCTGGAGGGGAGCCGACGATGGAACTTGCCGCAGTTCGCAGCGAAGAGACACAGAAGTCGCAAGTGGACTCAGAGACCACGGAGCGCTTTATTGCAGAGAAGCACATTGGCGAACGCATTAAGCGACTGCGCTTGAAGAAGTCCATGGGCCTGGTGGAACTGGGCAAGCACACGGGGCTCTCGGCGAGCTTTCTTTCGCAGCTTGAGACGGGGCGCGTGGTGCCGACGCTGCGCAACCTGGCGCGCATTGCCATGGTGTTCTCCAAAGACCTCTCGTATTTCTTTGAATCGGAGCCGCAGGCAATGTTCCGCGTACACCGGCGCAAGGAGCGCGTGCGCCTGCCGCAGACGGGCGTTGAGACGCCAACGTACTTCTTTGAGAGCCTGGGCTACATGGTGCCGGATCGCCACATGGATCCCTACTTTGCGCAGTTTGTGCCGCTCGAAAAGAACCAGGAGCCGAAGGCGCACATGCACCCCGGCTACGAGTTCCTGTATGTTCTGGAAGGCGAACTTAGCCTGCGCCATGGTGACCAGCAGTGCACGCTGGAGCCGGGCGATGCCGTCTACTTTGACTCCAGCACGGCGCACTCCTACGCCTGCGCGGGGAAAAAGCCCGCGGATGCGCTGATTGTGACTATGCACCAGCCGCCGGTGCCACAGCCGGTAGCGATGACGCGACCCTCGGGCCCGCGTGCAGTGGCGGGCGGCGTTGCCGGAGCCGCTACCGGAATTCGCTAAACCGGTCCATCCCTCTGACGGTTGACCTTTATTAAGGAAGGCGGGTATGCCCCACACGGGTGGGCTTGTCCGCCTTATTGCGTCTGTGCCCCTCTTGTGAAGGGCTGGTGCTACGCCTGGCCACGACCGGCCATTTTGTCCAGTGCGTTGCAACGAGTGTGGTGCAGCGCACAATCTCTGCACGCGGTGCCGGGTTAGTTTCTGTGCCCAAGCGTGACGCCCATCACAGACGAAGGAGTTCAATCTGGCTTCAATGGGGGAATAATTCAGCTCGACTAACGGTTTCACAACTTAGCTCCTTCCACAAAGAGCCTGCTTTTGTTGTCCTCACCTGCCTTGACTGGAAACCCTATGAGGAGGATGACGACGATGAAGCGACTGGGTTCGTTCCTTATGCTCGGCAGCCTGCTGGGCCTGTTGTCGTGCAGTGCAGCTTTCGAGGGCGGGGACAATAGCGGGACGTCTTCTACCCGCACTCCAGGCAAACCTAAGCCCACGCAAACAGGCAACTATGTTGTCACAGCCTGGAGCGAACTGGGTATGCACTGCATCGACGGCAAAGATTATTCCATCTTCTCAGTTCTTCCGCCGTACAACACGCTCCATGCGCAAGTGATCCAACGCGGCGACCCGCCAACGATTGTCACTGGCGTGAAGGTGACCTATCAGGCGATCCCGGATACGACGGGCTCGACGAACACGTCCAGCGCAGACAAGACCAACTTCTGGAGCTACGTTCGCACGCTCTTCCTTGCCAACGTCAGCCCGAACATTGGGCTGACTGGCAATCCGGTGCAGAGCAACACGCCACACCCAATGACCTATAACAGCGCGTTAGGCGCGTGGGAGGCTACAGCTATTCCGACAATGCCGTACGACGATGCGGGGAAATGGAATCCGTATCCCATGGTGAAGGTCGTTGCGCAGGATTCAAAAGGTAATGTGCTTGCCAGCTCCACTGCAGTGCTGGCGGTGAGCGACGAGATGACCTGCTCGACCTGCCATGCCTCAGGGAGCAGCACTGCGGCAGAGCCGGCAGCAGGATGGGAGAACAACCCCGACCCCTCAAAAGATGTGAAGCTGAACATCCTTAAGAAGCACGATGATGCATGGAGTATTTCATCCTATTTACCGGCTTTGCAGAGTGCGGGCTACACGTATCAGTCGAGCTTGTATCAGACGGCAAAGTCGGGCACGCCGATTTTGTGCGCGGCCTGCCATGCGAGCAATGCGCTAGGCGCCGCAGGACTGCCGGGCATACTTCCACTCACGCAGGACATGCACACGATGCATAGCAAAGTGATCAATCCATCGACGGGGACAAGCCTCGACAATGCGACCACGCCGTATGCTTCCTGCTATCTGTGTCATCCGGGACCACAGACCAAATGCCAGCGCGGCGCCATGAACAAGACGGCGTGCTATGACTGCCACGGAAATCTCTCAGCGGTGGGATCGGCGAACCGAGAGGGCTGGCTGGATCTGCCTTCCTGCCAGATGTGCCACAACAGTGGTACACGCTATACGAGCACGTTTGTCTCACCGGGCGTGTGGCGTACAACCACAGACACGACCTTTGCTACGAATCCGAACACGCCGTCCCAAGGCAAGAGCCTCTATCGATTCAGCGTGGGGCACCAGGGTGTGTATTGTTCCGGATGCCACGGTTCGCAGCATGCGGAGTATCCGAGCCTGCAGGCGAACGACAACGTGTACAGCACCAACCTGCAGGGATACGCGGGAAAAATTGTCGAGTGCACTGTATGCCACGTGACAACTCCTTCCACTGCAACCGGCGGTCCGCACGGCATACACACCGTTGGCCAGGGATGGGTGAGCCTGCATCCGCAATACGCGAGCAATGGCGGCTACACCAAGTGCGCCTATTGCCACGGTGCGAACTACACCGGTTCGCCGCTTTCCGCCGTTGCCACCACGCGCACGTTTACCGTGGATGACAATGGAACAAAGACCTTTGCCGCAGGGCACCAGGTGAGCTGCTACGACTGCCACAATGGACCCACGGGAGACTAACTCAAGCGCTCACATGATCTGCCGGGAGATGTGGGCTGCACCTTGGCCCGTTCGTCCCTAAGCCTTGGGAAGAGGCAGCGGACGAATTTGCGGCGATGTCGCCGGATGGTCGGCTTGTGGCTGACTACACGACTCAAGCCACAGGCTGACCTCATCGCGCAGAGGCGCTACAGCGATGCCACCAAACTCCGGCGGGCAGGCGGCGAGTTTCGTCTGCACCCGGCGCAGTAATGAGAGGGCTCCGGCGTGGTTGCCGCGCTGCGCGTGGTGCATCGCCGCGGTGATCTGGATGAGCGTTTGCAGAAAGCTCTTCTCCGGCTCGCTGAGCAGCAGCCACGCGAGCTCCCAGTGCTCATGAGCCTCGAAGAACTCTCCGCTACGGTAGCAGGCGAGGCCCGTTGCAAGTTCGCTGCTGGTCCAGTCGAGCGGCATGCTTCCATGATCCGCGATGATCGCGAAGGCGTTCAATGGGATTCGTTTCATGCACATATGGCGCGCTTCGTATTTGAGCCGTTTTACCCTGGCAATCTGCATCGAGTAAAGGTAGCATGGCGGTCATGCAACCCTCGCAGGATTGGCCGGAAGAACTGGACGCACTCATTGCAGCTCCGCAGCATCACGCGCTGATGTTTGAGAATGAATTTGTCCGCGTGCTGGACACATGGGTTCCTGCGGGAGAAACCGTGCCGCTGCATACGCATCGATGGCCCGGCACGCTCTACATCGTGAGCTGGAGTGACTTTGTGCGCCGCGATGGCGAGGGAAATGTCGTGGCGGACAGCCGCGTTATGGGAAAGATGGGGGCTGAGCGCGCGCTGTGGTCAAAGCCATTGCCTCCGCATACGCTGGAAAATGTTGGCAGCACGGATCTGCGCGTGATCAGCATGGAACTGAAGAACGTCCTATAGCTCGAGCTGCTGCATGGACAAGCGGCAGCGCCGCGGCTACCTTCCGAGGCCCGCGAAGAACTCGGCTACTTCCTGCCAGTTGTTGACGCGGGTGAAGCCCGTGGCCGTGAGGTTGTGCGGGGCAGTGTAGAGAAGTCCGTGGCCCTCGAAGCGCTGCAGGTTGCGCGGCAAGTCGTCGATCAGGTAATCCGCTCGCAAAATGCCCTTGTGGCCGCAGAAGACGTAGTGCGTGGGCGGAATGAACGAGAAGTGGCGCTGCAGCCAGCGGTACTTGGGACCGAGCGAGTTGGGTACGGTCATGGCCTGCGTGGCGATGAAGATCTCAAAACGCGTACTGAGGTCTTTGAGCACCTGCTGCGCGTCGGGCATGATGGCGAGATCTTCGAAGAAGTCTTCAGCGTCAAGAAAGGCGCGCAATTGCTGCTGTCGGTCGAGCGGGGCGACCTCCCACAGGCCCTTGCCTGCGAGATCGTCGGGCGTAACGTCTTCGTCGAAGGTCTGGTTGTAGCGGCGCAGGTGCTCGGCGAGCGTATCCGCCATCACCTCATCCATGTCCACACAAACGCGTTGCACGGCCCGGCCCTCGTTGTCGCAGGGGAATTAGCATTCCCCTGCTCTCAGGGTAGCAGGAAGACTGCGTGATGCTCTAGTGGCTGGCCTGTTGCGGCCTGCGGATGGCACGGCCGTCGCTGCCGGACTGCGCGGTTTGCGGCGGCTTTGGGGCTGGGACGATTGCGGGGTCCCAGTAGAGCAGGCGGCCGCAACTGTCGCAGGCGAGCAACTCGCCTTCGCGCAACTGGTTCCATATCTGTGGCCGAATGCCCATGCGGCAGCCGGTGCACTGTTGGTTTTCCGCGGAAACGATGGCGGTTCCACGGCTGGCAGCCAGGCGGTCGAAGCGCGTGAGCCACTCTGGCTGAATGGCATTGCGGACAATACCTCGCTCTGCTTGCAGGGCCGACTGCGCGCGGGCAAGTTCCTGCTTGCGTGCGGCAATGCGTTCGCGTGTGATGTCGAGCGCTGCGGCCATATCCTCGACGCTGGCGCGCGCCGCAGCCAAAGCTGTCTCCTGCTCTTCGGTCCGTTCCAGGCTCGCGAACTCCTCGTTTTCCAGCCGCTCGATCTCGCTATCGGCAAAGTTGACTTCGTGTTCAATGGCAGCGGCCTGCTCGGGCGTGGTCACGGAGTCCTGCTGGGCACGGTAACGAGCTGCCTTTTGCCGGTGCGACGCGATTTCGCGCTCCATGCGCGTGCGCAGCGTCTCCTCGCGGTTCAGCGCATCGGAAGCAGCGGCAGCCTGCTGCTGCGCAGCGGTGAGCGCGGCCTCGGCCTGTGCAATCTCGGCGGGCAAAGCCTGTGCCGCTTGCGCCAGTCGCGCCAACTCCAGTTCGATGGCTTGTAGTTTTACGAGGTTTTCAATGTGCGCTTGCATCCGTGCCTGCAAGTCTACGGCATCCACCGGCCCTCTATAAAGTCAGGCAGGCACTCCTCTGCGGCAATCCATGCCAAACAGGGAAGGGAACTGACCGGCGAGCACATCTCCTTCCGGTGAGGAGGGACGTGAATCTCCTGGACCGCAGGCACCTTCGCAGCCATCGCAGTAAATGTGATAGCTTGCTCTCGTCACACCGCTGCCAATTCCACGAGCAGCGGAATAAAGACAAGGAACCGCAATGAACTGGACCAGGATTGTTGTACACACAGCAGCAACATGCGCTCTATCCCTGTTTCTTGGGGCAGAAGCGCACATCAGTGCAGCGCAAACGCTGCATGCGCAAACACCACCCGCGCAATCAGCAGCCCAAACCATCCGGAATGAATGGTGGCGTCACGCTGTCATCTACGAAATCTACCCGCGCAGTTTTCAGGACTCGAACGGCGACGGGATCGGCGACATCAAGGGCATTACGGCGCGGCTCGACTACCTTCACGACCTTGGCATCGACGCCATCTGGCTTACTCCCATTTATCCTTCGCCCGGCGTCGATTATGGCTATGACATCTCTGATTACACGGCCATCGACCCGATTTACGGCACCATGCAGGATTTCGACCATTTGGTTGCCGAGGCGCGCAAGCGCAATATCCGGGTCATCATGGACTACGTCATCAATCACACGTCAGACCAGAACGAGTGGTTCAAGGAGTCGCGCTCGTCGCGGATGAATCCGAAGCGCGACTGGTACATCTGGCGTGATGGCAAAGCACCCGGGCAGCCGCCGAATAACTGGCAATCGTGGTTCGGACACTCCGCCTGGCAGTGGGACGAAAAAACGAAGCAGTATTATTACCACTATTTTTATGTGCAGCAGCCGGACCTGAACTGGCGCAATCCCGAGGTTCATACGGCCATGGATGGCGTGCTGGACTTCTGGATGAAGCGCGGCGTTGCGGGCTTCCGCATCGATGCGGTCTCGCGCTTGTTTGAGGATCCCAACCTGCACGACGATCCCTATCTGTCGGGCCACAATGCCTACGGCGACCGCAATATTCAGCACAAGTACACTGACGATCTGCCGGAGGTGCATGAAGTGCTGAAAGAAGTGCGGCGCGTTGTTGACAAGTATCCCGGTGACCCCGTGCTGGTGACGGAAGCGGACGAGCCCAACATTGAGGCGCTCACCAGGATGTACGGCGACGGAGACGAAGTGCAGTTGCCGATGGACTTCCAGATCGCCGACGTCAACGAATTGTCCGCGCCGCGATTCCGTGAGCTGTTCAACGAAATTGAGAACAACACGGCCCACGGCCAGCCCGAGTATTTCTTCAGTAACCATGATCAGCCGCGGCAATGGGACCGCTATGGCGACGGTGTGCATAATGACCAGATTGCGAAACTGATGGCCGTGCTGCTGCTTGCCACCCGCGGCACTCCGCAGATGTACTACGGAGAAGAACTCGGCATGAGGACCACGCCTCCGGCGCGCATTGAGGATGTGCATGACCCCATCGGCAAGATCGGCTGGCCCAGGGAAAAGGGGCGCGACGGCGAGCGCACCCCCATGCAGTGGGACACTACAGCGCACGCGGGCTTTACCACTGCGGCCAAGCCCTGGCTGCCTGTGCCGCCCAGCGCATCCAGCTATAACGTGGAGACGGAGAGCAGCAACCCAGACTCGATCTTCAACACCTATAAGCGACTGCTGGCGCTGCGCAAGTCCAATCCCGCCCTCCGCGACGGCTCGCAGGAGTCCATCAATAACAACGATCGCAACGTCTTCGCTTTTCTGCGCCGGAGCGGAGACTCGACCGTACTGGTGGCGCTGAATATGAGCGCCAAGGCAAGAAGGATTTCCTTTCACCTCGCCGCCAACGGGGTTCATGGAACCGCTCTGCAACCGCTCTACAGCTCCCCGCTGCCCGCAAGCAGCCGGTTGCCGCTTGATGGCGTTGTGCTTCCACCTTTTGGGGCGCTGGTTGCAGCAGTGCAATAGCTCAACCCTGCCAAAGAAGAGAGGGCACATGAGGCGATGCTTCGGATACTCCCCGGCAGCATTGTCTCGGATGTGATAGTTTGGCTTTCGTCCCACCGTTGCCGATTCCATGAGCACCGGACGGACACAAAGAGGAGACCGCAATGAACTGGACCAAACGTATCGCCACCGGTGCGATGGCACTGGTGCTGAGCTGTGTCGCGCCTTACGCCTTCGCGCAATACTACGCGGCAAAGGCCGCGGCGCAAGCCGGCGCATCGGCCGGCAGCGAACAGAGCTGGTGGAAAAATGCCGTCATCTATGAGGTGTATCCGCGCAGCTTTCAGGACACAAACAACGACGGCATCGGCGATCTGAACGGCATTACTGCGCGCCTGGACTACCTGAAAGACCTGGGCGTGGATGCCATCTGGCTGACGCCGATCTATCCCTCGCCGCAGGCCGACTTCGGCTATGACATCTCCGACTACGAGAATATTGACCCGCAGTATGGAACGCTGGCCGACTTTGACCGCCTGATTGCCGAGGCCAACAAGCGCCATATCCGCGTGATTCTGGACATGGTGATGAACCACACCTCGGACGAGCACAAGTGGTTTCTGGAGTCGCGCTCCTCGCGGGACAACCCTTATCGCGACTGGTATGTGTGGCGCGACGGCAAAGGCGAAACGGCCACCAGCAAGGGCGCGCCGCCGAACAACTGGCAGTCAATGTTTGGCGGATCGGCATGGGAGTGGGATACGAAGACGCGCCAGTACTACTACCACAAGTTCTATGTGAAGCAGCCGGACCTGAACTGGAACAACCCCATGGTGCACCAGGCCTTTAAGGACATCATGGCCTTCTGGCTCGAGCGCGGCGTGGGTGGCTTCCGCTTTGATGCGATTACCACACTCTATGAAGATCCGCAGATGCGCGACGAGGGCGTGCTGAAGGACAAGAACGGCCAGCCTATCGTGAATCTGCTGGGCGAGCCGGAGCTCGATAACTCAAAAACCGACAACCTGCCCGGCGTGCACCCGGTAATGCAGGAGATGCGCGCCGAGGCCGACAAGTTCGACTCCGACACGTTTCCCGGCAAGCGTGTGCTCATCGGGGAGACATACCTGCCCAATGTGGCGGAGCTGGAGAAGATGTATGGCCCTCCGGGAAAGCCGGAGTTCGAACTGCCCATGGACATGCAACTGGGCATTATCAACAAGCTGGACGTGGCAAAGTTCCGCACGCGCCTGACCGATGCCGAAGACCACCTGAACGGGCACATCCCGCTGATTGTCTTTGACAACCACGACAACCCGCGCATCGACAAGCGCTATGGCGACGGCATCCACAATACGGACATTGAGCGCGTCATCTCAACAATTCTCTTCGCCAGTCGCGGCGCCGCAATGTTTTACTACGGCGACGAGATTGGGATGAAGACCACCCCACCCACGCGCAAGGAGGACGTGAAAGACCCTGTGGGCATCCGCTGGTGGCCAAAGATCAAGGGGCGTGATGGCGAGCGCACCCCAATGCAATGGGACGACAGCCCGAATGCCGGTTTTACGGCTGCTGACGTCGAGCCTTGGCTGCCCGTGCCGCCCTCGTACAAGACAGTCAATGTAAAGGCTGAGGAGCCTCAGCCAGACTCCTTGTTTGCCTGGTACAGGGAGCTTATTCGGCTCAAGAAGACGAACCCGGCCTTTGCCGACGGCAACAACGTGCTACTGGATACCGCTAACACCAAGGTGCTGAGCTGGATGCGCCAGGCTCCTGGCGTGCCCACGGTGGTGGTGGCAACAAACTTTACCGCCATGCCGCAAACCGTAAGCCTAAAGGTTCCGGGAGCAGGATCCAGTGTGAAGACACTACTGAAGACTCCAGGTGCCAAGGAGCCGGCCTCGCTCCGCGCAATCCCTTTGGGCCCGTTTGGTGTCTATATCGGGGAAGTAGAGTAGCCAGAAACCGGCGAGCGGATCTGAATGCCGACGGCTTCCGCATTTGCGGAAGCCGTCCGTGTTTCTACATGAAGTGCGGGATCAAATGCCGTCGCCAGAGTCGTAGTCCGAAATTCCATATTCAGAATGTTGGTTCTCTTCCTCTGCGGAGCGGAGCTTTGCCAGGGTCTTGTGGTAGAACCATGCGGCTGCCAGGCCTCCTACGAGTGCGGATGCAACGGCGACTACGCCCACCCTCATCCAGCCGGATGACGGAGACTCCTCATGCCTATCCATCTCATAACTTACAGATTCCAAATTGTCTTCCATGACAATGACAGTTGCTCCTTGTTTGGTGCCTGGCTGCATCTGCCAGTCTGCAGCTTGGATGCTCGAGCAGGGCAGCCGGTTTCTGTACCGCAATACGATAAAATCTAGATTTTTGTATTTGCTTTCCGTCGAACCTATAGTATCGTGTAGATATTCCGGTGATGGAGGTGGTCGAGCTTACCCCTCCGGACCTGGAAGTAGTTTGCGTCACTGGCCTCCCGGCACGAACAGCAAGACAGTTCGTGCCGTTTTTTTTGCCAACTGTACCTGGCACTTGGTGCAACTTCAGCGATGCGTGGCCACACGATTTTATCGCCTCCGCCCTGCTAGTCTAGAATTTTCTGGAAAGTGAGATGGCTCACAATGAAGTGGGTGAAGCACCCTTGGATTCTGGGCCTTGCCGTATGCGCAATTACGGTGGCGAGCTATGCGCAATGGTCGAACCCCGCCGATGACATCCCAGCCTATCACCCTTCCGCTCCGCTGAAGGTGAGCACACTGCAGCCGATTCTGGCGGGAGCCAAGCTCACTGGGCCAAACTTCCGCTATCCCTGGCAGGTGCATGTCTACCAGAAGGCAGCGAAGATCGGGAACGTGCTATATCAACTGCCCTGCTACTGCCGCTGTGACCGCGCTCTTGGCCACACCAGCCTGCGCAGTTGCTTTGAGGGCCTCCATGGCTCTGAGTGCTCCACCTGCGCCAAGGAGGGTGTTTTCGCCTACCAGCAGACCCGGCTGGGCAAAACCCCGGCGCAGATTCGCGCCGCCATCAACCGCCACGAGTACGAGAGCATTGACCTGGAGAAGCAGTAGCCCGGCGGCAAAGCCGGATCCAGCGTAGAATAGAGGTATGCAGCACGAGCCAGTTGGTCCGGCTCGCACCTTACGGACTGGTCGGTTCATCCAATGGATAGGCCGATCTACCCCGGAAATACCGGGGGACGTCATGGGGGCGTCACGGTTTCGACGGGATCGATTGCGGCAAGGGAGGCATGTCGGGGTGTGGGCACCCGTAATCGCTCGCAAAAACAAAAGTTGCCAACGACAATCTGGCACTTGCTGCTTAATTAACTAAGCAGCCGTCCTCCATGGCTTTGCCTATGGGCCGTGAGCGGGCGTCGCACAGTAGGCTGGCGTGAGCGGCTCGGTCCGTGTCACTCGCGCAAGATTATCGGACTAGTTTCCGGCGCATCTTGTCCGTTCTGAGTGCCGGCGGCGAAACTTTCGGAACCGGACTGAGCATGGATTCTCCCGGCTGACAACGATTTCGGACGCGGGTTCGACTCCCGCCGCCTCCACCATAGATCAGTTGACTGATGTGGGATGAATCCGTTCTAGATTTTGTTTGAACGGATTGCATTCAGCAGCTTGACGTATTTCTCGATAATAGTTGGCCAGTGGTATCCCTCACGTGCGCGGATTTGCGCGCAAGCTCGCAGGGTAGACATGTCACAGAACTCATGCTCGGCACGGTCAATCTCCTGCGCCAGATCTTCCGGTCCGTTGAAATAAATCCCGTGCTCTCCAAGCGTCTCTCGATTAAATGGGTTGTCGTGCGCAAAGATAAGGTTACCGCACCCCATCGCCTCGAGTAGCGACGGGTTTGTCCCCCCAACGCTATGACCATGGATATAAGCGAAGGAGTGGTATCGCAGGCTGATCAATTTAGCCTGGTCGTACACGGTTCCGATCATCCGGACCCGCGAATCTTGCACCGCGCGAAGCCGCTCCAGGTACGGCGCCTGGGAAAGATGGTTCCCAATCACGACGAGTTGCTTCTTGCTGCCTGTTCGTTGAAATGCCTGAAGTATTTCCAGCACATGGTTCTCAGGCTCCAACCGGCACACAACGAGATAGTAACCCTCCTTAACGAGATTCCACTCTGCTAGAGGTTCGGCAGAAGGAGGCGTTTCTATAATCTCGCAGCCATACTCGATCACGGTACATGCTCGAAGTCTGCCGTGGCAGCTAGCAAGACTCGCCGCGATGGCTTCCGAGTCCGCTATGATGCGATTCGCCACGCGAAGGGAGGACCACTCCATCAGTCGGAAATAGAGCTTCGCCACGCGCCCCCACTTGGCGCGCGCCCATTCCAGCCCGTCTGGATTAATCCAGACCTGGCTGCCCCACAGCCGGGGGATCAGGCAGAACGGAGCTGCGCCGTAACCCAGCATGTAGACAACGTCGTATCCGTTACGAGCGGCCCAAAGGCATTTCAGGTCAAAGAGCACGGTCTGCAGAGGGCCCAGCGCGGGAGCTGACTTGTACCGCAGTCGCACGCCTTGAAAGTCCTCAGGAGCCGGCGTCTCGCCAGATTCGCAGAAAACTGTAATATCGAATCCGCGCGCGCAGAGCCCAGTTGCGAGTTCTTCCGCAAAAGTCTCAAACCCACCATAACGCGCAGGAATTCCCTTCGTCCCGAGAATCGCCACCTTCATCCTGTCACCTTGCCTCTGCCGCTGCGAGCACCAGTGGGCGGGGAAATGTCGCCGCGACACTTCCCAAAATGCCTCCCGCACATGCGCGCTGGATGGTAGTCGGCCTGTTCGCGCTCCGCTCAATCGTTGCTAGTGTTGATCTTCCCAAGCCTTCCCCTCAGTCCGTTCCCAATTGCCCTTAGGAGAGAGACAAACGCGCCACGCTGATTCCTCGATGTCATCGTATAGAGCATTAGATGATAAAAAATCCTTGTGCTCGCGTAGAGCCTCCAACCCCAGCCCATTGTCTTCACGCGCAGGAGATAGGCCTCGTTGCGCAATTTGTATTGGTACCGGAGCACGCTATATAGATAAATATCCTTTCCGAGAATCCTCAACGTATCATCCCCGAAGTCATGCTCTAGGATAGCATTGGCAGCACAGTAACTCTGGTATCCCATGCTCTGTGCGCGAAATGCCCACTCAGTATCGACATGCTCGATAAACAAGTCTTCGCGCATCAATCCAATTTTCTTAAGAGCATCGACTCGGAGCAACGAACCGGACGCTATGAAGTTTTCGGTGGCGATGGGCTGATCTCCTAAACCATTACCTGAGATCTTGCGAACTAGGCCAAAGGTGTAACGCACTGCTGCGGGGCGAGCTCCTGATCTTCTATCAAATATCCGTGGACAAATTGCGGCGATTCGCGCGCCGCTTTCTAAAAGCCCTTTCTCAGCAGCCAACATCTTGCTAACTGTACCTTGAACTAGCGCACTGTCTTGGTCTAACAGAAGCACATAGGAATAACCTCCCTCTATGCTCAACTTGATTCCGATGTTCTGTGCTTCTGCGATACCCCTATTCTCTCCAAGCGCGACGTAGGAAACAGGCTTTCCAAACCCCTCCAAGAACGGCGGCTCGCCTGAAGCCGACCCTGGGGTGTTATCGATCAAGAACACGCCGTCTACCTGCTCCATTAGGCTGGACAAGAGACGTTCAATCATTGGTTGGGCCGGATAATAAAGAACCACAATTGCCGCGATCACAAAGATGTGCTCCGATACTTGCGATTTTCTGCCAATGCGACCCCCCAAACCGCGCCTACAATCAACAGTCCTGTTGAACAGATAAGTAGAGGGTTGGATGCCGACTCCCAGAGGTAAGCAATATAGGGAGGCGCGAGGAATGACATCGCCCCGCCCCTTCTTACCAGAGCAACCGCAGGAAAAAAGATCGCAACCAGCATAAGTAGCGCAAGAGGGATGCCAAACCACCGAATCATCTCCACATATGTCAACTCGGTCAGCGCAGTCTTGGCCTGAAAGCCCTCCGTATAGAACTCCGTGTCAGCGCCCTGTCCCCATAGCAAATATGTTGGGTGCACATCAAACTCCACAGCATATGATCGCAGGTGTCCCAATTTGGCCGCGTTCGACGACTCATCCGAACGAAAAAAGCTCACAAAGTAGGTTGTCGGGAGCAGCACGATTATGAAAAGAATGGAAAATGCTGTCACCATTCCGAATCTTGTCCTGATCTTCTTGAATAAAAATGCAAGCATGACAAGGAATGCGGCAATTGCCGTGGCCCTGCTATCTGAACACAGCATAGCTGCTATAAAGGTTGCTGTTAGGAAAAGACTAACGGCCTTGCCCGGTTGATCAAGGAGGTTTCGAAGGAAATAAGCCATCGGAAAAACTAAAACGCCCACCGTTTTGTAATAAAAGCTGCCAATCCCAAGACCAAGCAAGCTGCGAGAGCGGAAAAACGCATTATCCTTTTCCACGAAAAAATCTCGGACAACAACGAACAGAGTCGGAGCCCAAATGCTCAGCGCAACTAACGCCAGTGTAAAAATGGCGACGACGAAGCTCCATCTGATGATGTGCTTAGTTAAATCTATTCTCTCGCTAGAAATCACTGGGATGAGAAGTAGTACGGAAAACTCCTTCATTAGTTGGAAATCTGGACCGTCTGGTGGAAGGGAGTTGCCGAGAATCCCGATAAGCGTCGCCACTCCCGGGATGATCAGGACAAAGAGCAGGACACCGGCCAAAATCCAAGGGTTGCCTACCTTAACTACTCCAAAGGCAACACGAACCATCCAAAGGGCTAGTGTGAGGGCAAGCAGCGGAAGCTTCAGATGCAGCACGTTATCCGCAGGATCTACCAATATGGCTCCCACAAATCCCGTGAGAGCGACCACGAGAGCGAGTTGTGAAATCTTAGAAAGCATTTTGATACAGAATTCTGCATCTCACTGTGTTGTGCGAGAAGATCATCAAGGTGTATCTCCGCGGGACGTAGTTCCTCAAGGCTAGCAGTAAGAATCTGCTCAACATCGAAATCTTGCGAGCCATTCCAAGTTCACGAGCATTAAGTATGCCATCGGCAAGCTCATCTCCTATCGCGCCAGCGCCTGCAGGCTTGCGGTCCAGACCTGCTCGACATCAATCTGAGCAAGGCAGTGCGCCTCGGCTGCGCGACACTCGTTGACGCACGGCGGGAGCAATGTCCTGGGCTGCAGAACGGTGACCGAGGGACCAACCGGGCGGTTGCGCGCAGGCGATTGATGGTGATCTACTTCGCCATCCATCGGATACGCGTTGAGCGAAATTGTGGGAATGCCAAGCCCTCCGGCTATGTGTCCTGTGCCGGAGTCGTTTCCGATGAAGAGCGAGGCGTTGTTCAGCAGCCCGATGAGTTCCAGCAGATTCAACTTTCCGGCGACATGACGAACGCGCGAGCCGAGTCCGTCGGCAATTCCCGCTACCAGATTTGTCTCGGCAGGAGTTCCGGTGATCAGCACTGTGAGGTCGGTCTGCTTGGCAAGGCGCATGGCGATCTCCCGGAAATTCGCGGCAGGCCATTTGCGATAGTCAGCGCCCGCTCCCGGTGAGATGACTGCATATCGCTCATCAGACTTGAGCCCGACACGCTGGGCAATCGACGCAAAGTTCTGCCGCTCTGCAAGAACCCGCAGACCTTGGATGGTCTGCTGCTCCGACCATATGCCCGCAGGTAACAGCCCAGCTATCTCTGCTACTTCAAGCGCTCGCATGGACTCGTGGAGATTTCTTTTCTCCTTCACCATTGCAGTCATCAGCGGATCGGGATAGCAGTGCATCTGAGACCGTTCAGGTTCTAGCGCCGCGCCATACCCGTAGATGCGGGGAATCCCCATCAGCCACGCAGCATGCGCTCCCAGAAATGGATCTGGGCCGCCCCGGGTTATCAAGGCGACATCGAAGCTGTGCTTGATCCTGACAGATCGCGCGAATCGAGCGACAGTAAACAGCTGGTGATAGGCTCTGACTATCGGCATGAGTGCCAGCAACGACTTTCTTGTGTCGGGGCAGACTAATACTTCATCGATGCCGGGATAGTTAAACAGAATCTGTGATGGTGGAGCCGCAGAGCAGATGAAGGTTAGCCTGGCTTTCGGATGTGCGCTCCGTAACGCATCGACGAGCGGGAGACAAAATATCAAATCACCGAGAAACGGAATGAGACTTACTATGGCGATCTCAGCCGCGGGTATAGTTTGTTCGTGATCGACAGTGGGGTGGGGAGCGTACCTGCGCAGCATGCTCCCGGAAATAGGAAAGCGTGCGATCTGTCGAACGATGTGGCCGAGTGGTCGTTTCATTGATTTGTGCCAAGGTGCCAGGTTGGAAACACTCATACTGCGATTCAGTCAATCATTGCCTGTATCACACAACAATCGACTCGGGGCGCATCCTAAGAATAGAGCGGACCTCCCAAGCCTGAACTATAACAATGAATGCTAGATACGAAACCACGGTCCCCAGAATTACACCGGTGATACCCATAGATCTTACCCACCAGAGAGTCAGTGCAAGATTGGCAGCTGCTGCCAGCGAGGACGAAATCGCCTGCTTGCCCATGCGCGAGGTAGCTCCCATCAGGCATGCCTGATTCACTGTTACAGCGTAAAGAACCATCCATACGCACATGATTACCAGAAGGGCCATGGAGGGGACTGCCGCCGGACCAGCCCACACGCGGATAATGGCCCTGCCAAAGGGAAGAAGAATGGCACATGCAAGCACCATGCACGCTACAGTGATCCAATGCACGCTGCGGTACGTCCTCCGGATCCAGTGCATCTGCTTTCTGGCCCAGGCTTCAGAATAGGCCGGCCACAATGCGGGGGCAGCCAGCGTCTGGAGCGCCGTCGCGTAGGTGGTCAGACGCCACGTCACGCTGTACGGAGTGACCTCTGCCGGACTGAGGAAATGCGAGATGACGAGATTGTCGCTGTTGAAGACGACTAGTCCCGCGAGCTGGATGACAAAGAACTGGCCACCCGAATGGAAAATGCGCTTCAGGTGGCCTTGTCGGAAAAGCATTGGCGTAGGCCTGAGCCAAGGCTTCTTGAAGAGAGCGAGCCATGCAAAACAAGCAACACTGGCGATCAGTGTAGCCCCGGCGTATGCTGCGACCAGGTCGACCAGCGACCCTTTGAAGAGGACTACTCCAAGAATGGCGAGAAGGCCCAAGATGCTTCCCCCTGCCGTAAATAAATTGGCGATATGCAGTTCCTGATATCCGCCAAGCGCTTTCGATGCAAGGCCGGCAGGCAAGCCCACAAGGAACAAAACGAAAGCGATTACTACCGATTTGGAAACCATGGGCACCAATGTCGGATCGTGTACGTTCAAGAGATATCCAATATTCACATGCGGCCAAGCCACCCAGCCAGCGAGCCCCAGCGCAGTGGAGATAAGGGTCATTGCAAGGAAAGCCGTGCTGAAGTACTCTGCCGCGGCATCACGATCGTCTTTCGCATAAGCTTCCGAAATAAGGTTGGTAAGCGTATTTGCAATTCCAATGTCAAGGACAACCAGCATCGTGATCGTTGTGCTAATTGTGATCCACAGCCCATACTGCTCTGCACCAAGGTAGCGCACTGTAATGGGAACGCTGACAGCGTTCAGCAGAAGAACACTGCCTTTGCCAACAACAGCCGTTCCCAGTGCGCTCAATATCCGTCGAAGGCGACCTTTGTCTCTTAGCGGAGTCTCAGCAGTCGAAATTTCGAAAGGCCGAATCATTTGATTGAGCAGGCCTGTCGAAGGAAGGCGAGCTTTGAAGAGGTCTCCGGATCGTCCTTCATGCGTTGCAGGGCGGCTTGGAAGAGCACGGTGAAGATTCCAATAAAAAATCCTACGAAACCAGCGGCGATCACAATGAGAATGCGCTTTGGAAATGATCTCTTATCCGGAGGAATCGCGGCGTCGACGACCTGAATGAGCGCGCCTTCCTTGGCTTCGTCAAGCTTGGCGATCTGGAACTGCTGTGCCAGGATGTTGAAGATTGTCTCGTTGTACTTCACGTCGCGCAGCTTGCGCACGTATTCTAGGCCAGCCTCCGGCACCTTGCCCTTGGGGACGATGATGCTGCCACTGGTGCCGTCCCCGGAGCCGCCGAGGTTGGTCAACTGAGCCTTCAGGCTATCCAATTCCTGCTGCGCCTGCACCAGTTGCGCGTTCTCGCCCGTGGCATAAGTCTGCATGCCCTGGATTTGAACTTCCTTTGCCGCGACCTGTGCGCGCAGCGAAGCCGCTGTCTCAATCAGCGCGCGGGCCTGGCTGTCGAGTTGAATCATTCCGGTCTTGAGTTCGGTTTCTTTCAGTGCCTCTTCTGCGTCGGCAAGTTTGTCCTTGGCCTGCTCAAGCTGCTGCTGGAAGAAGAGTCGGCGCTGACCTGCCTCTGTGATGGCCAGATGCTCAGATAGCCTGCGGAATTGGTCGACGTAACCATTGGCTAGCTCGGCGGCACGCTGAGGATTACGATCCTTCACTGAGATGTGAATCATGCCATCCTTGGTGCTGCCGTCCACTGTCGTGTGCTTTTCGAATTCTTTGCGCGCATCAGAAAGATACTTCTTGTGGTACTCCTGCATCAGGCCGTAGCGTTGCACCATTGCATCTTCCACGGTGCGACTCTTGAACATAGCCACGAACTTGTCATTAGGATTCTTGATGCCGAGGCTGCCACCTGCAAGAGCTGCCATGCCACCCAGGTTGCCGAGTTGCGCGGAAAGAGCGGATCCCATTGAGGATTCTTGCACCGGAGGCAGTAAGATTACATCGGCCGTGTAGCTCTTTGGAAGAAGCAGGGAAACGATGACCGCAATGACGGCAAAGGTAACCGTGACCCAAAGAATGGTCCGCTTACGCTCGGCAAGAACAATCAGCAGGTCGAGCAGGGAGATCTCTTCCTCTTCCTTTGGCCTTGCAGCGGCGGGCACACTGGCTGCAAGCGAGGCGGCTTGCTCTTGCTGTTCGGCGAGCGATGTCTCAGTTGCCATGATCCCCTACTGGACTTTGGATTGTTCAGTTGCTTCTCTCAGCATTCTACAAGCAGTGCTATCTCCAACATAGACTCCAAAGATACCCCCGATGACACAGGGATGGTGGAATTCTTTATAAAGTGATGTGACTGGGAAACGCCAGGATGGGTGGTTGGGCACAGAACTTCTGTGCCTTCCGATGCACGACCGGCCGACGCGTCATGCGCTCAATCCAGGGGGACTGTCGGTGTGTGCTCCACATCAAATGTGGAATAGCTGCGGGTCTGGCTATTGATTTCCACGCGCAACTCGTGCCACAACTCATCTGGAATCTTGAGGAAGACTTCCACTACCGCGGGGTCAAACTGTGTTCCGGAGCAGCGTAGGATCTCTCGTCGCGCGACGTCGAAGCCCCGGGCCTTGCGATAGGGTCTGTCGCTGGTGATGGCATCCATGGCGTCGGCAACCGCAAAAATGCGCGCGCCAATCGGAATCTCCGCCCCGCGCAGACCGCTAGGATAGCCGCTGCCGTCAAAGTGCTCCTGGTGCGTGTAAACGATGGCCGCTGCTTCGCTGAGGAATGGGATCTTGCGCAGAATCTGGTAGCCGCGCGAGCAGTGGTCGCGCATCACCATCCGCTCCTCCTCGGTGAGCTTGTCTGGCTTGCGCAGAATCTCGTCCGGGATGGCCATTTTCCCGATGTCGTGCAGATAGGCACCGCGGGCAATCACGCGAATGTCAGCCGGGGCAATGCCCATGGCGCGTGCCAGCGCAATCGTGTAGGCGGTCACGCGCTTGGAATGGCCTTCGGTCTCCGAATCTTTCAGATCGAGCGCATCGCCCAGCGCCTCCAGCGTCACATCATAGGAGTGTTCCAGATCCTCCATCGCCTGGCGCAGCATCTCTGTGCGCGCGTGAACAACCTGCTCCAGGCTCTGCCGGTAGTTGTGGCTGTCCTGCAGTGCTCTGCGATGGTCCAGAGCCCGCTGCACAGTGGCCACAAGATGGTCGCGCTCGAATGGCTTGAGCAGGTAGTCATAGGCGCCACGCCGCATGGAATCAATTGCGACACTGATATCGTGGATCGCGCTCACCATCACGACGGGAAGATGCGGTTGGTCCGTGTGGATGCGCTCCAGCAAAGCGATGCCGCTGCGGTCCTGCATCACAATGTCCGTCAGCACCAGGTCAAAGGGCCTCTGCGCCAGTGTTTCTATGGCCTCAGCGCCGCTACCCGCCAGATGCACCTCGTAGCCTTGCCGCTCCAGCGCAGTACCGATCATTGAGCGAACGTGCGCTTCATCGTCCACTACGAGAATGCGCGCAGACTTGCGCGCCTGTATACGCGCATCCCGCACGTCCCCCAAAGAGACCTCAGGTTTCATTCCGCTCGTGTCTGTCAGATTCGATGCCAAACCCTTGTATCTCCATGTCACCAGCATCCGCTTGCCATGCGCGGCAGGGGATGCTTCTCATCTGTGAATCATCGGGGCCGCTGGCCATTGAAGCCAAAACTCACCCCCTACGCTTCGCAACGCGACCTGCTTCTGATTTGGGGAAAATGAAGACACCCGCTGAGGGTTGCCGGCATGCTGATTGAATTGTGGCCGGTCACTTCGCATTGCACCGTGCCTTCCGCGTACCTCACCGCTCCACCGGGGCTGAGATGAAGTTACGCCAGCTAGCGACCGGGCGCAAGCGTTTACGTGGATAGTACCAAAGTATTCAAGTGGCGCGTAGACTTTGTTGCACAAAATTGCTGAACTTGTGAGCTATTGACACAGAAGTTGTAGGCCCATGGCATCCACTACGTTCCACAAGCCCTCATCCGCATGCTGTGGCCTTCTAGTCCTGCTTTTTTTGGCGTGTCCGGCGTTCCGCCACCCAGCCTTCCTTTGTTTCCTGGCGTGCGCGTCCCAAGGCCAGCGCTCCGGCCGGAACATCCTTGGTTATGCAGGAACCGGCGCCAATGTAGGCTCCATCCGCAATTGTCACCGGCGCAACAAGCGTGGCATCGCTGCCCACAAAGACGCCCTCGCCGATCGTTGTCTTGTGCTTGTGCACGCCGTCGTAGTTGCAGGTGATCACGCCCGCGCCCACATTGGTTCCCGCGCCAATTTCAGCATCTCCCAGATAGGTGAGATGGTTGGCCTTGGCGCCCTTGCCCACGCGCGTCTTCTTGGTCTCAACAAAGTTGCCGATGTGCGCATCCTCCCCGATCTCGCTGCCCGGCCTCAGCCGCGCGTACGGGCCGAGCTTCGCGCCGTCAGCCACGGTGCTGTCGTTCATGATGCAGCCCTGGTTCACCAGCACCCCGTCGCCCAGCGTGCAGTTCTCTATCACGGAATACGAGCGGATGAAGCAATCCGAGCCAATGCGCGTATTGCCCAGCAACTGCACAAAGGGCTCGATAATCGTGTCGGGCGCCACTTCGACCTCCGCATCAATCACGCATGTGTCCGGCCGGAAGATGGTCACGCCTGATGCCATCAGCCGGTTGGCTGTTGCGGCGCGCAACGTCGCATCCAGTGCCACCAACTCGGCGATGGTGTTCGCGCCAAGAACTTCAGCGGCCTCGGCTGCCTGTACGGCAAGCACCTGTTCGCCGGCCGTGCGCAACAGGCCGGCCATGTCGGTCAGGTAGAGCTCGCCGTGTGCATTGTCGGTGGTCAGCATGTCCAGATGCCTGAGTAGCGGCGCGGTCTTAAAGGCATAAATGCCGGAGTTGATTTCGCGAATGGATTGCTGCTCCGGCGTCAGCGCCTTTTGCTCCACAATGGCCTGCACTTCAGGCGAGCCGGGTGAGGTGCGCACGATGCGCCCATAGCCTGTGGGATTCTCCGGCGCCGCCGTCAGGATGGTCATGGCCGCCTGCTCAGACTGGTGGAAGCTCCAAACGGCTTCGATTGTCTCCGGCCGGATGAGCGGCACGTCGCCGGAAAGTACGAGGATGTTTTCGTATGGGGCAATGGCCTCACGCGCGCATTGAATCGCGTGTCCGGTGCCGCGCTGCTCGATCTGCTCCACAAACCGCACGCCGCTGGCCTGAACCGCCTCACGCACACGCTCGGCCTGGTGGCCAATCACGACGATGATGTCAGGGGGAGTCACAATGCGGCTGGCCGCTGCAATCACGTGGCTCAGCAGCGGCTTGCCGCCAATCGCATGAAGTACCTTGGGCCGCCGCGACTTGAGCCGCGTGCCCTTGCCCGCAGCCATGATGACGACGGCCAGCTTCCCATTCGGCTGGCCGCCATTCGTTTGTGTCGTGCTCACTGTGCCTTCTCCTTGGCGGGATGCTTGGGCATGGGAATCGTGATATCCACCGGGTGAATGGGACCCATGTTCAGGGCATCCAGCCCTGGCTTGATCTCCGGCCCGTTGCCCACAACGAGAATCGCCAGCTTGTCGGGGTGAATGTACTTGTCCGCGACGCGCTTCAGATCGGCTAGCGTCACCTTCTCAATGTCTGCCTTGTAAGTCTCAAGGTAGTCCGCCGGGTATCCGTAAAACTCCAGCCGCACCCGCTCGGCCAGTACCTTTTCGCGCGTGTCATAACGGAAGAGAAACGAGTTAAGGATGTCCTCCTTGGCCCGCTTCAGCTCCTCCTCGGTGAAAGGCTTCGAGGTCAGCCCGGCAATCTCCGCCATGGCAGCCTTCGTTGCATCCACCGTGGACACGCTCTTGGTCATGGCCACCACCCGGAAGGTGGCCGGATGATCGTACGTGAATCCATAGCCTCCGCCGACGGCATAGGCAAGCCCTAATTCCGTGCGCACCTTCTGGAAGAGCCTGCTGCCGAAGCCGCCGCCCAGAATGTCATTCATCACCGCCAGCGCGGGAACGTCCGGGTTGCGACGGTCCGTACCCAGCCCCGCTATCTGCACATTGGACTGGTTCACATCCTCCTTGTTCACAAAGTAGACGCCGGGTGTGGGACCGTTGAAGACGTCATGCCGCGCGGGCTGCGGCTTCACCGCCGGCAGGCCTTCAAACGTCGCGCGTAGTTTGGCTTCCATCGCCCCCGGATCAAAGTCACCGCTCACGGCCACAATCAGCTTGCCTTGGATTGTGCGATCATGCCACTCCTGCAAATCCGCCAGCTTGACCTTGCCAATCGTTGCCAGTTCCGGCTGCCGCGCGTAGGGGCTGTCTGCTCCATAGATGAGCTTGATGGCCTCGCGTGAGGCAATTTCGCCTTCATCGTCGTTGCGGCGTACGATGCCCGTCGCCTCCTGCTGCTGGGCCAGTTGCAGCTTCTGCGCATTGAACTTGGGATGGAACAGCAGGTCCATCGCCAGCGCATACACCTGGTCCGCATCGCCCTTCAGAGAATCCCACGACACGGCGGTTGAGTCGATGTCCCCGCCTGTTTCAATGTGCGCAGCCTTCTGTGCCAGCAGGTCGTCCATCGCGTCGCCGCTCATCTTCTCGCTGCCGCTGGTCCTCCATGCCTGACCGTAGATGTCCACCAGGCCGGCCTTGGCGGGCTCCTCATCGCGCGAGCCGCCGGGAATCAGCACCGATCCGTTGATGAAGGGCAGTTCGTGATCCTCCTGCAGGAACAGCACGATGCCGTTTTTCAGCTCGATGCGCACCGGCTGGTGCGGCTTAAACTCATGCAGTGGCGGAATGGGAATCTGGTCCCACGGCTTGGCCTGTTGCGCGGGCATGGGAGAGGGCACCAACAGAGCCAATGTTGCTGCGCCCATGAAAAGCATGCGGGAAGCGCTTCCGGTCAGGTGCATTTTCATTGTGCGCCTCCCTCATTGCTTGCAGCTGTGGCAGGAGCCTCTGTTTCAATCTCGGCGCTGGTGCGGTTGGAGGCCACAAAGATCTCGTTCGCCACGCGGCGAATATCTGCCTTCGTTACCTTGTCAATGCGGTCCAGTTGCAGGAATAGCTCTCGCCAGTCGCCGTAGCGCGTCTGGTACTCTGCCAGCGCATTGGCCAGGCCTTGGTTGTCGGCCAAGCCGCGCAACAGGTCGGCGCGCGCCCGCGTTTTGAACATCGCCAGCTCGTCGTCTGTCACGTCCGTTGTCTTCAGCTTCTCAATCTCCTTGTGAATCGCTGCGCGCATCTCCGCCGGCGTGTGGCCCGGCAGCGGAACCGCGTAGAAAGCGAACAGGCTCGGATACTTGTCGCCGGGGAAGGGACTGAAGCCTTCTGCCTCGGCGGCAATCTGCTGGTCGCGCACCAAACTGCGATACAGCCGTGACACCCGTCCATTCGACATGATGTCCTGGATTGCGTCGTATACCGCGTCGTCCGGGCTGCGGTAGCTGGGCCGGTGGTAGCCCTCAATATAGAAGGGCTGCGTCTGCTCGCGAATTACCACCGATTTCTCCGCAAACTGCTTCGGCTCCACCGTGGTCATCTCTTCTGGCTTGGGGCCGCCGGGAACCTTGCTGAAGTATTTTTCCAGCAGCGGCAGGTCCCGTTGCGCGTTCACGTCGCCCACAATCGCCACCACAATATTCGAGCCAATGTAGTACTTCCTGTGGAAGGCCATTGCCTCGGTGGCGGAAAGCTGGCTTACTTCGCTGGGCCAGCCGATGCTGCTGCGCCCGTAGTTGTGCGCCACATAAGCAGTGGCCAGGAACTGCTCCACCAGCCGCCCGATGGGGTTGGAGTCGGTGCGCATGCGCCTCTCCTCCAGCACCACGTCGCGTTCCTTGTAGAACTCGCGCGGCACTGCGTCTGACAGGCGTCCGCTTTCCAGCCACGCCCACAGCTCCAGCCGGTTCTCCGGCATCGACCAGTAATACATCGTCTCGTCCAGCCCGGTGGAGGCGTTCAGGCCCGTCGCGCCGTTGCGCTCGGCCACCTCGGTGAACAGGTTGGGGACGACGTACTTTTGCGCCTCGGTCTGCGCTTCAATAAACGCCTTCTTCAACTCTTCCAGCTTCTTCGGGTCGCGGCCCACCGGCTTCAGATACTCCGCCTCATACGCGTTGTTGGCCGCTTCTACCTTGGCCAGCGCAATCTTCTCGTCCTTGTAGTCCCTGGTGCCGATCTGGCTTGTGCCTTTAAACGCCAGGTGCTCGAACATGTGCGCCAGCCCACTCTCGCCGCTGGGGTCATTTACGTCGCCTGCGTCCACAAAGGTTGTGTAGCTGAACACCGGCGCCTCCGGGCGATTGCAGAGGATCAGCGTCAGCCCGTTGGGCAGCACCTTTGTGGTGATCTTCTGCTCAAAGCTCTTCAGATCCTGGGCCAGCGCGCACTGCCAGGCCATGGCCAGGGCCAGTAGGGCCAAGGCTCCCTTCCATGACCAGAAAGAAATTCTGCTCCGCATCTGTGCTCCTTGGCGCGGAGCCTGCACCGCCGCTCCGCATTCTTCCAAGCTAGTGCCCCAGCGTGGGTGCGTCAAACTCCGCTCCCGTTGTCTGCGCAGGTTACCTCGGCCACAAACGTGTTCCCGCTGGGTATGAACTAGCCGGAACCGCCCGCAAAATTGCCCTATACTGATGATTGCGTCTTGAAAGATTTCCGGCCTGCCGGACGTCCTGATTTCCGGAGGTTTTCGCTTGCCATCGCAGAAGGCTGCCGCTCCAAATCGTCCCCGCATCCGTTCCACAACCGTGGTCTGTGTGCGCCGCAATGGCCAGGTAGTCATGGCGGCCGACGGGCAGGTCACGCTCGGCGATCACGTGCTCAAGCATTCCGCGCGTAAAATCCGCCGCCTCTATCAGGACAGAATCCTCGCCGGATTCGCCGGTTCCACCGCGGACGCCTTCTCGCTCTTCGCGCGCTTTGAGTCCAAGCTGGAGCAGTTCGCTGGCAACCTGAACCGCGCCGCAGTGGAGCTGGCCAAGGACTGGCGTACAGACAAGATGCTGCGCAACCTTGAGGCGCTACTCGTCGTCGCCGACCTGGGGCAAACGTTTCTCATCTCAGGCTCGGGCGACGTCATTGATCCCGACGAGCAGATTGCAGCCATCGGCTCCGGCGGCAGTTACGCCACTGCAGCCGCCCGTGCGCTGCTGGAGAACACCACCCTGAGCGCACGCGAAGTCGCCGAGAAGTCCCTTAGGATTGCCGCCGACATCTGCATCTACACCAACGACCACGTCACCATCGAGGAGCTGAAGGGTTAGCGGACTGCTTCCCCTGCCTGACCTATGGCCATCTATCTGCCAGCATCCGCCGAAGAACAGGAACTCTCGCTCGACGAGATGACGCCGCGCGAGATCGTCGCCGAGCTCGACAAGCATGTGGTGGGCCAGCGTGCCGCCAAGCGAGCCGTGGCCATCGCGCTGCGCAACCGCCAGCGCCGCCAGAAGCTGCCCCCCGATCTCGCTGAAGACATCATGCCCAAGAACATCATCATGATTGGGCCAACGGGCGTGGGCAAAACTGAGATTGCGCGCCGGCTCGCGCGCCTCACCAACTCTCCGTTCCTCAAGGTCGAGGCCTCCAAGTTCACTGAGGTTGGCTACGTGGGCCGCGACGTCGAATCCATGATCCGCGACCTCATCGAGATCGCCATTGACATGGTGCGCGAAGAGCGCCTGGAGGAAGTGGAAGACAAGGCGGAGATGAACGCCGAGGAGCGCCTGCTCGATGTGTTGCTGCCGCCTCCTCCGGCTTCGCCCGCGCAGGAGGGCCAGCTCACGCTGCCCGGCGCAGACAGCCATCAGCGCTCGCGCGAAAAGCTTCGCCAGCAGTTCCGCGAGGGCAAGCTCGATGACCGCATGGTCGAGATTGACGTGCGCGAGCGCAACACGCCGCAGTTCGGCATCATCAGCAACCAGAACCTTGAGGACATGGAGATGAACCTCAAGGATATGCTGCCGAACATCTTTGGCGGCGGCTCCAAGAAGCGCAAAATGAAGGTGACCGACGCCTTCGACTACTTCGTGCAGGAGGAAGAAGGCCGCCTCATTGACATGGACCAGGTGAACCGCGTCGCCACCGAGCGCGTTGAGACCAGCGGCATCATCTTCCTCGACGAGATTGACAAGATTGCGGGCCGCGAGGGCGGTCATGGCCCTGACGTTTCGCGCGAGGGCGTGCAGCGAGACATCCTGCCCATTGTGGAAGGCACCACCGTGAACACGCGCTACGGCATGGTGCGCACGGATCACATCCTCTTTATTGCCGCCGGCGCATTCCACGTCTCCAAGCCCAGCGACCTCATTCCCGAGCTTCAGGGCCGCTTCCCGATACGCGTGGAACTGAAATCGCTTACGGTCGATGACTTCCTGCGTATTCTCACCGAGCCCAAGACCTCGCTTACAAAGCAGTACACTGCACTGCTTGAAACCGAAGGCGTCCGCCTCGAGTTCACACCCGAGGGCTTACGCGAGATTGCCGAGTTCGCCTTCAAGGTGAATGAGACGACTGAGAATATCGGCGCCCGCCGCCTGCACACCATCATGGAGCGCGTGCTCGAAGACGTGAGCTTCCTCGCGCCTGACGTAGCCCGCCGCGTGCCGGACGCAGAGTCCGCAGCGGCGCTCTCCGAGGCCATCCGCAAGGAGTCCTATGCGCCACTGCCCTACGGCGAACGCATGACCGCCTCCGGTCCGGAGCGGGTCTTCACCATCACGCCGGAGTACGTGCGCCGCATGGTTGCCACCATCGTCAAGGATCAGGACCTGAGCCGCTACATCCTGTAAACGCGAATTCGTCTTGCGTGTCTGGAGCGGGTCTGGTACGTTCGTTGCGTACCTCGGCAGTCCGCGCCGTTCGTCAACCAGCGGACTCTACCTGCACTCTTCCGCTTCTGGGGACTGTGGATGGAGGCGTTCAGAAGCGCACCGGCAAAGGTGTGCCCGTGGCGCGTCCACCACGCCTTGCCATGACTTCACGCTGTACAACGCGGAGAGAAAAGCCATGAGCCATCCAGGACATCATCACCAGATCAACTACATCGAGTTCGCATCCACTGACATGGAGCGGACAAAACACTTCTATGCAACCATCTTCGGTTGGAGCTTTCAGGATTGGGGGCCGGATTACGCGAGCTTCAGCGCGGACTCAGCCGGAATCAACGGTGGCTTCTATAGGACTGAGGCGCACGATGCCCCTGCAAAGACCGCTCCGCTCATCGTGCTCTATTCCACTAATCTCGAGGCTACTCAATCCGCAATCACCGAGGCAGGCGGCGAGATCGTTGTGCCCACCTTCGCGTTTCCGGGTGGCCATCGCTTCCACTTCAGCGACGGAACCGGCAACGTGCTGGCAGTCTGGTCGGAGTAGATCCGGCTCAGTGTCGCTCAAAGGGCCTTGCGTGATTCCCTTCGACCACGCAAGGTTCAGCACGCTGCGCGAACACGTGTCAATGACCAGCACCGCGAATCCTACTGCTGCGCGGCACGTGCTTCCAGTTTGTGCAGGGACTTCAGCATCTCGGCCAGCGCCGTCTTGCCAATCTCGCTCTCAAAGTCCTTCTGCAACCTGTCAAACGCGGCAATCACGCGCAACGCGCAGCGCCGTCCCTGCGGCTTCAGCGTCAGCAGATAGGCCCGTGCATCCTCGGGGTCAATCCGCCTGTGCAGCAGCCCCCTGGCCTCCAGCGACGAGATACAATGACTGATGTTGCCGCGGCTTGTCTGGAAGGTGGCCGCTAGCTGCGATGGCTTCACCAACTGCGGCGCTTCAAAAAACAACGCCGCCAGCACCAGCCCCTCCAGAAAGCTAAGATTGTCCGTCGCCAGAGCACCGGCGCCAAGTGACTCGAATCTCCGCGCCGCGCTGCTCACGGCAAACATGGGACTCTCCCGCAGAAATGCATTGATACGCATGGCCGACCTAAGAATAGTTTATTCCGAAACTATTTACTATTGAATCAAATTGTCGTTGTCGCCATACCAGCCAGGCGTCACCATAAAGAAAGCCCCATCTATGCGCAACCATATTGCTATGCAGGCAGCAGCATTCTTGTTTCTCGTCGCCTGCGCGCAAAGCGCCAGCACGCAAAACGCCTCCGCGCCGCATTCGCCCTCACAAACACCCAGGTGGACGGCCACATCTGAGACCATGGTGGTCCTCGGCTCAGCAACGCCCGTTCCGCTGGCGGAGTCGTCAAGCTCCGTGACCATCCTGCCGCTCGCGCAGGGCCGCCTTGCCCTCGCCACGCCCATCGACCGCTTGCGCAGCGACCCCTCCGTTTTCATCGAGCAACGTGGCGCGGGCGGTGCGCAGGACGACATTGTGCTCCGTGGTGGCAGTTTTGAGCAGACGCTGATCCTTCTCAACGGCTTCCGCATTGACGACAGCCAGACCGCGCATCACGACCTCGATCTGCCCATCCCCCTCGACGCCATGCACTCCATCCAGGTGTTGCACGGCGCCGGATCCACACTGCACGGGGCAGATGCCCTGAGTGGCGCAGTTGACTTTCTCACCGCTGCTCCCGCGGCCAGCTCGCTGGTCTTCACGGCAGGCGCAGGTAACTTCGGCACCAATGAGCAGTCCGTGGCAGCCGAGCTGGTGAGGCGCCGCGCCAGCAGCCGCCTCACCGCAAGCCACAATCTCTCCACGGGCTTCATTCCCGATCGCGATTACCGCAATCAGAACGCTGCGCTTGAAAGCTGGCTCAGCTCGCGCCTCGGACTCACTGACCTGCTCTTCGCCGCCAGCGACCGCTCATTCGGCGCGTCGCAATTCTACGGCCCCTATCCCTCCTGGGAGCGCACGAAGGGATGGTTCGCGTCCGTGCGTCAGGATCTTGGCCAGCGCACGCAGTCCGCCTTCGGATACCGCCGTCATACCGATGAGTTCATTCTCGTCCGTGACAATCCTGCGCTCTACGAAAACAATCATGTTGACGGCTCGTGGCAGGCCAATCTACGTCACACGCAGCCAATCTCCGGCGGACTTGTTCTCCTTGGTCTTGAGGCGGACGGCGACAGCATCCAAAGCAACAACCTCGGCCGGCATGCGCGCAATCGCGGAGCGGGTTATGCGGACCTCGACCTGCATCCGCATCGTCATCGCTGGACTTTCTCCACTGGCCTGCGCGAGGAAGGATTTTCTGGCAGTTCACAATTCATTCTTGCTCCGCACGTGGCCGGCAGCGTGCGCGTAGCAGACGCACTGAAGCTGCGCGCTAGTTCCGGCTACGGCTTTCGCATCCCCACCTACACTGATCTCTACTATTCCGATCCAGTGACGATCGGCAATCCCAACCTCAAGCCGGAGTCCGCCTGGAGCTTCGACACCGGCGCAGACTGGGCACCAGGCCGCAAGCTCTCGCTCTCCGTCACCGGCTTTTATACGCAGCAGCACAACAGCATTGACTATGTGCGCGCCGCGCAAACGCAGCCGTGGCAGGCCGTGAACCTTGCCGGTCCACGCTTTGCCGGAGTGGAAACTTCCGCTACGTGGCTGCCGCTGCACGCGCAGACTGTTCGCCTCGCTTGGACAGCGATTCACGGCAACAGCAGATCGCTCAACGGACTTCAATCCGAGTACGTCTTCAACTACCCCACGCAAAACGCGCGCGCCGAGTGGACTGCATTGTTCGGCCATACTGTCACCCTGCGCAACAGCGTGCAGATCGCGCAGCTCTATCATCAGGATCCCTACCCGGTGTGGGATCTCGCGCTCACGCATGACACGGGCCGCATCCGTCCCTATGTCCGTCTGGCGAATCTCAGCAACACGGGCTACGAGGAGATTCAGGGTGTGCGCATGCAGGGCCGCTCCGTGGTTGCGGGCGTCTCCCTGCAGGTGCGCCGCGGGCGGTAGCGTCAGTTCAGGTACGGCAGCATCAGCGCCTTGCGTCGCGTAAGGTCATCGCGTACCAGGTTCAGGCCCAGCAGGCATCGCTCGAATCCCTCAGAGAGCCGCGCAAACAGCGGAGCCTCCGGCGCATATTCAAACAGGTCAAAACGGCTCACGATGTAGTAGCTCGCCTTGCCTGCCTCAATCAGTTCGCCGAGGCTTGGATGCGGCCCATGATGCCGCCCGCCCTGGATCGTCGCTTCGGGATACATGCCGCCCACAAACAGCGCGTAGTCGCCGATGTACTTGCGTATGGCGCGCTCTGCGTCAAAGGAGGGCGCACTGCCATTCACCGGATCGGCGGCCTCGATCATCGCGTCAAGATCCTCCACGGGCCGGCCCATGGCATCGTGCATTTTGTAGAGATTCTCCGCCTCGGAGAACTCGCAGAGCAGACGCGCTACATAACTCGTCACATCAGGATCATGCAGGCCCAGCTTGCCCTCATAGCTGTTGCGAACTACCTGCTGAAAGAACGGTTCGAGCGGATGAGCTTGTGCCTGCATACACACCTTCCTTGGCTGCGCGCGCAGCCGGCCTTGCTGTTCAGGCACTGGCCGGCAGGTCGTGCAGCGTGCAGCCGGGGATGCCAGCCACTGCCCTGTCTACAGGGTGTTGACACTGAAATAAACGGAATTGTCGCGTTTGCCAAGAGGGGGCAGCGAATTTTTTGGCAGAGTGTTGCCTAGATTGCGAAGGGCTCTCTCGCAACACAAAGGAAAAGGGCAGCCGCGCAGGCCGCCCTTTTGCACATGAAGCGCGATGCTGCCTACACGGTGGCAGGCGTGCGCGATTCCAGCTCAGCCAGCCGCTTGGCCAGCATCGCCTCCAGCTTTTCCAGTGCGGCAGAGAAGCCTTCGATGCCATCCTTCAGCTTGTCTGTCGCCATGCGGTCGGCGGCATGCATGCGGTCAAAGGTCGCCTTGTCAACCTTGATTCTTTCAATCGGCATCGCCTTGGCTGCTTCGGGGTCCAGCTTGCGTGGCAGGGTGCCTTCGGTGGACTCAAGCTCTGCCAGCAGTTGCGGAGAAATCGTCAGCAGGTCGCAGCCCGCCAGCTCGCAAATTTCGCCGATGTTGCGAAAGCTCGCGCCCATCACCACCGTCTTGTAGCCGAATTTCTTGAAGTAGTTGTAGATTTGCGTCACCGACTGCACGCCGGGATCATCCGCACCATGAAAATCCTTGCCCGTGTCCTTCTTGTACCAGTCCAGAATCCGCCCCACGAAGGGCGAAATCAGCGTCGCGCCCGCATCGGCCGCGGCGATTGCCTGGTGCAGGCCAAAGAGCAGAGTCAGGTTGCAGTGGATGCCTTCCTTCTCCAGCACCTCGGCGGCGCGAATGCCTTCCCACGTCGATGCAATCTTGATGAGCACGCGTTCGCGGCCAATGCCGATGGCGTCATACTGCGCGATGATGCTGCGCGCCTGCTTGATGGTGCCCTCGGTGTCGAAAGAGAGACGCGCGTCGACTTCAGTGGAGACACGGCCCGGCACGATGTCCAGAATCTTTCTGCCAAAGGCAATCGCGAGCCGCTGGAAGGCGAGGTTGGCCACGGTCTTGTCCGCTGCGCCTTCGCCCAGCTCCTTCCGCGCATCCTTCAGCACGCCGTCCACGATTGGCTGATACTGCGGCATCTGCGCCGCAGCCGTAATCAGAGACGGGTTGGTCGTCGCATCTTGCGGATGGAACTGCTCCATCGCTTCCATATCGCCGGTGTCGGCAACCACAACGGTGAACGTGCGCAATTGTTCAAGCAGATTCTGCGGCATGATTCCTCCAGGGGAAAAAGGATTCCCGGCTGATCTTCCAGAACTACAGTCTACTGCTATTTTGGATTTCGCAGCAGCCGCACAGGTTGCTTGCGCGCGGCAACAAGCCGTTATTCAGCGGCTTGCGCAAAGGTGTTGCTCAGCACGCCCAGCCCGCCAATCAACACCTCCACGCGGTCGCCGGCCGCCAGCGGCCCCACGCCTGCCGGAGTGCCCGTCAGCAGCAGGTCACCCGGCTCCAGCGTGATCGCTGCCGTGATGTACTCGAGCAGTGCAGGAATCGAAAAGATGAAATCCGTCGTCGAGCCATGCTGGCGCAGCTCGCCGTTCACGCGTGTCTCCACCGTCAGTCCCACCTCTGGGTCCACCTCATCGCTCACAAACGGGCCGACAGGGCAAAACGTGTCAAAGCCCTTGGCGCGTGTCCATTGGCCGTCCTTCTTCTGCAGGTCGCGTGCCGTCACATCGTTGGCCACGGTGTAGCCGCGCACGTAGCTGCGCCAGTCCGCGTCGGCCTTCAGCTTGCTCGCGCGGCGGCCAATCACCAGAGCCAGCTCGCCTTCAAAGTCCACGCGCGCCGCGGCAGGCGGCATCTGCACCACGCCTCCTGGTGCAAGTAGCGACGACGGTGGCTTGAAAAATAGTAGCGGTTCAGCGGGTACCTCGTTACCCAGTTCCTTTGCGTGGTCACGATAGTTGCGGCCTACGCACACAATCTTTGACGGCGTTACCGGCGGCAGCAGTGTTGCTGCGCTCAGCGGCATCGAGTCAAAATACACGCTGCGCGCGGCGCCGCGCAGGTGCGCAAGATGAAAGGCCAGGTCCTCCTCTGGCGCGGGCGCAAGGCCCTTGATCCACCACTCGCCCTCACGCTCTTCCACCGTCCCGTAGCAAACCTGCTCCTCCACCACAAAGCGGCAATACTTCATGTGTCTTCTCCCTGTACGTTATACGGCGCAGTGCGTCATTGCGCGGGCACTGTCTCCTGTGTCTCGGTCGAGCGCGCGCTCTCATGCCCGCCGTGGTCCACCGCGCTTACGGCGTAGTGATAGGTGTGCCCCGGTTGCACCTGCGCATCGTGATACGCGGGGCCGGCCACCGGCTCCGCAGGCGAGATGCGCTGCCACGCTGCGCCGTCCTCCCGCCGGTACACCACATAGCCTGCCAAATCAGGGTCGTTCACCGGATGCCAGTTCAGGTCAATGGCAGCCTGCCTGCCGCTTTCGTCCATCGTTGCCACGGCGGCCAATCCCTGCGGCACCGTCGGAGGAAACACATCGAGCACTTCCACGCGCACCGGCTGCGACCACGAGCCTGCCAGCTCCAGCGTCTGCCCGTTGGCCACAATCCCTGCCACGCGTTGCGCTCGATACTCATACGCCTCGCCAAAGCGCATGTTCTTGTCAATGGCGCTGCCCGTTTGCAGACCTGTTTCCACCAGCAAGTTCACTTGCGCCGGCTCCGGCGGCTCCGCCAGCAAACCCTTCTGCGCCTTTGCGGGCGGCGTCAGCAGCGTGCGCTGCAACCGCACTGGCTGGTCTTCGCCGTCGGGTGTCCAGCGCAGCACCACGCCCGCCTTGCGTACCTCCGCCGCCAGCCCTTCCACCTGTGCGGGAGCTGCTCCAGCCAATACCGCTGCAGCATTTGACAGCCCAGCCGACCGCCCCTTTGGATTCTTCAATTCCACAAAGTAAGTCAGCACCCGCGGCGCTCCTGCAGCCAGCACAGAAGGCAGCGTCTCGGTGAACTTGCCCGTGGCTCCGGGAGCGATCATCAGATCCTTACCCGCAGCCGCACAACCGCCCGCGCCCTCCTGCCGGCACACGCGCACGTCCACATCGCCCTTCAGTGCGAGCTTGTCTGTATTGCGCGTCGGCATCGTCCATTGCAGCGTTACCTGGTTGCCTGCGCGAATAGCCGTCAAGTCAGCCACGCGCCCCGGCAGGTTCAGCGAGGGCGCCTGCGGAGCGCCCGGCGTGCCGCAGCCCGCCAGCGCCGCGCCCAGCGCGCATGCCAATGCTGCCCAACCCATCCTGTGCAGTGAACTCATTGCTATCCCAGTCTACTGGAGCCGCCCTGCGTCTACTCGTTGCTCACTGCGCTTCAATCACGGCCTTCGACAGATTGCGTGGTCGATCCACATCCACGCCGCGCTCCACCGCCATCCAGTAGGCAAAAAGCTGCAGCGGAATCACCTCGGGAATCGGCAGCAGGTGCTCGCTCGCTGTCTCCACCGTCACGCAATCCGTTGCCAGCGCCGCCACGTCGCGGTCGCCCGCATTGGCCACGGCAATCACCCGCGCGCCCTGCTTCTTCATGTCTTCGAGCAGTTGCAGTGTCTTCTCATAGCGCATCACAGAGTCATCCAGGCTGCGGTCCACCGTCGCTACGGCCACCAGCGGCACCTTCTCGCTCACCAGCGCATTCGGCCCGTGCTTCAACTCGCCCGCCGGGTAGCCTTCCGCCTGCACATACGAGGACTCCTTCATCTTCAGCGCGCCTTCGCGGGCAATCGCATAGTGCACGCCGCGGCCCAGGTAGAGGAAGCTCGCCGCATCGCGATACTTCGCCGCAAGCGCCGCCATCTGCGTGCGCCAGCCATCCAGTTGCCGCGCAATCCGCGCAGGCAGCGCGCGCAGCTCGGTAATGCGTTCCTGCAGGTGCGCCGCGTCCAGCGTGCCCAGCCGGTCAGCTTCATACAGCGCCAGCACATAGAGGGCCGTCAGTTGGCAGGTAAAGCTCTTTGTCGCGGGAATCGCCAGCTCCGGCCCCGCGGCCAGCGGCATCGCAGCCGAGGCCTCGCGCAGCATGGTGCTCCCCGCCACGTTGGCAATCGCCAGAGTCTGCTGTCCGCCCGTGCGGGCACAGCGCAGCGCAGCCAGCGTGTCGCTCGTCTCGCCCGACTGCGAAATCACTAGCACCGAGGGCCGTCGCGGATTGGCGGCGGTCCGGCAGCCGTACTCGCTCGCGTACTCCACGTCTACAGCCAGCCCGCACAGGTCTTCAAAAATGACCTCCGCGGCCAACCCTGCATGTCGGCTTGACCCGCTGGCGGCAATCAGGACCTCCCCACGCGGATTCAGCCACTCTGCCAGTGCAACAAAGGCCTTGGAATTGAAGTTGTGCCCATCCAGATAAAGATTCAGTGTCCGCTCAATGGCGTCCGGCTGCTCGTAGATTTCGCGCAGCATAGCATGGGGAAACTCGTTCACAATCTGCCCTTCCTCCAGACTTGCTCATCAAGCCCAATCCCGCGTGCCGATTCTATCGGCTCGCCGTGCCTGTCACAGCCGGCGCAGGCGCGCGCAGGCCTCGTCCAGATCGTGGTCTTTTTTGGCAAAGCAGAAGCGCAGCAGATCCTCGCCATGCCCCTGCCGAAAGAACGCCGACCCAGCAACGGATGCAACGCCCGTGGCACGCAGCAGGTGGCGTGCCTTCTCGGCGGCGGATTTGCCCGGCAGGTGGCTTGCCCGCGCCAGCACGTAATACGCGCCCGCAGGCACCGTCGGCTCCATGCCCGCATCGCGCAGCGCGGCCAGTATCCGCTCTCGCTTCGATTGATGATCCGCCGCCAGTTGCGTGTAGAACTCCGGCGGCAACTGTTCCAGCCCTGCCGCGGCCCCATGCTGCAGCGGAGCCGGCGCGCACACATACGTCAGGTCGTGGAAGTAGCCCATCGCGCCCATCCACTGCGCGTCCGCCGTCACGTAGCCCAGCCGCCAGCCCGTCACGCTGAACGTCTTGCTGAAGCCCGACATCACAATCGTCCGCTCGCGCATGCCATCAAGCGTTGCGGGCGAGATATGCTTCGTCCCATCGTAGACAAAGTACTCGTAGATCTCATCGGTGAAGACAAACAGGTCATACGTCCGCGCCACTTCCGCAATCGCTTCCAGTTCCGCGCGGCTGAAGACCTTGCCGCTCGGGTTCGCCGGCGTGTTCACTATCATTGCCCGCGTCCTCGGCGTGATGGCTGCATGCAGCGCGTCCGTATCCAGTTCCCAGTCCGGCGCAGCCAGCGGCACCAGCACCGGCTTCACGCGCATCGACTTCAGTGTGCTCACGTGGTAGCCATAGAACGGCTCAAACAGCAGCACCTCATCGCCGGGATTCAGCAGTGCCATGCACGCGGCATGCAACCCGCCCGTCGCGCCGCTCGCCACCAGCACCTCCGTCTCCGCGTCGTAGCGCATCCCGTAGTCGCGCATCTGTTTGGCCGCAATCGCCTTGCGCAGCCGCTCAATGCCGTCCAGCCGCGTGTAGATGTTGTGGCCCGCGTGAATCGCCGCCAGCGCTTCTGCTTCCACCGGCGCCGGCACCGGCGTGTCACACACTCCCTGCGCCAGGTTGATGCCGCCCATGCGGTCGCACTCGGTCGTCATGGCGCGAATCTCAGACTGCATCGCCCCCGGTGCCAGCTCGCTCAGGGCCAGGCGCGACGTCGTATGCGGATGCGGGGCAACAGCTTTGCTCACGGGGAAGTCCCTTTCTGCTGCCATCTTACAACCGTTGCCGCGCGCACAGCAGCCGTGCCGCGGCGCACATCCTCCGCGCTCCACCCGGCGTAGAATCCAAGATGAATGCACGAGCTTTCCATCGTCTCCAGCATCGTGGACACGGTGACTGAGTCGCTGGCCGCCTATCCCGGTACCCATGTCAAGGAGGTCCGCCTGCGCGTGGGCGTTCTCGCGGCGGTGGTCGAGGACTCGCTGCAGTTCTGTTACGGCATTGTCACGGAAGGCACGCCGCTGGCTGGCTCGGTGCTCGTCGTCAAAACTTTGCCCGTCAAAGCTCACTGTGCTCCCTGCAGTCGTGAAGTGGAGCTTGCCGGCATCATGAGCATGCGCTGCCCCCGCTGCGGCACCCCCGCAACGCAGTTGCTCCAGGGCCGCGAGCTGGAAATTGAAGCCATTGAGATTGAAGAACCCGAGGGAATAGCATGACCACGCGGATTGTCGAATTGCGGCGCGGAATCCTCAAGAAGAACGACGAGCTGGCCGCCGGCCTGCGCCAGCGCTTTGCGGCCGCAGGCGTGCTCGTCCTCAATCTCGTCTCCAGCCCTGGCACCGGCAAGACATCTTTTCTTGAGCGCACCCTGCGCGAATTACACACCGCAGGAGCCAAAGCCGCCGCACTCGTCGGCGACCTCGAAACCGACAACGATGCGCAGCGCCTCGCCACCAGCGGCGCGCCCGTGCGCCAGATCAACACCCACGGCATCTGCCACCTTGAGGCCGAGATGGTCGGCAGGCATCTCGACGGCTGGGACCTCGCCGCGCTCGACTACCTCTTCATCGAGAACGTCGGCAACCTCGTCTGCCCCTCCAGCTACGATCTCGGCGAAAAGATTCGCGTCGTCCTGCTCAGCGTTACCGAGGGCGAAGACAAGCCGCTCAAATACCCCTCGCTCTTTAACTCCGCCGACGCCGCCGTCATCACCAAAATTGACCTCGCAGAGCCCTGCGGTTTCAACCGTGAGGCCGCGCTCCATAACATCCACGAGATTCGCCCCGGCATCCGCATCTTTGAAACCTCCGCCAAAACTGGCACAGGCCTGGCCGAGTGGTATGCCTATCTCGCCGAGGTGCGCTCCCGGAACGACCAGCATTGACACCCCTCCGGCTTGCAAACTCCCCCTTGCCAGCCTTCTTCCGTGCCCATACTTTGCAGCTTCGGTTCGTGCGAAAAATGCAAAATCCCTTCCCCCGCATCGATTGAGGTTTACCTCCGGCCAGATTCCGTGCATCATCTTCGGATACGCCATGGTTCCTTCGCTCATACGCATAAGGGTTCCCTGGAGGAGGAAAGTCTCGATGAAAGCAATTGCGACTCTCTGTAGTACAGCGCTCTTTGGGCTGGTGTTGGCTGGGTGCAACCCGCCGCCGCCGCCCGCAGTCCCAGATACCCACGATGCCGACGTCAGGGCCATCACCGAACTGGAAAAGCAATGGAACGACGACTACGTCACAAAGAATGTCGACAAGATCGCTGCCTACTATGCTGGCGACGCTGTCCTTATGGGGCCCAACTCTCCTGCGGCCAAGGGGAAGGATGCGATTGTGAGCGAATTGAAGCAATTAGTCGCTGATCCAGCCTTTTCGCTCAAGTTCCAGTCCGCCACCGTGGATGTCTCCAAGTCCGGCGACCTCGCGTATACGCAGGGTGACTTCCAGACGTCCATGACGAATCCCAAAACCCACAAGGTCGTTGACGCGCAGGGAAGTTACGTGACGGTCTATCGCAAGCAGCCCGACGGCTCCTGGAAGGTGGTTTCGGACATCGCGACAATGTCCGGCGAACCCACTCCTGCGCCCAAGGCAAAGAAAAAATAACTAGGCCCACGCTGCGGGGCGCGGATCATGGGTCGTGTCCCCGCAGCATATCCTCAGAGGCATGTATGAGTAAGGCAAAAGCGACCAGGCTGGCTCAGCCGCTAAGGCCGCCACCGCGCCAGCGATCCGCAAGAGCTCGATGATGGCCAGCGCACCTGCACGCGAGACCGCCGCGGATGTCGAAGCCTACCTCGCCCGAGTCCCGGAGCCCGGGCGCACCACACTGGAGAAGGTCCGTGCCGCCATCCGCTCTGCCGCGCCCTCCGAGGCTACCGAGGCCCTCAGCTACGGCATGCCCGCCTTCCGCTACAAGAAGGGCGGCTTGGTAGCCTACGCGGCCTTCAAGAACCACTGCAGCTTCTTCCCCATGAGCCTGGCCGTGCTCGCCGACATGAAAGACGAGCTGGCAGCCTTCCAGACCTCAAAGGGAACACTTCAATTCCCACTGAACAAGCCTCTGCCCGCCCCGCTCATCAGGAAAATCGTAAAAGCGCGCGTAGCAGAGAAGGATGCGAAGCTGGCGCGATAGCGGTTGCTGCGCGGTGACTCGAATCACGCGATCGGATGCCCCAAACACGGTATAAGAGAGATGCCATGTGCTTAGCGATTCCCGGACGAGTGGACGAAATCATCACCGAAGGCGATCTTCGCGTGGGAAAAGTGAACTTCGGCGGTGTGGTCAAGCGCGTCTGCCTTGACTATGTGCCCGAAGTCGAGGTCGGCGACTACACCATCGTCCACGTCGGCTTTGCCATCTCCAAAATCGACCAGGAGAGCGCCGAGCAGACCCTCGCCGATTTTCGCGCCATGGGTGTACTGGACGAGGAGCTGGCCAGCGAAGACGAGGCCTTTGCCCGCGCCGCCGATAAGCCCCAATCCCCCTGCCCCGACGGCAGTTGCGACCCCCAATGAAGTACCTCACCGAGTTCCGCAACGGCGAAGTGGCCCAGCGCATGGCGCGCGAGATTCACCAGCTCACCACGCGCCCGTGGAAGATCATGGAGGTCTGCGGCGGCCAGACCCACTCCATCATCAAGAACGGCATCGACCAGATGCTGCCCGCCTGTATCGAGATGGTCCACGGCCCCGGCTGCCCCGTCTGCGTCACACCGCTCGAACTCATTGACAAGGCACTCGCCATCGCCGCCCAGCCCGGCGTCATCTTCTGCAGCTTCGGAGACATGCTGCGCGTCCCCGGCACCAACGGCGACCTCTTCCAGGTCAAAGGCCGCGGCGGCGATGTCCGCGTCGTCTACTCGCCCCTGGACGCCGTCGATCTCGCCGCCAAAAATCCCGACCGCCAGGTGGTCTTCTTCGGCGTCGGTTTTGAGACCACAGCCCCCGCCAACGCCATGAGCGTGCATCTGGCCAAACGGCGCGGCCTGCGCAACTTTTCCCTGCTTGTCTCCCATGTCCTCGTCCCGCCCGCCATTGAGGCCATCATGAGTTCGCAGGGCAATCAAGTTCAGGCTTTTCTGGCCGCAGGCCACGTCTGCAGCGTCATGGGCTACTGGGAGTACCCTCCGCTCGCCGAGAAATTCAAGATTCCTATCGTCGTCACCGGTTTTGAGCCGCTCGACCTGCTCGACGGCATCCGCCGCGCCGTCAGGCAGCTTGAAGAAGGCCGCCACGAAGTCGAAAACGCATACCCCCGCGTCGTCACATTCGAGGGCAACCGCGCCGCGCAGAGTCTGCTTGCGGAAGTCTTTGAGGTTACCGATCGCGCATGGCGGGGTATCGGCGTGATTCCGAAAAGCGGCTGGCGACTGAGCGAGGCCTACCGCGACTTCGACGCCGAGGAGCGCTTCCAGATCTCTGGCATTCGCACCGCGGAGTCGCCGCTTTGTCATTCTGGAGATGTCCTGCGCGGCGCCATCAAGCCCGCCCAGTGCCCGGCCTTCGGCAAGCAATGCACACCGCGCCATCCGCTCGGCGCCACAATGGTCTCCAGCGAGGGCGCCTGCGCCGCCTACTACAATTACGGCCGCTTCCTGTCGGCTGAGGAGTTGGCCTCCGCTGGATCCGCAACCTCTGGAGAGGTCCATGCCTGACAAGCCCGCCATGCCCGACTTCGCCAACTGGAGCTGCCCGCTCCCGCTCGCCGACTACCCCACCATCGTCATGGGACACGGCGGCGGTGGCAAGCTTGGCAACGAGCTCGTCGAGCACCTCTTCCTGCCCGCCTTCCGCAATCCGGCTCTCGAAAATCTCGGCGACGCCGCCGTCTTCGACCTCGGCTCCAGCCGCCTCGCCCTGAGCACGGACTCCTTCGTCGTTCAGCCGCTCTTTTTTCCCGGCGGCTCCATCGGCGAGCTCGCCGTGAACGGGACGGTCAACGATCTCGCCGTCTCCGGCGCCGTTCCGCGCTTTCTCAGCGCCAGCTTCATCCTGGAAGAGGGCTTTCCTCTTGCCCAGATCGCAGCCATTGCAGACGCCATGGCGAAGGCAGCAGCCCACGCGGGCGTGCGCATCATCACGGGAGACACCAAAGTCGTCGAGCGCGGCCACGGCGACGGCTGCTACATCAACACGGCCGGTGTCGGCGTGCTGCGCCCCGAGGTCACCATCGGCCCGCATCTGGCCCAGCCCGGCGATGCCGTTCTTGTCTCCGGCACCATCGGCGACCACGGCATGGCCATCATGAGCGTCCGCGAGGGCCTCGAATTCGAAAGCCAGATCCGCTCCGACTGCGCCGCGCTCAACGGTCTCATCGCGGAAGTGCTCGACGCCGTCGGCCCCAACGTCCACGCCATGCGCGACCCCACCCGAGGCGGCCTTGCCTCCACGCTCAATGAGATCGCCATCGCCTCCGGCGTAGGCATCGCGATCGACGAAACCATGGTCCCTGTGCGGCCCGAAGTGCAGTCTGCCTGCGAACTGCTCGGTCTTGATCCCATTTACGTCGCCAATGAGGGCAAGGCTGTCTTCTTCGTCGCGCCGGAAGTTGCCGGCCGCGTGCTCGAAATCCTGCGCGCGCACCCGCTGGGCAGGGAAGCGGCCCGCATCGGCCATGTCACCACCGAGCATCCGCGCATGCTCGTGGCGCGCACAGCCATGGGCGCAAACCGCGTCATCCCTACGCAAATCGGCGAGCAGCTCCCGCGCATCTGCTAGGGAACACGCATCCTCATTTCTAGAAGTGAGATCCTCCGTCAGCCCAGCCGCGTAAAGGCCTGCTCAATGCGCTCGGGAAGCTCCGCCGTAGTCGTGCCCAGCGTGTACCCAATCTCCAGCACCGCAGCTGGCGGGGTCGCCAACGCCTTCAGCGCCTCTGCCGTCGCCGCCCAGTCAATGGTGCCGTCGCCCGGCCACAGATGCTCGTCCTTCTCGCCGTGGTTGTCATGCACGTGGAGTGAGCCGATGCGGTTGCCCAGCGTGGCAATGGCCTCTGCCACGCCCACCGTCAGGTGCGCATGTCCCAGGTCCAGGCACACAGCCACATTGTTCAGGTGGCCAAGCTCCAGAATCGTCATCAGGTGGCTAGGCGTGGTCGGCTCGCTGGTCAGGTTCTCCACCAGCACGCGTACGCCCAGCGGATGCGCAAATGCGCCCAGGTGCTCCAGGGCGGCCTCGGCATACTCCAGCGTACGCAGTGACCAGCCGTCGTCCTTCTCCCCCAGGTGGATCACCATGTTCTTGAAGGGGATATGCTCCGCAGCCTCCAGCGCGCGCTTTATCTCGTCCATGGCGTCAATGCGGCGAGACTTCTCCGGGTGCAGCACGTTCACCGCCGGAGCCCCGGCCCGGCCCATCTCCCGGTCCGGATACACCGGCGCGTGCATTGAGAAGGGAATCAGAGCGTTGGCGCTGAACCACGATGCCAGTTCCGTCACATGCTCGCGGTTGGTGTAGTCAAAGTGCTGGCGTGCGGCAAAAATCTCCACACCTTCCGCCCCGGACCGTTCGGCCAGCTCCAGCAGCCCCGGATGCAACCGCTGATTCAGGAATAGGTGTGTCGATAGAATTCGCAACATGATCAAGGATCCCCCGGCGTGCCCCTCCGCTGAATCCTGCCGGGGAACGCTACCCTCATTGTCGCATTTTTGCAACACTACGGCCGCGCTTCCCCGCGCTTCTGAACCCGAAGCCGCAATGGACATCCGGGTTCCACCGCTGCTCTATCGCCGTGTGACCCCGCGCGCTGTGTTACCGTTTGAGTACGGCGTTCCCCCACCGGTTCACCGGTAAAATACTGGGGTAACGCGTGTATTCCAAGCATGTCTCAGCAGCCGGAACTGATATCGCCCTCGTTGCCAGAGAGCCCGGCTCCTGAGCCTGGAAACGCCTCTTCCGTGCCGCCCGCACCGCCCTCTCCCGCACCGCCGCAGCGCATCCCCCGCTGGCTCGTGCGCGCTGAGCTTTTCCTGCGCGTGCTCCTCCGCATGTACATTGGCCTGGCCGTCTTCTACGCACCTTGGTCCAGCCTTTTCTGGGACCAGAACCCCCTGTTCGTGCAATATCCTACGTTGTCCATCTTTGCCGCCAACGGCGCCGTGCGAGGAATTGTCTCCGGATTGGGGTTATTAAATTTATGGATCGCGTTTCAGGACGCCATCCGTTTTCGGGGCAGATAAGCCATGACCATTCAATACGAGGACGACCCGGAGCAGGACGATCTTCAGCCTGACCCCGTCAACAATGCTTCTAACGAAAAACTGCCTCCCGTCGCCGTCATCCCCGGCAACGGCGCTCCGCCCCCACTCGAGCGTGCGCCCCTCGCATATGAGAACCCCGGCTTTCTCAACAGCGCAGACGGCCGCCTCATCCGCATCGTCTCTGAATACATGGAGCCCCTTGCCCGCTTCCGCCATGAGCGCATCCAGGACACCGTCGTATTTTTCGGCTCCGCCCGCTTCCACGGTCGCGAAGAGGCCAACCACGAACTGGAATTGCTCGACAATACCGGATCCTGCCAGCCGGCACCCTGCGAGGAGCAGCCCGCCCGTGCGCCACAGATTGTCGCCGGCCAGGCCACGGATCTCCAGCGTAAGCGCGCTGTGGCCGCCGTGCAAATGGCTCGCTATTATGAGGATGCCCGCCGCCTGGCCTACATGCTCACCGCCTGGTCTGCGAAGATTCCCTCCAATCGCCACCGCTTTGTTGTCACCTCCGGTGGCGGCCCGGGCATCATGGAGGCCGCCAACCGCGGCGCCTATGAGGCCGGCGGCAAGACCATCGGCATGAACATCAGCCTGCCCTTTGAGCAGCATCCCAACTCCTACATCACCCCGTCGCTCAACTTTCAGTTCCACTACTTCTTCATGCGCAAGCTGTGGTTTGCCTATCTGGCCAAGGCTCTTGTTGTCTTCCCCGGCGGCTTCGGCACCCTCGACGAGATGTTCGAGATCCTCACTCTCGCCCAGACCCACAAGCTGGCCAAGCGGATTACAGTCGTCATCTACGGTCCCGAATATTGGAAGCGCGTCTTCAACCTCGAGGCCCTGGTCGAAGCCGGCGCTATCTCGCCCAAGGATCTTGATCTCTTCCAGTTCGCCGATACGCCCGAAACGGCCTTCGAAATCCTGCGCAAGGGGCTCACAGAAAACTACCTCGTTCCCGAAGCCACCGCCGCGGCCGAACACGCCTTTCAGGAGCTCATGCCCGGCTGGACGCTCGAGGACTTCCTCGGCCCGGAGATTGCCAAGACCAGCCGCTAATCTCGTCTGCTAATTTCTCCAGCGCGCCTGGTCACCCCCGCAGCTACCTTCGCGCGCCGTCGCGTGTGGTAACCGGCTTGGTGCCGCAGCCTTTTCACCCTGCATTCGCCCCCTATTCATCTCCCGTTGATGACACATTGCAACACTAAAAGTGCAAGGTTTACTCCATCGGCGGAGGAAGCAGCACGCATGGCCAACTCGACCATCTCGTACATGTGGCGCAACCACCGCGCCGCGCGCGGATTCAGCACCGGCGTCTCGCTCCACGGCCATACCAACCAATCCCGGGAAACGCTGGACTTCCTTGCCGACTTCGGCAATCAATTCCCCATCATCCGCCCCATCCTTGAGCGCCTGGAGCGTCGCTCCGAGGCCCGCTTCGGCGTCCGCCTTAACTACGCCGCCAGCTACTGGACCCCGCCCATGACTCCCCGGTTGGCTTTCGACCTCGAAAGCAGTCAGATTGAGCAGCTTGGCCTCGCGCCCCTGGTCTCCCTCTCGGATCACGACAACATCAATGCCCCCATGCTGCTGCGCACCGTGCCCACCGCCCGCCACATCCCCGTCTCCGTCGAGTGGAGCGCACCCTACGGCGGCGTCCAGTCCTTCCACCTCGGCATCCACAACCTGCCCAGCTCCAAGGCCGTCGGCTGGATGCTCACCCTCGAGGACTACACCGCCAACCCCAGCCCCACGCGCCTCACTGAGATTCTCGTCGCCCTCAATGAAGAACCCAACGTCCTCGTTGTCTTCAATCACCCGCTCTGGGATCTCTACCTCATCGGCCAGCAGAAGCACGAGTTCCTCGTCAATGAGTTCCTCCAGAAAAACGGCGCCCACCTCCATGCGCTGGAGCTGAACGGCCTGCGCAACTGGGACGAAAACCGCCGTGTCCGCCGCCTCGCCGCGCAGTGGAACATGCTGCTCATCTCCGGTGGTGACCGCCACGGCGTCGAGCCCAACGCCAACATCAACCTCACCAACGCCACCTGCTTCACTGAGTTCGTCCACGAGATCCGCCGCGAGCGCAAAAGCAACGTGCTCTTCATGCCCCAGTACGCCGAGCCGTGGAAGCATCGACTCCTGCAGTCCACCCTCGACGCCATCCGCGAATATCCTGACTTCCCGCAGGGCTCCCGCACTTGGGACGAGCGCGCCTACCACCCCGACGCGAACGGTGTCATCCGTCCGCTCAGCGAGCTCTGGCCGGAATCCCGCCCGCCCCGCGCCATCGCCTGGACCATCGGCCTCGTCCAGCTCCTCGGCAGCGGAGTGGTCTCCGGCAGCCTGCGCCTCGCTTGGAACGAAGCCCGCCAGCTCCGCCTGGCCCTGGGCGAGCAGGAAGCCTGACCCGCCCACCCGCCCACGAGCAACCCACATCGCCGCGTGGCAGCTCAGCCCGCCACCACTCGCGCTGTGTAACTGGGGATTCCAGTCGCGCAAAGTTCTGTCTCTAACCCAACGAACTCAAAGAGCTGTCATCCTGAGCGAAGCACGTCCCCTGCCTATCCACTCCGTTGTCATCCTGAGCGGAGCAGCTTGGGGCCCCGCAGTCGCGTAGCGACCGTGGGGTAAGCGGAGCGAAGGAGCTGCTTTGGTACTTTGAACTCCCGATCCGCCGACCTGACACTCGGAATCGCGCCTAGTGTCAGGGCACGACTTCAGCCTCCCGCCCTTCGCGAAGTCAACACCCTCGCCCCGGGCCCCATCTCTAACCCACTCATTCCACTCGCCCCAAACCCGCCGCCACTTTGCAGATGATTACCCCGTCCCGGCGCACAATGGATACATGACAAGCCAGAGCCCAGCGAAAGTGTCGGACATGCCCCCGGTCTAATCTGTCGGACATCCGCCCGGTCCGTACCGGCAGGGACACCCCCTACCCCCCCCCTTATTTATTTTTCTTTTCCACAGAAAGTTTGCAGATGATTTCGCAAGCTTCTGAAACAGGCCATCGGCGCTCACGCCGCGGGGTTAGTCCCAAGCAGGCTCCCGGTCCGCAGGTCCAGTGCGAAGGGCGTCTCCTTGTCGGTAATCATCTTCCAGCCCAGCCCGCGCAGTACCCAGCCCTCGATGCCCGTCACCGTCACGCCTTCATCAGAGAGCTTCGCCGTTCGCCATGCCTCGCCCTGCGCGCCCCACGCCAGAATCGCGTGATGCCCCACAAACAGCAGCAGGCCCTGCGCCGCCACCGGCAGCAACTGCAGCACGGGCCGATACTCAATCATCGTGAACCGTTCCGGCCTCTGCGTGTCGATGATGTATGCATACCCGCCTGACACCGCGCATATCTCATCGGGATTAGGCGCAGTCCAAAGACCGGTCGGCGCAGCCGCATCTCGAAAGCCCAGCGCGCACGTCGCCAGAAACGGCTTTGCACCCGCGGGCCGCACCATCACCTCCAGCGCGCCGCGCTCCACCTCTTCCGCTTCAGCCGGATACACAAACCGTCGCGGCGGCAGAATCA
>JAKAFB010000018.1 GCA_021818105.1 Acidobacteriota bacterium
GCATCAAAGCGGATACCCAGCCGCTTGCGCGCTGCGTTGGCGCGGGCAAAGTCATCCGCAGTCCAGTTGTTGTATTCGCCCACCAACTCCACGTTGCTGTAGCCCGCCTCGGCCACCTTTGCCAGCCGCTCCTCGAATGGCAGCTTGTTGAACACCGTCCACAGCATCACGGAGAGCGAATACGGAACCGTGTGCGTGGCCGCGCTTTGCCCTGCTTTCGCTGTTGGAAGTGCTGGTACGGCAGGCCCGAGCATAGTGGCGGCCAGCAACTGCGTAAATGTGCGGCGATTCATGTATGTCTCCCGAGGTTGTGATTATGCTTTCGCTCTCCCTTTGCCTTGGCGGCGCAGCGCCTGCCAGTCCTTCTCGGTCTGGTCGGCATAGAGCGAACCGAACTTTCCCAGCGCCTCGGCAAAGCCGCCGCCCGAGCCCAGATAGCCCGCAATCACCAGCGGATCGCCGGAGCGTGCATGTCCCCGCGCCAGCAACTCGCCGCAGACCTCGGCAAAGGCGGCAAGCCCGTCTCCAGCCAGGTCCTCAATCTCAATGGAGCCCTTGTGGTCATTGAGCTGGCGCACCATGAAGGGCCGCCCGCCGATGTGCGTCCATCCCAGGAACGGGTCCGACTGCAACTGCATCGCGCGCTGGCCCTCGGCGACGCGCTGGCCATGGTGGTGCGGCGGATGAGCCTCCGGCAGGTAGGGCGCGTAGGCCGACGACGCCTCCTCCTTGATCTGCAGAAACAGCGGATCGCCCGGCCCGTTACCCTCAAAGTAAATGCAGTAGTCGCGCAGCCCCACAGAGCCGGTGCCGACAACCTTGAACGCCACATCCACGGGCCGGTAAAGGGAAAGCAGATGCTGCCGCTGCGGCTCAAGCATTTCGCGATACGGCCCCAGCGAGGCCAGCACCGTCGCGGCCTGCGTACCGGTGATGCGCGTGAGCGTCGGCTTCTGCTCCTTGAAGCGCCGTGGCGCATCCGGCTTCTTGCCTGCGGGCTCGGTCAACTGCTCCAGCGCGTGCTTCGGCGTCGCACGCTCCGCCTTCAGCAATGCCGCGTGAACCGGCTGCACAGAGCCGATGCGATGCACCTGGAAGCGCGCCACATCGAGCATGGGCATCTGCGCAAAGGCGCGCATCTGCGCGCGATAGTGCTCCATGCACTTCTCAACGGCTTCGCGCGCTGTGGAGTCCTTGTGTCCGGACTCGCGCCCGGCCAGCACCAGCGACGCGGCCATGCGCTTCAAGTCCCATTCGAACGGGCCGCGAATCGTCTCATCAAAGTCGTTGATGTCAAACACGAGCCGCCCGTCTGGCGCGGCATAGGCGCCTAGGTTGCGCACATGCGCATCGCCGCAGAGCTGGCACATGATGCCGGTCGTGGGCAGCACGGCCAGGTCCGCAGCCATCACCGGCGCGGCTCCGCGAAAGTAGCTGAACGGCGACTGCGCCATGAGCTGATGCTTCAGCCTGAGCAGCGCCGGACCGCGGCCGCGCTCGGCACGTTGCAGCAGTGCCAGCGCTGCGCTTTGCCGCGCCTTTGTCAGCAACTCGTCATGCTGCTGGCGGCCCACCTGCTTGCGGCGCGCCTGGCCCAGGTTGCGCCGCTCCTGCGGAGTTGCCCAGTGCATGACCGGGACCATACACCCTGGGAAGACTCTCTGCAACTGCGCTGATTTACACTGGTTGCTCGAAGCCCGGCATCCGGTTCGGTCTGCCAAGGTAGTTGCGTCGGGCTCCCGCCCACGGAGGAGATTCCTTGACGCGCCCCGCCGCTCTGCTCTTTGTTGCATTCTTGCTGCCCCTTGCCGCGGTTTCTACCCATGCACAGCCACCCGCCGCTCCGCTCACGGTGGAGAAGATTTTTGCGCATGGCCCTCTTATCGGCAAGCTGCCTGAGGGCCTTGCCTGGTCGCCGGATGGCCAACACCTCACGTATATGGACGGCGGCGAACTCATCGATTTGGACCCAGGCTCTGGAAAGCCGCACGTGATGGTGAGCCGCGCCAAGATGGCCTCGCTCACCGGTGCGCAGGCCAACGAAGAACAGCGCGACCATCGCGCCCGTTACGGCCAGGAGGCTTATCTGTGGTCGCCGGGCGGCAAGCACATTTTGTTCGACGCGAATGGCCTTCTGTGGCTCTACGATCTGCGCAACGGAACCGGTGTGCAGATTGGCTTCACCGGGCAAGTCGCCGGCGACGACCCCAAGTTCTCTCCCAATGGCGAGGCTGTCTCCTTTATCAAGGGGCACGGGCTCGCGGTGGTGCATCTGCGCGAAGAAGGGACGCCTACGCAGATCATTGCTCCCGCGCCGAATCCGGCAATGCGGATAGGCGAGGTGGACTGGGTATATGAAGAGGAGTTGGGCACGCGCAGCAACTACTTCTGGTCGCCGGACTCAAAGAACGTTGCCTTCCTGCAGATGAACGAGGAACGGGTTCCTGTTTACCCGATTACGGACTGGATTCCCACACACGCGCAGGTAAAGCTGCAGCGTTACCCGCAGCCCGGCGACGATAACCCGGATGTGCGCGTGGGCATTGTGGGTGCTGATGGCGGGCGCGTGGTGTGGGTGAAGCTGCCTATCAAGCCCAATCAGGATTACATCCCCCGCTTTGGCTGGCTCGACCGCAAAACACTGTGGGTGGAGACGCTGACCCGCGACCACAAGCACCGCGACATCTACTTTGCCGATGCTGCTACAGGACAGGCGCACACCGTGCTGCAACTGACCGATGACAAGTTTCTGGACGAGAACTACAACGTCAACATCGCCGACGGCAGCATTGTGCTTTCTGACTGGAGCGATGGCCACAATCACATCTACCTTTACAGCTACGATGCGGCGCAGCCTATGGCGACCGCCAGCGCCAAGATGGAACGGCAGTTGACCAAAGGCGAGTTTGAGGTCGCCGACGTTTATCGCGTGGATCACGCGCACAAGCTCGTGTACTACGCCTCGAACGAGGGCCATGTGCTTGAGCAGCAGATATGGCAGGTGAGCTTTGACGGTGACCGAAAGCAACTGAGCCACGAGGCAGGCAGCCACGAGGCGACCTTCTCGCCTATCAGTGGAGAGTTTGCTGACAAGTACTCGACGCGCATAACGCCACCGGAACTGCGCCTGTGTCGCGCGGGCGGCAAATGCGAGGTCTTCTGGGAGACGCATGCGCTTGAGCCTTACGCATTGCATCCGCCGGAGCAGATGGAAGTGAAGGCGAAGGATGGAAGCACGCTGTATGCCACGCTGCTGCTGCCAGCAGGGGCCACCACGCCAGCCAGTGTGCCGCTCATTGTGAATCCCTATGGAGGTCCGGGCCCGCAAGAGGTGGCCAATCGCTGGGCCGATGCACTGCTGTTTGACGCGCTGCTGGCTGAGCATGGTTTTGCTGTGTTGCACGCGGACAACCGCGGAACCGGCATGCGCGGCCGCGCCTTTGCCCAGGCGGCTTATCACAACTTTGGCCCCGTGCAGTTTGAGGATCAGCTCACTGTGATTGACGCTGCCCTGGCGCAGCATCCGCAACTGGATGCGAAGCGGCTGGGCTGGTGGGGCTGGAGCTGGGGCGGCACGTTCACGCTCTACGCCATGACGCACTCGGATCGCTTTCGCGCAGGGGTTTCAGTCGCACCGGTGACGAACTGGCGCAACTACGACTCCATTTACACCGAACGCTACATGAGTCTGCCTTCAGAGTTCGCGGAAGGGTACAAGGATTTCTCTGTGGTCAATTCGGCGGCCAAGTTGCACGGGCGTCTGCTGCTGGTGCACGGCACAGGGGATGACAACGTGCACATGGAGAACTCCGTGCAGTTTATTCAGAAGCTGATTGAGGCGCAGATTCCCTACGATCTGCAGCTCTATCCGCGCAAAACGCATTCCATTGCGGGGCCGGATGTACGTACGCACCTCTACAACCGCATCCTTACTCACTTTGAGCAGTACCTGATGCCGCCGTTGTAGTGAATCGAGTAATCCGGGGAGCGATAGGTAAGGGTAATTCACCCGCAGGATTTTTTACCGGGCTTGCTCGACGAGAGTGATATTACAGAAAAACTCCTGATGAGCACGCGTACCAGCCGGGGCGCTGACAACATGCTTGCCCCATCTTCAAACCTCGTGGTGTTTGAAGATGTCGTCCTTATCGCGGCTGCCGCATTTGGTGCAACCCAGACAGCAGACAAGCAGAATTGCGACCCCCAGAGTTACCAGGATGGCCAGCACGTCTGCATTTGCCGCGAACCAGCGAACCGCAAAATGCATAAAAAGGACGCCCATGCACCGCTCCAAAACTGCACCGTAGCACCGGCATCGCGACCGACCCACGCGAGATTCGGAGTGCCGGTATTCCGGCACCCCAAGTGTACCACCATTGAGGATGTGTGGGCCTGAGGATTGGGCTTGCCAAAAAGAGAATAAAAGGCGAAGAATGGTCGTGATGGTACGCACTTCCAATCCGGCACAGGACTCGCTGCCTGAGGGATGGCCGGAAGAGCCCCCGGACGCGGAATCGTTGGACCGGGAGCCGCAATGCAGCTCGGCCGCTCCTCAGTCCACCCCTTACGCCCCGTCGGATGCCTGCCTGAACTGGCTCTTCGTCGATCTGAACTCCTATTTTGCGTCAGTGGAGCAGGAGGTGCGCCCGGAACTACGAGGCCGCCCGGTGGCTGTAGTGCCGGCAATGGTGGATACAACCTGCTGCATTGCGGCCAGTTACGAGGCCAAGGCCTACGGCGTGAAGACGGGTACGATCGTTGCGGATGCCAAGCGGATGTGCCCGGATATTGTGCTCGTGGAGGCGCGCCACGAGCTCTACGTCGAATACCACCACCGCATCGTAGAGGCAGTGGAGACCTGCGTACCGGTGACGGTGGTGCTCTCGATTGATGAAATGGCCTGCCGCCTGATGGGCCGCGAGCGGCCGCTGTTGGCCGCTCTGGAACTGGGCCGCAGGGTGAAGGCGCGCATCCGCGAGGCGGTGGGCAGCACACTGCGCAGCTCGGTGGGTTTGGCAACCAATCGCTACCTGGCGAAGGTGGCCAGCGACATGGAAAAGCCGGATGGGCTGGTGGCACTGCCGCCGGACATCCTGCCCGATGCCTTGCGGCAGCTTACGCTGCGCGACCTGCCCGGTATCGGCGCACGCACTGAGAAGCGGCTGAACGAGCAAGGCATCCGCAGCATGGAGGATCTGCTGGCACTCGATTGTGAGCAGACAGGGCAGCTTTGGGGCTCTGTGTGCGGTGAGCGCCTGTGGCACTGGCTGCGCGGCGAGGACTTTGATATGGCCGAGGCAGAGCACGCCAAATCACTGAGCCACCAGCACGTGCTGGCGCCGGAGATGCGCACGCCGGAAAAAGCCTGGGCCGTGGCGCACAAGCTGCTGCACAAGGCTGCCATGCGCCTGCGCACAGGCAGGCTGTGGGCCAGCGGCATCGGGCTGGCGGTGGGTTTTGCCGTACCCCGTGGGCAGAATGTGCCGGTGAGCCGCTTTGGCGTGCCCGCGCGTGGATGGCGCGGCGAGGTGCGTCTGAGCGAGTGCCAGGATAATCCCACGCTGATTGCCGCACTGCGTCGCCTGTGGGAGCAGCGCCCCTCCGGGCCGGGGTATGACCAGCCCTACTTCATTGGTGTTTCTCTGAACGAGCTGGTTCCAGACCAGCTCCACTCGCTGAATCTGTTTGATGAGCTGGACGGAGCGAAGAGCCGCACAAAGTTGCTGGCCACCATGGATGCGCTGAACCACAAGTACGGCATGAGCACGCTGGCCCCGGCGACGATGCTCACCGCGTATAAAGCTGCGCCCACGCGCATCGCCTTCCATAGCATTCCGGATTTGTTCTAGCCGCAGACCGGGCCGGGCTTTAGCCGATCGGCACCAGCGCCTGGTCGCGCGGTCTTTCCTGAGGGGTCGATTGCAGCCGCAGGATGGTGGAATCCTCGTTCAGGTGGAACGATGTCTGTTGCGAGTCCAGCCGCACAAGATGGTTGACCTGATCGAAGGTGATGGAAAAGTTCTGCATGGCACAGCCGCCGAAGTTTGCTAATGGAAACGCCGCGTTGATCTCCACAAAAGGCTTTGCAAAGGCGTAGCGGCCGACGCGCACGTCAGAGCCGAGGCGGCCGGCCATTAGCTGAAAGCGCGTGGAGAGGGACTCGCCGACAGCAAATACGACAGGATCTGAGGCGAACTTGAGGTGCTCGGCGACCTGCGTCGGCAGGCTGAGCCCGGTGCCGCCGGAGTCTAGCTGGGCCTCGACGCGCCTGCCGTTGATTTGGAGGGGCACGATCGGCACGCCGTCGGGCATGCGGAAGGGCAGCACGGAGTGTTCACCATCCGGCGCGAGCGCGCCTGGGGCAAGGGCCAGGCGGTGGTTGGGATAGTCAAGGGTAAGCAGGTAGTCGCGAAAGAGCGTGAAGCCCAGCAGGCCCTGGCAGGCGGCGTCTTCTGCGGCAAGGCTGTGCTCGATGGCCTGCACCGCGGTGAACTCCACACCGGCCACGTTCAAGGACTGAATGAGCGTGATGGGGGCGCGCTGCTCGCCCTGGCCGCTGGGGTCAGTGAGGCGTGCCTGCCCGACGACGGGCAGGCCGAGTTGTCCGGCCAGGCTTGCCGTGACCAGCGCCTGTGCTCCGGTGCCCGTGTCAATGACAAAGCGGAAGGGGCCTTTGCCATTGACAGTCACCATGACGTAGGGCTTGCCGTGGACGACATCCATGCGACTGGAGGATGTGGCAGGCTGGGCGCGCAGAGGCAGGGCGAAAAGGGAAAGCAGGGTGACGCAGGTGCCCAAGCGGGGCAGGAAAGGCATGAGCCCTCCTCGCACGCTGGTAAGCAATGGGGAAGGCGCGCGTGCATCGCCGATAGTCCAACAACTGTATCGTACGTCTGAATTAGACGGGGTGTTCCAGGAAAGGGCGTGGAAGCGTGCGCTGCCTGGCAGCAGAGCGAACCGCGGCGTTCGCTCTACAATGGTCCCGTATGCCCACCGCAGTTCGCTCGCACGCAAAGATCAACCTCGGCCTCGGCATCGGCGCCCCTCGCACGGATGGGTTCCACGCGCTGGCGACTGTCTACCAGACGCTGGAAGTGCATGACCAGGTAACGGTTACGGCAAGGCGTGCCAAGCAAACTGTACTGCGGCTGACCTCCAATGATCGGCGCGTGCCCACGGACGAGCGGAATACGGCGTGGAAGATGGTTTCGCTGGTGCTGGACGAGCTGGGCGTGCAGGCGGATGTGGAGATTCAGATTGAAAAGCGACTGCCCGTGCAGGGCGGACTGGGGGCCGGATCGGCCAACGCAGCGGCGGCGCTGGTGGGGCTGGAGGCGGAACTGGGAATCAAGGCGGTTTCGCACCCTCCGCTGGAGGGGGCAGCGCGCAGGGGCGTGCGTCCGGGCGGAAGCTGGCCCGCACAAAGACTGAAGATTGCTGCCGAAGTGGGTTCGGATGTGCCGTTGTTCCTGATTGGCGGCACGGTACTGGGGCTTGACCGCGGGCAGGAGGTATATCCGCTGCCGGATATTGAGCCGGTGTGGTGCGTGGTGGCGACGCCCGCCGTGGGGGTTTCCACTCCGCAGGCGTTTCGGGACTGGGATGCCCTGTGCGCTGCGGAAGGTTTGACCGCCGAGGCGAGTGCCGATAAACTAAGTGAGTTGAGCCGTGCCTACGCCAGCGCCTTTGCGGGAGCAATCCTTGGGGGCGGGCAAGAAGCAGGCTCCTCCGGTGTCGTTTCCGTGGGAGACGACCTGGCCGGACCGCAAGAGTCCGCGCTTGTCCGCACCGGGATTACGAGCTGGATCAGCAACGACTTTGAACGGGTCGTCTTTGCCCAGCATCCTCCCCTTGCTGAAATCAAGCGTCTTCTCGCGGCTCACGGCACACCGGAGGCGGCATTGCATGCTTCGCTGTCGGGGTCCGGTTCGGCGCTCTTCGGGTTGTACCTGGCCCGTAGAGCTGCAGAGACGGCCCAGGAGCGGTTGCGGGCAGCAGGTGTGGAGAGCGTGTTGACACGCACCTTACCGCGTCCGGCGTACTGGGGTGAAATGCTTCTGCAATAAGCAGGTTGACAGTCAGACCATGCGGGAGAGAGACTCGCGGACGGCTGACGAAGGCGGTTTCCGGGCAGGCCCGGAAAAGCGCAATGTTGGGCGATCGTCTAATGGTAGGACAGTGCCCTTTGGAGGCACTTGTCTAGGTTCGAATCCTAGTCGCCCAGCCAGTTTGAATGCACCGCGAGAGCAGCCAAAGCCAACCAGCTTGGAGGACCTCGGAAATGGAAGTAGCCGCAGTGACGCTGACGACGGACGAAGTGCAGCAGGAGAACGGAACGGGCGTGGCCCGGCAGAGCACGGCGAAGGACGCCGCAGCCGGCGTTACTCCCGATGCTGCGCCTAAAACGAAAGAGACCAAGCCGGCCGCGGAGCGCAAGCGGAGCCGCAATCTGAGCGAGGACAAGCGCTTCAAGCTGTTCTCCGGCACGGCGAATCGTCAGCTGGCAGAGGAAATTGCCAACCACATCGGCGTGAAGGTGGGCGAGGCCAAGCTGCAGCGCTTTGCCGACGGCGAGGTTTACTTCCAATTGCTGGAGAACGTCCGCGGCGTAGATGTGTTTGTGGTGCAACCCACGTGCTATCCGGTGGATCAGCATCTGGTGGAACTGCTGGTAATGGTGGATGCGCTGAAGCGCGCATCTGCAGCCCGCATTACGGTGGTGGTGCCGTACTACGGCTATGCGCGGCAGGACCGCAAGGATCGCCCGCGTGTGGCCATCAGCGCCAAGCTGATTGCCGACCTGCTGACGACCGCCGGCGCAAACCGCGCGTTGTTTGTGGACCTGCACGCGGCGCAGATTCAGGGCTTCTTCAACATCCCGGTGGATCACCTGTTTGCCAGCCCGGTGCTGGTGAGCTACTTCCGTGATTTGAACCTGCCCAACCTGATTGTTGTTTCACCGGACGCGGGTGGCGTGGAGCGTGCGCGCTTCTTTGCGCAGAAAGTGGGTGCCCCGCTGGCTATCGTGGACAAACGCCGCACGGATATTAATGTGACGGAAGTGATGAATGTAATCGGCGATGTGGACGGCAAGACCTGCCTTATCATCGACGACATCATTGACACGGCAGGCACGCTGGTGAAGACCGTCGATGCACTGTACGCGAACGGTGCGGCGTCTGTGTACGCGTGTGCCAGCCATGCCGTGCTTTCGGGCCCGGCCATTGACCGCATTGCCAACTCGCGGCTGGAGCAGGTGGTGGTGACCAACACCATCCCGCTGCGCGAGGTGGGGCAGAAGCTGCCCAAGATTAAAGTGCTTTCCATCGCCGGCCTGCTGGGCGCGGCCATTGAGAGCATTCACATGGAGACCAGCGTGAGTAAGCTGTTCAGTTGACGTTCACCTCGGCGGGGCTTGTGAGTCCGCCGCGCACAAAGGGAGCGGTCGCCGAGCGGCCCGTGCCCGAGACAGGAAACGAGAGAGCCATGCCTGAAGTTGTCGTAGCCAGGCCCCGTGAGGGCAAGTTCAACAAGAATGCCGCGCGTCGGGTGCGTCGCGCTGGAAAGATTCCCGCTGTTCTTTATGGTGCGGGTTATGAGCCGGTTGCCGTTGAGGTGGACCCCAAGCAGATTTCCCGGATTCTCTACTCCGAGAGCGGACACAACACGATTTTTGATCTGGAAATGAACGGCAAGACCACGGCCAAGGCGATGATCGTCGACTGGCAGCGCGAGCCGATCAAGGATGAGCTGATTCACATTGACATGAAGCGCATTGCGCTGGACAAGCCTCTGCGCGTGAGTGTGCGCGTGAAGCTGCTGGGAACGCCGGTGGGCGTGAAGACCTACGGCGGCATTCTGGACCATGTGCTGCGCGAGGTCGAGGTCGAGTGTCTCCCCGCCGATATTCCCGGCCACATCGACGTGGATATTTCGGAGCTGGGCCTGCATGGAGTCCTGCGAGTGAGCGACCTGCCCCACTCGGACAAGATGAAGTACCTGACTGCGGAAGACTCGACGATTGCCCACGTGGTATCGGTCCGCGAGGAAGTGGCACCGGCGGCCGAAGGTGAAGCAGCCGCAGGGGCAGCGGAGCCGGAAGTGGCCAAGAAGGGGAAGACCGAGGCTGAAGCCAAGGCACCCGAGGCAAAGAAGTAAGTTTTGGTGGAGGCAAGCGAGTCCGAGCACCGTGGGCCCTTTGTGGTGGTGGGTCTTGGCAATCCCGGCCTCGAATATCTGTGGACACCGCATAATGCGGGGTTCATGGCGATTGACCGCATCGCCCAGCAGGAGGGTGTTGTGGTGCAGAACCGGCGCTGCCGGGCCACTACGGCAACCTGCCGCATCGCAGGGCGCCAGGTGGTGCTGGCCAAGCCGGAGACGTTTATGAACCTGAGCGGGCTTGCGGTGGCCGCTCTGGTGCAGGAGTTTGATGCGGACCCGGCGCACGATCTGCTTGTGATTTATGACGAGCTGGATTTAGCGTTGGGGACCTTCAAGATCAGGGAACGCGGTTCGCCGGCAGGCCACAACGGTGCCCGCAGCGTGACCGCAGCCCTGGGCAGCCAGGAATGGCTGCGCCTGCGAATCGGCGTGGGGCCGAATCTGCCTCCGGAGGCGATTGCCACGGGCGGAGGAAATCGGGGAGGTAAGGATTACCTGCTTTCGCCCATGCGCAAGGCGGACTTGGCGGTGCTGGATGAGGTGCTGGACCGGGTGGCCATGGCCACACGGCGCATTCTCGAACTGGGACCGGGGGCCGCGATGAATGAGTTCAACCGCCGCGAGCGAAACGGCCCGGCGGAGTCGTGAAGGCAGGCCTGGGGAATTCCCGCAGTCCTGTACAGAGAAGATGGCCGCTATGGTGTGTGCCGGCGGCAGTGGCTGGGGCACAAGTCCCGGCGGAAAAGGAAGCCGATGTCCCGTTTGTATGAAGTAATGTTTATTGTCCGGCCCGACGTGGCCGATGAGGAAGTTGACAAGCTAATTGCCGGCTTTACCAACTCTGTCACCCATGGCGGGGGCGTGGTCAAGTCCGTCGAAAAGATGGGCCGGCGCAAGCTCGCCTATCTTGTGCGCAAGTTTAGTGACGGCAACTATGTGCTGCTGACGATTGAAGCCGGCGGCCCAGTGGTGCTGGAGTTGGAACGCCGCCTGCGTGTTTCCGAGCCGGTGATCAAGTTCATCACCGTGCGGATGGACGAGGAAGAAAAGCGTCTGGCGAAGATCAAGGCCATCCGCGCCTCGCGCCGTAAGCTGAGCGCTGAAGCACCGGCGGCACCGGCGGCTGCGCCGGTCGAGGCTCCTGAGGCGGCGCAGGCAAGCGCCTGAAATAGGGAACGAATCGCCGCCGCTGCTGCCCGCAAAGGGCAATAGGCCACGGCCAACCATGCTTCGCGCGGCCCTGATGGACGCGCCTAGAGCGAAGAGAGTGATGAGGAAACACTATGTCTGAAGAGACGACTGGCAAGGCGCCCGAGGCGGGCGCTGCAGAACCCAAAGCCACAACCGGCGCGGAGTCCGGGGCGGCTCCTGCCCGCGCTCCCCGACCCGCCGGCGGTCCCGGGGGACGGCCCGCAGGTGGCCCCGGCGGCCGTGGCAAGTTCTTCCGCCGGAAGAAGGTGTGCAAGTTCTGCACGGAGAAGATTGATGCGATCCCGTACCGGGATGTACGTCTGCTGCAAGGGTTTGTGGCCGAACGCGGCAAGATTGTGCCCCGTCGCCTGACCGGCGTGTGCACGACGCACCAGCGCCGCCTAACCCGCGCCATCAAGCAGGCCCGGAACATCGCCCTGCTGCCATTTGCCACGCGGCAGTAACCGGCATAAGTCTTTCGTTTCCGCCGGTGACCATTTTGTGGCAGAGAGAAACCGGATGGGAATGCGGACAATTGGTCGGATGCCGCAGTAGAATCCTGCGCGGTGCAAACCGAACTGGCTGTCGGGTGTCTAAGGACAGGGTGGCCAGCCTGAGCGCCGCCCGCAACACTGGAGATTGTCACAATGGAAGTAATCCTGAAGGAAGACGTAGCGAATCTGGGCCAGCGCGGCGATGTTGTGAAGGTAGCCGACGGCTACGGGCGCAATTTTCTGCTGCCGCGCAAGCTGGCGCTGCAGGCGACCCAGGCCAACAAGGCCGTGATCGAACAGATGAAGGCTGCCGCCGCCCGCCGCTCCGCCGCGGAGAAGACGCAGGCGGAGGAACTGGTAACGAAGCTGGCATCGCTGGGGCTTACGTTTACGCGGAAGTCTGGCGAGAATGGCCAACTGTTTGGCTCGGTGACGGCGGCTGACATTGCCGCCGAACTGGAAGCGAAGGGCTTTGCCGTGGATCGGCGGAAGATCCAGCTTGCCGAGCCATTGAAGAGCCTAGGCGACTACACCGTGGCCATCAAGTTGCATCGCGAAGTCACCGCGCACGTCAAGGCGCAGGTGGTGAGCGAGGGTGGCGAGGAAGCTGCTCCGGTGGCCGAAGCAGCAGTTGCAGAATAATCATCCATCAAAGCTGTCGCTCCGCCTTCCGGTCTTGCCCGGAGGGCGGTTGTGTCTCCGGGTGAGCCGCTATGGCTGCTACGGAGGGAGTACATCTGGTCAGTTCACGACGGCCAAAGGCTCATTGCGCGGGGTTCGCAACGAGGGGACGGCAGCCAGCAGACTGCGCGTGTAGGGATGCTCCGGCGCCGTAAGAAGGCGCAGGCTGGGACCAGTTTCAACCACCTGCCCCTGCCGCATCACCGCCACCCGGCTCGCCACGTTCCCCACGACTGCCAGGTCATGGGAAATAAACAGCATGGTAAGACCGTGCTCACGCTGAAGTTGGGTCAGTAATTCCAGAATCTGGGCCTGCACGGTGACGTCCAGCGCGGTGGTCGGCTCGTCTGCGATGAGCAGGCGCGGACGGTTGATGAGAGCCATGGCGATGAGGATGCGCTGGCGTTGCCCGCCTGAAAACTGATGCGGATAGTCGCCGTAGCGGGCGCCTGCATCGGGAATTGCCACCGCCTCAAGCGCGGCAATAGCCTTGCGCTTCGCTTCACTGGGTGTCCAGGAAGGCGCATGGGCCGCGGCGCATTCAGCCACCTGGCGACCAATGGACATGACAGGGTTCAGGGCCGTCATCGGTTCCTGGAAGATCATCGCGATTTCGCGGCCGCGTATGCTCCTGAGAGATTCTGCCGGCTGGCGCAGCAGATCAATCGTCGGTCCGTTGTTACGCGTCTCCCAGAGGATTTGTCCAGTGATCTGTGCGGAGGGTCCCAACAGGCCCGGAATCGCAAGCGCAGTGGCGCTCTTGCCGGAGCCCGACTCGCCGACGAGGCCCAGCACTTCTCCCTCGTCGATATGCACACTCACGCCGCGCACTGCCTCGGTTGCGTGGAAGCTGATGTGCAGGTCGCAAATTTGAAGAAGCGACATGAGGTCATCGTAGCCGATTCCGGCAACCGACGGCCGCAAACTGCGGGAATGAATCACTGGGTTAGAGCGAAATCCATCCAGCGCGAATGAGGGCAAGCGAGCCAGCGGCGACAACCAGCCACAACAGAATACCCTGCAGCAGAGGCCGCACGCCGACCTCGCGCAAGGTCTTCTTTGAGAGGCCCGTGCCGATGAGAAAAAGCGTGACGGTGAGGCCGATGACGCCGAGATGTTTCAACTGGGTGTATACCGGCTGCAATGCATGGATATAGGTATTGGCGACGGCTGCAAGGCAAAAGAAGAGAATGAACCATGGCCACTGAATGCGCGCTTTGCTTTTATTCAGGGCCGAGGTTCCTATGGACATGGGGACGATCCAAAGAGCGCGTGCGAGCTTGACGGTGGTGCCCACGGCGAGAGCCACGGCGCCGAATTTGGCAGCTGCGCCGACCACGGAGCTGGTGTCGTGAATGGCAAGCGCGGACCACAGGCCGAACTGAGTCTGCGAGAGGTGCAGCATATTCCCGATGATGGGAAACGCAATCAACGCAATCGAGTTGAGCACGAACACGGTGCCGAGAGAGACGGCAATTTCTTCTTCACTGGCGTTGGAGATGGGCGCAATTGCTGCAATTGCGCTGCCGCCGCAGATGGCCGTGCCTGCGGAGATGAGGAACGAGATGCGCTGCTTTACATCCAGGACTTTGCCCAAGCCCCAGCCCAGGAGCATGGCAAACGTGATGCTGGCCGCTGTATAGAGGAAGCCGGTACGGCCGACGCGGATGATCTGCTGGAGGTCCATGCCGAAGCCAAGGCCGACCACGGAGACCTGTAGCAGAAGTTTTGACAGGCGCCTGGCGTCGAGGTGATAGGGATGCGTGAAGATGAAGCCATAGACGAGTCCGGCGACGAGCGCGAGCGGTGGGGAGAGGAGGCCGGTGGCGGCAAGAATCAGGCCGGCGAAGAAGAGATTTTGTGCCATACCTCAAGCATTGCCGAGACACGCTGCGCGGGTCCAAGCAGAAGTGCTCATGGCTTATTTGCAGTTCTTATGGTGATGAATGAGCTATGACTTTCCAGAATGTCGGTCGGCACAATGCGCACCGGCACGCGCGCACAGGAAGCGCCTGAACTCCTGGGCAAGTCCTTGAGGTCCGGGCACGGCAGCGTATGCGAGCAGGAAGTCCCGCCGAATACGGAGTCCCTCAATTTCGACCAGCCTGAAGCTGCTGCCGAGACGGGCGTCCTTGGCGAGCGCCCAGCGGGAGACGAAGCCCGCGCCCAACCCTGCCTCGACCGCGGACTTAATAGCCTCAGTGGAATCCAGTTCCATGACGATCTGGAGCGCAGAACGCTTGATGTGTTGGCGCTCCAATGCGAGCTCGACGACGTGCCGTGAGCCGGATCCGCGCTCGCGCATGAGCAGGGGAATGGCGGTAATCTCCACACATGGAACAGCTGCACGCTCGGCCCACTCATGGGCGGCAGGCACGATGAGCACGAGCTCATCGACGAGGAAAGGCTCGGTCTTTACTTCACGGCTGTGTGCCGGGCCCTCTATGAAGCCGAGGGCAATCTGCTGCTGCGCAACCGCGGAGACGATGCGCTCCGTATTGCCGCTGATCAGTGTGGGCTGTACGCGTGGATGCTCACGGCGAAATTCACTGAGCAGGCGGGGCAGAACATATTGCGCGATTGTGGTGGAGGCGCCGAGAGCGAGATGGCCGGCGTGTTCACCGCTGAGCGCGTTGACTTCCTGCTCGGCACGTACAAGCAGCGTGTTCACCTGTTCTGCGTAGCGGAGGAGGGTATTGCCTGCCGGAGTGAGCGCGATGCGCGAGCCTGTGCGATCAAACAACTGAACGCCCAAATCCTCTTCGAGAGCCTTGATTTGGAGACTCACCGCAGGCTGCGTCAGGTACAGCTCCTCTGCCGCTTTGCGAAAGCTGAGCTGCTGAGCTACAGCGCGAAAGACGACCAAACGGAAGTTCTCAAGGCTCGCCATGGGTCCATTATCGCTGTTCCACGGCGCGGCAGAGCGGCGGTCGCTCTTTCAGGCAGCCAGGAGGGAGCGACCGAGCTCGGTGGGTGCGTAGGAGGCGCCCTGCAACTCCACCAGCCCGGCCTCGGCCATCTCGCGCAGTCCGGCGCGCACGCGAAACAGAGGGAGGTCCGTGCGCGCCGCCACATCCTCAGGTGAAGCGGGGTGCTCAAGGGCGGTGAGCATCTTCCGCGCCGATTCTGTAAGTTCACCCTTGCTGCCGATGCAAGCCACAGTCAGGCTCCTGTCAAATGGTCTTCTTGCAGAAGTACCAGTCAGTACACTCGTAGCCAGCCTTGGTACGCGCTTCCGCGTCCTCCATGGTGGAGGGAGGCGGAACGATCACCTTGTCACCGGGATGCCAGTTGGCAGGCGTTGCGATAGCGTGCTTGTCGGTGGTCTGGAGCGCGTCGATGAGGCGAACAATCTCATCGGTGTTGCGGCCCGTGGTGAGCGGGTAGTAGATCATGGCGCGCACGATGCCGGTCGGATCGATGACGAAGACGCAGCGGCTGGTTTCGGTCTTGCTTTCGCCGGGCATGAGCATCCCGTAGAGAGTAGCAACTTCTTTATTGGAGTCGGCAATGATGGGGAACGGGATATCGACGCCAAACTTGTCCTTGATGTTACGGGCCCAGGCAATATGGGAACTGACGCTGTCAATGCTGAGTCCGAGCAGCTCTACGTTGCGTTTGCGGAGGTCGGGAGCAATGGCTGCAAAGGCCAGGAACTCCGTAGTGCAGACGGGGGTGAAATCCGCCGGATGCGAGAAGAGGACGAGCCACGTGCCTTGGTAGTCCGAGAGGCGAATTTTGCCGTGCGTTGTGACAGCTTCAAAATCCGGAGCTGGCGAACCAAGCCGCGGCAAGGACGCCGTCGCGGCAAGTGTGGCAGTGGGATGCAAAGTTTCCTGCGAGGTGCTTTCCAGTAGACTTGCCATACATTCTCCTTTCCACCAATTCTTAATTGCCAGTTGATCCACTCACCTTGCGCGGGGTGTGGGCGAGCCGCGCGCACCGCTATTGGATCGCGGTGCTTAGCGAGGGATTCCCAAACGGCAAACCCAACACATGCAGCAAAAAAGCATGGACAGGGTAACCGTAGATTCCTCGTGTTGTCTGTGACGGTGGTCGCCGATGCAGGCGCCAATAGCGGGTCAGCTCCCAGCCAGCACAGCGTCACCGAGGGCCAGCTTGATTTCCATCTGCGGTGGGGTCAGAAGCGTGCTGTGGACAAGGCAGTGATGCACGGAGCGCATCAGCCCCTCGGTTTGTTCCGGCGTAAGCGTAACGGGGCAGGCGACGTGAATGACAAAGTTGCCCAGTCGTGCAGGCTGGCGCAGTTTTTCAGCGGTCACCGTCACCTCAACATCGTGGTGCTCGAGGTTGCGTGTCTTGAGGAACTGCACGGCATAGAAGGCTGCGCACGAGCCGAGCGAGGCCAGCAGAAATTCGGGTGGGGTCATGCCCTCATCCGCGCCTCCGTTGTCCAGAGGCTGGTCACTGACGATGGTATGATGGCGGGCCTGAATTGCGAACTTTACCTGGCTGAGATGCTTTACTTTGACTTCCATGGGGCTCCTTTTAACTCTTCACTGGAAGAGAGCCATACCGCGGGCAATTCGTTACATGGATTGCGACAATTTATCGGTATCGGCCATGCCCAGCATGCGGAGATATTCGCGGGTAAGGATGGAGCGGAGGCGCGGCGCAATCGCTTGATCACAGGGCACTTCCAAGGAGCGACAGCGATCAATGGCCGCGCGCAGATCGCGCAGAAATGCGACGCAGGAGGGGCAACCTTCAATATGCTCGCGCATTTCGTCGCAGGTGCGTGGCTCGACCCTGCCGTCGAGATACTCTGAGAGGTTTGCAAAGATATCACGGCATGCCGCGGGATGCTTCGCGCGTTTGCGGAGAGACCTGGCGGGCTGCGCTGCGGATCTGGGCAATGCTTCGGATGATGCCTCGGCCGGGGCTCCATCGAGAATGCGGCTCATCTCCTTGCGAACGGCGAGGCGCGCGCGGTGGAGCCGGACGCGGACTGTGCCCTGCTGGAGATTGAGAATCTGCGCCACCTGCTCGGTGTTCAATTCTTCCATATCGTGCAGTACGAGGACGATGCGCAGCGGAGCGGGGATGTGCAGCACGGCTTGATGCAGCAACTGATGCTGTTCAGCGTGGAGGACATGGCCTTCGGGCGTGGCCGCAGCATCCTGGAGCAGCCTGCCCAGCTCCGCCTCGTCCGGCATGAGCTCGTCCAGTGACAGGGTGCGCGAGGGCGCATTGGCCACTTTGCGGCGCATGCGCCAGCAGCGGTTGCGCGTGACGGTGTAGAGCCAGACAGCGAGTGCCTGCGGGTCCTGAATCTTGGCGAGATGACGGAGAGAGCGAAACAACACTTCCTGCGTGGTGTCTTCTGCATCCTCAGGATGGCCGCAGAGCTTCATGCTGAAGGAAAAGACGGTGTTTTGGAGCAGGCTGATGGCCTCTTCCACAGCCTCGGGTGTTTCACGTTGCAGTAACTCGGCAGCACGAATCAGTTCAGGTCGCATCGCGGGGAATCAAGCTCAATCCCAGTATAGATGCAGGCGCAGGCTTTCCCGCTTCAAAGGGTGGCTATGTCTACTGGATCGAATGGGATGCCGTGTCACTCTGCCGCAACGATTCTTCAATCATTTCCATGCAGATGGGCGCGACCTTGCGCAGCCATTGCCTCTCTTCTCCGTTTTCCGGTTTTGTATCCACGACCTGCCAGGCGCGCAGCAGAGCGAGCGCGAGGTCCATCTCTGCTCCCGGGCGATTGGCCTCCAGGCGGAACATCTGGCGATAGACCTCGTCTTTGAACTGCTCGCTTCGGCGGCCATGGCTGGACGCTGGGGCGGCATCACGCCTGGGCGACGTCATGGATGTAACTCCCCTTGCACGAGCCATGAGTATGTTCCTATGTTTGCTTGCACGATCTTTGAAAAGCCAGCGGCTTCAATGTTCCGCACGCAGTGAGCAGCCGGGATGCGGTGCTCGAGTGGCGGTCCGGCATCGCGCTCCACGTCGGGCCTCCAGTCAAGAATGGCAATGCGCCCGCCGGACTTGAGCACCCGCTTCGATTCACGCAAAACGGCGGTGTGGTCGTCGAACTCGTGCCACACATTGGCGAGCAGAAGCAGGTGGCAACTCGCATCCGGCAGAGTTGTTGCGTCGGCTTCTGCGTGTACGAGGTCAATGTTTCCCGGCTGGACGCGCTCGATTTTTTGCCTGAGATGCGCAAGCATTTCGGGCTGTGCATCGACGGCGTACACCTTGCCGAGCGGGCCTGCCGCGGTTGCCATGGGCAGCGCGAAGTAGCCGGTACCTGCGCCGATATCGGCGATGGTTTCACCGGGCTGAATGGCCAGCGCAGTGAGCACATCAGCGGGTGGCAGCCACATGAGCCGCTCGGGGGCATCGAGCCGGTGCGCCTGGGATGCGTGGAATCTCTTCTCAGTCATGTTGGCTCATTTAGCAGCGCAGGTTGCGTCCTTCATGCCCATGGCGCGCAGAATTGCCATGGCAGGGCACCAGTTTGTGACGCCCGACTGCAGGAGGTTAAGTCCCACAAAGGCGGTGAACCAGAGCCAGTATGGCGAGAAGAAGTGAGCGAGAGCGAGCGACAGGAGGATGAAGAAGCCTGCAAGCAGGCGCAGGGTACGTTCAACGGTCATTTGGTTTCTCCTTGGGAGGTCGAAGGTTCACACGCAATCTCTGGCTTGATGTGCGAGTGAACGATGTAGTAGAGGATGGGAATGGTTGGCCAGGAGAGGAATGTGGACGCAACGGCTCCGGCAATGAGTGAAATGGCAAGACCCTGGAAGATGGGGTCAGTGAGAATGACGCTGGCTCCGACGACCACGGCGGCAGCAGTGAGGAGCATAGGGCGGAAGCGGATGGCACCGGCATCGATGACGGCCTGGCTCAACGGCACTCCCTGATGCCAGCGCAACTCGATGAAGTCAACGAGGATGATGGAGTTGCGCACGATGATACCAGCGCCGGCGATGAAGCCGATCATCGAAGTGGCGGTGAAGAAGGCGCCCATCATGGCGTGCGCGGGCAGAATGCCCACGAGCGTGAGCGGGATGGGCGCCATGATGATGAGCGGCACGATGAAGGACCGGAACCAGCCCACCACGAGGACGTAGATGAGAATGAGTACCGCGGCAAAGGCAAGGCCCAGATCGCGGAAGACTTCGATCGTGATCTGCCACTCACCATCCCACTTCATGGAGTAGTGCGCCGTGGACTCGGGCAGCACGGCGTTGTAGCGCGCGAGGGTGTAGCCCGCAGGCAGCGTGAGGTGGTCAAGCTGCTTGTTCATCTTGAGGATTGCGTATACCGGGCTTTCCTCCTGCCCGGCCACATCACCTGTTACGTAGACGACACGACGCAGATTCTTGTGATAGATGCTGCGCTGAATGGTTTCCTTTTCGACGGTGACCAGTTCTCCGAGCGGGACCATCGAGCCGCCCGCGCCGGGGAGGCGGATGTTCTGGAGTGCCTGCAAGGAGGAGCGATCAGGGCGTGTGAGTTCGACGACGGTGGGAACAGCCTCACGCGCCGTTTGATCGTGGAGCAGACCGACCGGCATGCCGGATGTGGCAAGCGCCAGTGTGTGGGCAACATCAGAGACGGCGATTCCGTGCTGCGCGGCCTTCACCTGGTCCACGTGGATGGCGAGACGCGGCTGCGGGTCCTCGACGTACCAGTCGGTGTCCACCACGCCCGGCGTGTGCTGGAAGATGGATTTAATTTGCTGTGCGACGCGTATCTGGCCGTCCATATCAGGGCCGTAGACTTCGGCCACGAGAGTCTGAATCACAGGCGGGCCGGGAGGCACTTCGCTGACCTGAATGCGCGCGCCGTATTGCTTGCCAACATCATCAAGAATGGGACGGAGGCGCTTGGCGATGGTGTGGCTCTGGTCTTTGCGCTGCTTTGCAGGCAACAGGTTGACCTGAATATCCGCCTGGTTCGACATGCGGCGCATATAGTAGTGGCGCACTAGCCCGTTGAAGTTATACGGCCCGGATGTTCCTGCGTACGTCTGGTAGTTCAAGACGTCGGGCTGCTGCGCGAGCGCATCGCCCAGGGCCTGTGCAACGCGAGTGGTCTGCTCCAGCGGTGTGCCGTCGGGCATGTTGATGACGACCTGCAACTCACTCTTGTTGTCGAAGGGCAGCATCTTAACGCGTACGAGTCCAACAGGAACAAGCACCACCGAGATGAGCAGGAGCAGCAGAACCGCAGCAAAAAAGAGCATGCGATTCCGCCCAGACGCGATGAGGGGCGTCATTACCTTGCGGTAAAGCCGCGTGCGCCAATTCTCGTGTTCCGGCTCAAGGGTGCGCGCTCCGGAAAGATGCTTGCCTAGCAGGCGTAATGCCGCCCATGGCGACACAACAAACGCGACGATGAGCGAGAAGAGCATGGCGGCAGAGGAGCCCACCGGAATCGGCCGCATGTAGGGGCCCATCAGGCCGCGCACAAAAGCCATGGGTAGCACGGCTGCGAGCACAGCAAACGTGGCGAGAATAGTGGGGTTGCCCACCTCGGCAACGGCTTCCACCGCAACGTCACTGCAGGGGCGATGTTGATTCTCAGGTAGGCGGAAGTGGCGAACAATGTTCTCCACGACCACAATTGCGTCGTCTACAAGTATGCCGATGCTGAAAATGAGCGCGAAGAGTGTAACGCGATTGATGGTGTAGCCGAGGAAGTAAAAAATGGCCAGCGTCAGCGCTAGTGTGACCGGAATTGCGAGAAGAACAACGCCAGACTCCCTCCATCCAAGAAAGAGCGCAATCAGAATGGTGACGGAGATGGTTGCCAGAAGAAGGTGTTCAAGCAACTCGTCTGACTTTGCTTTTGCTGTTTCTCCGTAATTACGCGTCGTGGTGACAGTGACGTTGTTGGGGATCTGCACGCCCTGCATTTCATGCACGCGCTTGAGCACGGCGTTGGCGATGTCCGTTGCGTTGGTACCTTTGCGCTTGGCAACCGTGATAGTGACCGCCGGATACTGACTTGGAGCATGCCCGGCGGATGCGCTGGCATTGGTTGTGCCAAAGAGTACGTAGTTGGCCGACTCGGCGGGGCCATCGATGATATTTTCCGCTACGTCGCGAAGATAAACGGGCCGGCCATGATCCACTGCTACAACAACAGACTCAAGATCCTTGCGGCTGGTGAAGAGATTGCCTGCATCAACGCGGATTTCCTGATTGTTCTCAGCAATACTGCCTGCCTGCACGCTGGCGTTGGCCGCCTGAAGATGTCCGACGATGGCCATGGGCGACAGGTTGTAGGCGCTCAACTTGGCTGTGCTAAGCACCACACGCATGGTGCGCGGCAGCCCGCCAATCACGGTGGTCTCTGAAACGTCGGAAATCTGCTGAATGTTGTGCTGCACTTCGTCCGCGATGGCGCGCAGCTGATAGCCGTTGTATTGCTGGCCCCAGAGAGTGAGGGAGAGGATGGGCACGTCATCGATGGAGCGCGCCTTGATGAGCGGCTGCGACACTCCGGGCGGCATCTTGTCGAAGTTGGAATACAGCTTGCTGTAGACCTTGATGAGCGCGTCTTCCTGGGGAGTCCCCACGAGAAAGCGCACGATCACGAGGCTTTGGCCAGGGCTCGACGTGGAGTATACGTACTCGACGCCGGGAATCTGATGCACGAGCGTTTCGATGGGGAGAGTGACACGCTGCTCAATCTCCGCCGGGGAGGCTCCGGGCATTGCCGTTGCGATATCCAGCATGGGAACGAGGATTTGCGGTTCCTCTTCACGTGGGATGATTGCGACGGCAAAAATGCCGAGCGCCAGCGACGCCACAATGAAAAGCGGCGTTATCTTCGAGTTGAGAAATGCGTGTGCCAGCTTGCCGGCCAGCCCAAGCTTCTGTGTCATGGCTGGACCTCAATCCGCTTGCCGGCTAGATCGCGGTCAGCCGGATCGTCCACAAGCTTTTCGCCCTGTGAAATACCTGAGAGGACCTCGACGAGCTTGTCATGCGTTGCGCCAAGGGTGACGTAGCGAAGCTGCGCGATGCCGTTGCTATCGAGTACATAAGCGACGGGAAGCGATCCGCGAAGCACGATGGCCGACCGCGGCGCGAGGATGGCCTGGCGCGTTCCGGTGGCAATGTCTGCCGTGCCATACATGCCAGCGTGCAACTGCGCGGACTGTGGAAGGTCAATCTTGATCAGGAAGGTGTGACTCGTGGGATCTGCGGCGGGTACGATCTCAGCAACCGTGCCCGTGATGGACGCTGACTGTGCGCCGCTGACATTGACCTGCAGCTTCATGCCCCTGTTCACGGCGCTGATGGCGGATTCGTCGACGGTGGCCTCAAGCCGCAGTGGGCCGGAGCTGTCAATTTGCAGCACGGGGACGCCGGGCGCGGCGAGCGTGCCCGGATCAGCCATGCGGGCAGTGATGACGCCAGCAAAGGGAGCATGCAGGCGCGTGTAGCTGAGCATGGCTTGTGCGCTTGCTTCCTGCGCCTTCGCGGCGTCGGTCTGCTTGCGCAGGGCATCCACGCTCTGCGCCGCTGCCGCCGCACGCTGCGTGACCTCGTCCATTTCCTGTGGACTCACGCTCTTTTGAGCCTGCAGTTGCTTGTAGCGCACGAGGGTGGAAGCGGCGAGCGTGGCGCTGGACTGCGCAGCCGCCTGCTGATTTTCGGCAGCGGCCACTGCGGCCTGTGCCTGAGCCAGCCCGGCGCGCATGGTGGCATCATCCAAAACGGCTAGCGTTTGGCCTGCCTTCACGTTGTCTCCCTCACGCACGAGAACCTGCTGAATGCGGCCGACGACCTGTGCGGAGATGGTGGCGGATTCGCGCGCATGCAGCGTTCCAGTGGCCCGGATCGTGGTAGGCGCGGTTTGTTGAACGCTCTCCACAACATGCGCCTGGACGGTTTGCGTGGCAGCCGGCTTGGCGGTTTCGCTCGAGCTGCACCCAGCGAGAATTGCCGTGGAGGCTGCGATTAAACAGCCAGAGACGAGTAGCTTCATTGCAAATCCTCCGCCGTATCGGGAGTGAGTGTTCCTGTTGCGAAAAGTAGTTGGGCATATGCCACGGCGTTGCCATATACGGCCCGCCAATAGTTTGTTTGGCTCTGGCGTTCGGCGTCTTCGGCGCGGAGCAGATCAGTGACGGTTGCCAGACCAGCACCATAGCGATTGCGCAGGATGCGAAGGCTTTCGGACGCCTGGTCCATGGCCGCGCGGGCCGTGTCGAGAGACAGAAGTGCGGTCTGCTGCTGGATATGCGCCTGGCTTACTTGCAAGCGAACCTGCTGCTGATAGGCAGAAACCTGTGCGTCGATGCGCTGCTTCGCTGCAGCCTCGCGTGCGAGCTGGGCGCGTTTTCCGATGGGAAGAATATCGATGCCGAGTTGTACGCCTGCAACCCAGCTGTTGCCGCCGGACCCTGCGATGGTGGGCCTGTCTGTCTCCCAGTTGCCGTAGGCGCTGATGCGCGGACCGAAGTCGGACTTGGCCGCACTGAGTGCAGCTGCCTGGGCTGATTGAGCCTGCCCCAGCGCGTTGAGATCAGGGCGCGTTTTTGCAGCCGTTGCAATTTCTTCATCGAGCGAGCCCTGTGGGAACTGATGCGGCTCGATAGGGGCAAGCTTTGTGGCCTGCAGGTCAGGCGCGCCCATGGCGAGGCGCAACTGCGCCCAGGCAAGTTCGAGGCCGCCTTGCGCGGCAATCATCTCCTGCTTGCGCGCAGCTACATTCACCTCAGCAGACATCCGGTCGGATTCCACGGCAAGCCCGGCTTTGACGCGATCGTTGACCGAACTCAGCAGGGCGGCTGCTGTCTCCTGTTCATGCTGTGCAACGCCGACTTGCCGCTCGGCATAGAGCACTTGCTGATAGGCCTGGACTACGTCGAGAACGATCTTCTGATTCACAGCCTTTGCAGAAGATTCTGCACTCTTTTTCATCAAGTCAGCGCTGCGAATTGTGCGTTGTGTTTTGAATGAGTCGAACGCAAGCCATTGTCCGGAGAAACGCGAGACAAAGTCGCCGATTGGCAAGGGGCGGTTCAGAGCATTCAACGCGAAGTCAGCTTGCGTGAATTGGCGCTGACGAAGCTTTGTGCCGAAGACATACACTGGGTCGTTGCCGCGCGAAATGTCCTCAGTAAAGTTCAGTTGCGGCAGCAGCGGGGTGCGCGAGAGTGATGCTCCCGCTGTAGCTTCTTTTTCGCCGGCCTGGGCCATGGCAGCCTCGGGGCTTTCCCCAAGAGCTCGCTGGATAGCCTGCCGTAGCGTCAATGGCTGTTGCGCGACAGCAGCAGCGGTCGCAAGCGAACACAAGAGCGCAAGAACCGGCACTCGTCGCCGTAAGCCTGTCTGATGAGTTGACCCTGGAGTGTTCATGCAACCCATAAAAGTCCCCCGGGAAGGGATTCGTTACAAACGGTGCAAAAGATTTCCACTTCATGTGTCATTCGTCATCTTGTAGGGCAAGACGATTGCGCAAGATGGGACGAACGTGAATGATTATGCGCCCGAAGATGAGTTAGTGTGTAACGCCTTATTGGAAAGGAAGTTGCAGTATGGGGCAAGATGCGAAGGCTCAGGGAGAAAGACGCAGGCAGCCTCCAACTTCAATAAAGCACAGGGAGGCTGGCCGTGGCTGAATCGATCATCTCGGCTTCTCGTTAAAACGGCAATCTTATGGTGAGCACGAGATTGTGATTGCTGCTATGAAAATGTGTGATTGCGATCTGCTCACCCGCGCCAAAGGTCAGACCGAGCCGGCCGGGTTTGCCTGCGGAATCATGAGAGAGAGGGATGCGTCCGATGATCAGGCCCGGCGTTACGTAGGATGTTGCCTTGCCATCGGAGGCCCCGCCGTAGAAAAAGCTTGAATTCAGCTCGACCTCCGGCCAGAACATCCGCGGCAGTCCTGTTCTTCCGGCGTGATATTGCAGAACGCTGTTCCATGTGATTGTGTGGCCGAGGCCCTGTGCATTCGTGACCGGCAGGGTTCCGCCGGCGGTGGAGGTGAATGCGAACAGTCCGAATCCCTTACCTACAGCAAGTGTGGGAGCTACCACGGCGCAGCAACTGCCATTGCCATTCTTCCCTGTGGGTACACTTGCGCCCAGAAAGGCTGTGACAATAGCGTTGCCATTCTCCTCATTGCGCGCGAACAGACGATACTTGGAGAGGAAGGAGACATCGCCAAAGCCGTCATTCGTGTTGGGAGCGAGGTGATTGAAAAAGGGTGGCAGATTGAAGAGCAGCTCAATATGCCGCTCTGGAATCAATTCCAGGCCCTTTCCATTGCCGTAGATCCAGGTGTAGTAACCGGCATTATTGGTTTGGCGCACAAAGTCCGTGCGAAACTCCTGCTCCAGGCGGGGAGTTACGGTGACAAGCGGCGTAATCCAGTGAGGCTGCTCGTTCTGGGTTGCGGTCACGCGAGCCTGGTAGCGTGCAATGAAAGAGGAATTTGCCTGAGATGTCTGCTGTCCACGGACGAGCACGGGAAAGGTGAAGAGAAGCACCATGATCGCAAAGTGGAAGCAATGCGTGCTGTAGGGATAGCGCGGCTGTTGACCGGGGAAAGCTGATTGCATGTTTTGATGATTTTACATGACTGTATATATCGATTTTGGGTGATATGGCCATGGCTGACGCAAGATTTGCCGCGGTCATGCGATGGACGAGGCGGCTATACTGCAGGCGCGGTGTCCTGGGCGTCAATATTCTGGATGGAGGTACGATGCGATGGAAGATGTGGATGTGCTTCTGACTCCAAGGGAGGCGGCAGCGTCACTGGGTGTGAGCTATGCCGCTGTCAAGCAGTGGATTTTGGCGGGCAAAATAAAAACACAGAAGACGCCGGGTGGCCATCATCGCATTCCTCAAAGTGCTCTTGCGCCGCTTCTGAAGACAGCCCCGAGCAAGCCGCGGATACAGTCGCGGGAGCGCTTCCGAGCTGTGAGCGGACGCAATCAGCTGGTAGGAAGAGTGGTTGAGGTAAAGTTCGGAGGGCTGCTGGCCAAGGTTGTTCTGGCCATCGGCGACCAGCAGATTACCTCCATTATCACGGCCGATGCGGCGCGCGAGATGCAACTACGCAAGGGGCAGACTGCCGCAGCCCTCATTAAGGCAACGGAAGTGATGATCGTGCGCGTATGAAGGGTGCGGAGGCCTGAGCAGCAGGGCATCCGGAAGTGTCCATGCAGTATGATTCATGTTGTCCAGAGCCGGGCGCTTGATGTTCCTATGCCAGAGAAACAGAAGGATGACGGTGGCGCAGGTCGGGCCCACGAGAGAGGCCACCCACTACTTTGGCTAAGCGGCTTGTGGGTGTTGCCCCTGCTTGCCGTTTTCTATTGGTTTTTTCCTGATACCGCCATGCTTCGCATTGGAGTGGCCGCTGGCGCGGCTCTGTTGGCGCCCATGCCCGCCCTGCTGTATGCGAGCCGGCAGCGCAAGTATCTGCAGGAGAGACTTGCGCAGGCCGAGGAGCTGGCGGAGCAACTGAAACTGCAACTGGAGACGGTACGCTATCGTACGGCACGACTGCGCGAGGAACTTCAGGTGGCGGACAGGCAGGCACGACTCTCGCACCAGCTCACGCTGCTGGGCCAGTTCACGGCCGGCTTCATGCACGAGTTTAACAATCCACTGGCGATTGTAGCGGGGCGGCTTGAGGTACTGCTGGAGGAACGCAAGGACGATCCCTCACTGTGCGCGGACCTGCAGCAGATGTTGAATGAAGCGCGGTATATGGGCAACATTGCCCGCACGCTGCTTCAGGCTTTGCGCCGGGAGCGCGGAGGCGAGGTCTTTGATGCATCCGATCCGCAGAAGGCGCTGGGGGAGGCGGTAGCCGCGTTTCGGTCCGAAGCGAAGGACTTGCAGGTTCACCTGGTGGAGGAGCTTGCCGAAGTGCCTCGCGTGGATGTTCCAGAACACGTAGTGGGCGAAGTGATACGCGGCTTGTTGAGCAACGCACTCCAGGCGCTCCAGGGGCGGCCGGATGCGACCGTTTGGGCTCGACTGGAGCCATATCGGACAGCCGGAGCCAAGGTTGTGGTCAAGGTCGAAGACAATGGCCCCGGGGTCCCGGAAAGCATCCGTGACCACCTGTTCGAGCCGTTCATCACGCAGGGCAACGGCCGCGAGCGCCTGGGCCTGGGGCTGTTTCTGGCGGCCAGTCTTCTGGATATGTACGATGGCCGTATCCGCTATGAAACGAGGGAAGGTGGCGGTGCTTGCTTTGTGGTAGAGCTTCCGCCAGCGCGCTTTACCCGCAGCCAGCCGTACCACTGGTTCGCCGGAGGAGTGACGGAGTGAGCCGAGTACTGGTGATTGACGACGAGGCAGCACTTGGAGAAAACATCCAGCGCATGCTGCGCCTGCCCGGTGTCACGGTCACGGCATTCGTTGATCCGGTGAAGGGCCTTGCGGAAGCGCTGGCACGACCGCCGGAACTGGTGCTGCTGGATGTGCGGATGCCGGGTATGTCTGGCGAGGAGGTGTTTGCCCGCCTGCATGAGGCGCATCCAACGCTGCCCATTGTGTTCTTGACGGCTTTTGGATCGGTTGAGAGCGCTGTGCTGGCTATGCGGAACGGGGCGTTCGACTACCTGCAGAAGCCGTTCAAGCGGGAAGACCTAATCCTGGTAGTGAACCGCGCGCTATCAAATGCCCGCCTGCAGCACCAGATTCAGGCCCTTAAGGGGCGGCTTGAATCGCTGGGCGAAGAGGGGCCCATCCAGAGCCATAGCCCGGCCATGCTGGAGCAGATGGAGAAGTGCCGACGCGCCGCAGCGACCGATGCAACAGTCATGATTCTGGGTGAGAGTGGCACGGGCAAAGAGGTGACGGCCCGCTTCATCCACGACCTGAGCCGGCGCAAGGATGGCCCTTATGTTCCGGTTGAATGCAGCGCGATGCCGGGCTCGCTAATTGAGAGCGAGTTGTTTGGCTACGAGCGGGGTGCGTTTACAGGCGCCGAACGCACCAAGAAAGGACTCATCGAGTCGGCGGACGGGGGCACGCTGTTCCTGGACGAGATAGGCGACCTCGGGGTGGAGTTGCAGACGCGCCTGTTTCGTTTTGTGGAGGAGCGTGCACTGCGGCGTCTGGGTGGATTACAGCTGATGAAGGTGGATTGCCGCATTTTGTGTGCCACGAACCAGGATCTGGCCGCAAAGATCAAGTTGGGGACTTTTCGCGAGGAGCTTTACTATCGCATGAGCGTGGTGACGGTTAAACTTCCGCCGCTGCGGGAGAGGCCAGAAGATATTCCCCATCTTGCGCGCTTTTTTCTGGAGCGTTTTGCGCGTCGTTACGGCAAGAGCCTAACCGGGTCGCCGCAATTCTATGAGGCGCTAATGCGCCAACGCTGGCCGGGAAACGTGCGCCAGCTCAAGAACGTGATGGAACGGCTTACGGCTTTGCATCCGGACGGTGTGTTAGGTCCTGAAGACCTGGAAGAAGAGGCGCCACAGAAGGATGCGACCAGCCGCCTATCTGCGCTCCCCTGGAAGGACGCCCGCGAGCAATATCTCGCCAGTTTTGAGCGTTCGTACGCAAACGATGTGCTGACCCGCTGCGGTGGAAATATCAGCGCAGCCGCGCGGCAGGCCGGGGTAGACCGTAAGACATTCTATTCATTGCTCAAACGGGAGCGGGAGGCAGGTGTGGAATCTGTTCCTCAATTGGACGAGGAAACAGGGGAGTGAATTCCCCAAATCCCCAAGCGTGTCTCATTTAAGTGGTTGAAAATAAATAAGACTAACTTTGGCCTCCTGTGTGCAAATGAGATGGGCAAGGAGCGCCATTCATGAAAGTTCGGAACTCATTTATCACATCATTTTTGCTGGTGCTTGGCCTTGTGCTGCTGATGCCGCAACAAGGTCGAGCGATTCCGGCGTTCGCGCGGAAGTTTGGGGTGAAGTGCTACACCTGCCACACGGTCCCACCGGCGCTGAACAAGACCGGCTATATGTTCAAACGTTTGGGGTACCGAATGCCGCCGGACGACATGGACGGGACAAAACCTGCACCGAAGGTTTCTGCGCTGGACAAGGACATCAAGTTCAGTTTGACGAATTCGTTCGCGATGATCGCACAGGTGAGCATAACCGGGGACGGCACGACTACCGATAACGGGGATGGCACATCCACCTCGACCTCCAGCTCCAGTTTCAACCTGGACGAAGCCGCATTCTTTGTTGCAGGCGCAGTACCAGAAAGCGGATTTTCTTACTTCGGTCACTACGAGATGTACGAGGACGGTGACAGCGGTCTTGAGCAGGGATTCGGCGTTTATACTGGCGGCCGCGCCAACAGCAACTACTTCGTTAAGGGCGGAATGATGCACCTGCAGGAGGGTGAGGGAACACGGGCAGCAATGTTCTATAACCTCTTCTCCGACCCGGCGTATATCCTGACGAACGTCGATCCCGAGGGTATTTCGCTAGACCAGGCGCCAACCGGTGTGGACGCAGGGTACACGTGGGCCTCGAATTATTTCCAGCGCATCTTTGCCGTCTCGGCCAAAGTGACCAATGGACTCGACGCAAATGGCGATCCCATTAACAGCGGCTCGACCCAGAATCACAAGGACGTGTGGTTTGATGCCGATTATTGGTTCGGGCCCGATGGCGGCGTGTCAGGCATGTACTACCGCGGGCAAAAGGACCAGGTGCAGAACGCCGGTCAGGATAATGAGTTCACGTACCGTCCGAATTTCTACCGCGCAGGGGTATTTGCGAACTACCTGTTCTTCGACAAGCTCGACCTGCTTGGTGGCTACGTTCACGGCAACGATGAATGGGAGTGGGATCAGATCAGCCCCATGTCGCACTACGTTGCGGACACGTACCACGGGGAGGTTGATTACTACATTAAGACGGGCACAGCTTTTATGGCGCGTCTTGACCGTTCAACCCAGCATATCGATCCGCAGCCGGATATGCATACGCGCGCCTGGGGTATTGGCATGGAGCACGCAATGACTGATCGGGGCAATGTTGTCGTTCGCGCTGCCTATAACCAGGAGCACGATGGCGATCCTGTCGGCTTGGTTGGCACCACCGATAAGAACTTCATGCTTGACTTCCGCTTCATGTGGTAAGGAGATGACTGCAATGTACAAGGCAATTCGACTCATGGTAATCGCCAGTCTGGCAACGCCGCTTTTCATGGCTGCGCAGAGTAGCAACGTAACGCTGCCCCAGGACAAAGGACCCAGCTCAATCAATGTGTCCTCGTATCCGCCGGAACAGCAGAAGGCTTACAAGCTGTTTGTGGACAAGTGCGCGAAGTGTCACACAATCGCGCGCCCGATCAACACCACGATGACAGAACCGGAATGGGAGCGGTACGTGAAGCGCATGATGCACAAGCCAAACTCGGGCATCAGCGACAAGCAGGGCAAGGAAATCTTCGAGTTCCTGGCCTATGACCAGAAGGTGCGCAAGGACAAGAATCCATCGGCTTTTTACAAATCTCTGTCGGATGAGGAGATTCAGAAGCTGAAAGCTAAGCAGTAATAACCAGTTTGCTGGCTACTCATAAGGAGTTGCCTTGATCCCGGCGAGCAACTGGCCCGCTCGCCGGGTACTTCTTCCGGCCAGACCAGTACCGAAGCAAGCGCAGCTTGCAGATGCGATTGATGAAGCAACTTTAGGACGGGGGCCACATGAGCTATTCCATCAAGATCCCGGACCGGGAATATTTTGACAAAAATATTCCATGCCAGTCTGCTTGCCCAATTCACACCGAATGTGGGCGCTATGTGCAGGCAATCGGGATATCGAAGGATGAGGAGGCGTATTTGCTGGCACGCGCTCCCAACCCCTTCGCCTATGTGCTGGGCAGGATCTGCGCTCACCCCTGTGAGGACAATTGCCGGCGCGGCAAGATTGATGAACCCATCGCGATTTGCGCACTGAAGCGCTTTGCGACAGACCGCCATAATCTGGGTCTGGGGCATGATCCAGTGAGGAGGGCGCAGTCGCCAGTCCCGAAGCGCAACAAGCGTGTGGCGGTCATAGGCGCTGGCGTGTGCGGCTTGACGTGCGCTCACGATCTGGCCCTGCTCGGCTACACCGTGGAGGTTTTTGAATCGGCTCCGGTGCCTGGCGGCATGCTCTACCTGGGCATACCGCATTTCCGCCTTCCCAGGGAAATCATCAAGATGGAGGTGGACAGCATTCTCTCTCTGGGGGTGACACTGCACACGCGCGTGACCATTGGTCGCGATATTGCATTCTCGGATCTGCGATCGAACTTCGATGCGGTTCTGTTGGCCACGGGACTCAATAAAGGCCGGGAGCTGAACATGCCTGGCGCGCACCTGTCCGGGGTCTACAACGGTATCGATTTTTTGATCAACGTCAATCTTGGATACGAGATTGAACTAGGCAAGCGCGTGGTTGTGGTAGGCGGGGGCAATGTGGCGATCGACGTGGCACGTGCCGCAGTGCGCCTGGTGCAGGAATCGGTTGACCTAACAGCTTCAACCGGGCAGGACAAGAGTCTGCAGCCTGCTCTTGACGCTGCTCGCCTGGCCATGCGTGCCGGCGCCGAACATGTCAACATGGTCAGCCTCGAGTCACGCGCACAAATGCCTGCATGGAAAGGTGAAGTTGAGGAGGCAGAGCATGAAGGAATCTTCGTGGACAACGGCTGGGGTCCAAAGGAGATTGTGGGCGAGAACGGAGTGGTTACGGGCCTGAAGGTGCGGCGCTGCCTGAGAGTGTTCGATGAAAACGGACGCTTCAATCCCGCGTTTAGCGATGAGGAGAAGATCATTCCCTGCGACAGTGTGATCCTCGCAATCGGGCAGCAGGCAGACCTCTCTTATCTGAACGGCGAAGACGGTGTGCAGGTGACACCGCGCGGCATTCTCAAAATTGACGACAACCTGAGCACCACGGCCCCGGGCGTGTTTGCGGGCGGCGACGTGGCATTCGGTCCGCGCATTCTGGTAGAAGCAGTCGCCAATGGTCACAAATCGGCACGCTCGATTCATCTTTATCTGAGTGGCAAGACTGAGAAGACGGTGAAAAGCCGCTTCCGCATCCTGCAGAACTGGAAAATGCCCAAAGGATTCCTGACAACTCCGCGGCAGAAGATGCCGATGCTCGCAGCCAATCGGCGCATTGGCATCGCGGAAGTCGAACTGGGATTTGACGAAGAGCAGGGCCGAGCAGAAGGGCTTCGCTGTCTGAATTGCCAGGTCAATACAATCTTCGACGGTTCAAAGTGCATTCTGTGCGCCGGGTGTGTGGATGTGTGCCCGGAAAGCTGTCTGAGGCTCGTGGATCTTGTGCAGGTGCGCGGGGATGAGCGTTATGAGGCGCTCATCCAGAAGCGTTATGGAGTTTCCGCAGCCGAGCTGCCGGCAAGGCAGGCAGGCGCCATTATCAAGAACGAAGAGAAATGTATCCGGTGTGGGCTGTGTGCGGACCGTTGTCCGACCGGAGCCATCACGATGGAAGCCTTGGAAAGGCAAGAGCGGGAAGTTTTTGAATAGGGGAGCTAAGGAATGAACAGGAGAAGTTTCCTCAGTTGGGGATCAGCGGGCGTCGTTGCACTGGGTTCCGGTGTCGGCGTCAGCCTGGGCGCCGTGGTCAGGTTCCTGATGCCGAGCGTGTTTTATGAGCCTCCGCAAGTTTTCAAGGTCGGGACTCCAGCCGACTTCGCATTCGGGGCGCCAACGTTTCTCGTGGATGAGAAGATTTTTGTCTTCCGCGACCGCGAGAAGGGCTTTGCGGTTGCGAGTGCAGTGTGTACGCATCTGGGTTGCACGGTGGCTTATTTCCAGAGTGATCAGCGCTTCCACTGCCCTTGCCACGGCAGCGTCTTTGCCTCTAACGGCTCGGTTGTTCACGGGCCTGCGCCTAAAGCTTTGCAATGGTACGAAGTGACTCTGGCACGCGACGGTCAGCTTCGTGTCGACAAGGACAAGGTAGTTCCTTCCAGCTACCGGTTGATGGTGTAACGATGAATCTGATTCGAGAGATCTACCAATCGATCGTCCGGCGGGATCCGCTTTCCACTGACAAGGGCAAGTCCGAACTGGTCTTTCTCAACGTCTGGCTGCATATCCATCCCGCCAAGGTGAAGAAGGAAAACCTGAAGTTCAAGCACACGTTTTACCTTGGCTTCATCACTTTCTTTCTTTTTGTGATTCTGGTGACCACCGGGATCGCCCTGATGTTTTATTACCGGCCCTATCCACCGCATGCCTACCAGGACATGAAGGATCTGCAGTTTGTTGTATTCATGGGGCCGTTCCTGCGCGGCATGCATCGCTGGGCAGCGCACGGCATGGTAGTGTGTGTATTTCTTCATATGTGCCGGGTGTTTTACACGGGCTCCTATAAGAAGCCGCGCCAGTTCAACTGGGTCGTTGGTGTATTCCTGCTGCTGCTGACTCTGGGACTCTCGTTTACGGGCTATCTGTTGCCGTGGGATCAGCTGGCGTTCTGGGCCATCACGGTGGGAACGAATATCGGCAGTTATGCTCCCCTCGTGGGTGGCAAGCTGCGTGAAATTCTTCTCGGCGGCCACACCGTAGGCGAAGCGGCGCTCTTACGCTTCTATGTGCTTCATGTGGCAATTCTGCCTTCGCTTGTGATCCTGCTGACGGTTGTGCATTTCTGGCGAGTGCGCAAGGATGGAGGACTCTCGCGGCCCATCTGGAAGCTGAAGACAAACAAGCCGGAGCAATTGGTTACGATCGGCGTGCCACCTCAAACGGCACCCGCACAGGTCGTTGCAGCGTCGCAGGAGAAGACGTATGGCCTGATGGAAGTGGTCACCGGAAAGCCAATTTTCGAGACCGTCGATCCCGAAGAAGAAGACGATGCCGTCTTTTCTTATCCGTTCGCATTCTTCCGCGAAGGCATTGCGTTGATGGCGACGGTGACCGGCATCATGGCAATTTCACTATTCTTCCACGCGCCACTTGAAGAATTGGCGAATCCAGCCAAGACACCCAACCCGGCGAAGGCGCCCTGGTACTTTTTGGGATTACAAGAGCTCGTCAGCCATTCGGCGCTGCTGGGCGGTGTGGTGGCACCAACACTCATGGTGCTGGCGTTGCTGGCGATACCGTACTTTGACCGAAACCCAAGCCGTAGGCCGTCTGAACGCAAGTGGGCTATCTGGCTGTTCACCCTGTTTGTTGTCGCCAACCTGGTACTTATCGTGATTGGAACCTTCTTCCGAGGTCCTGGCTGGGCGTTTGTTCCACCGTGGGTTCATGTTGTTGCGGGGGCTGAGTAATGGGACGCAGACTACCACAAATCTTTTTCGTACTGAGTGTGCTTTCGTTGGCACTGATTGTGGCGGCCGTTTGGCAGGCCAGCACTCCCTCGTGGAAGACTTATCAGCGTCAATTCCTGCAGCTTGAAGCGCAGGGAGAGCCGAACGCAGCAGCGAAGGCAGCGGTGCTGACCACACCACTACAAATTCACCAGGTGATGTTGACCGGCTTGCAGCGCGTGGATCGGTGCACCACCTGCCATCTTGGCGTAGACGACCCAACAATGAAGAATGCGCCGGAGCCCTTCCGCTATCATGAGGGGCTCGGGGCGCACGTTCCTTCCAAGTTTGGTTGCACCATCTGTCACGGCGGCCAAGGGCTGGCAACCGACAAGAGGGATGCGCACGGCAACGTACCCTTTTGGCAAACGCCACTGTTAAGCAAGGAATACATTCGCGCTTCCTGCGGCCGCTGCCACAAGGAAGGCGATGTGCCGGGCGTGCCCGAACTGAGTGAAGGCCGGCACCTTTTTGAGACGCAAGGATGCCGTGGGTGCCACAAGCTCAACGGCGTTGGCGGCAGCATTGGGCCTGATCTTACTGAGGAAGGCGCGAACCACCGCTCGCCGGAATGGCTTGAAAGCCACTTCCTCAAGCCCAGTGCGGTTTCACCGGGATCCGTGATGCCGGACTTCCACTTCACCAAGGTGCAGGCGCGCGCACTCACCTATTACATGCTCTCGCTTACGAGTGAGGACATGGGCTCCTACTATGCCAGCGAGCGGCTGATTCCCAGCCCCGAGTACGGGCGCCAATTGTTTATTGAGAAGGATTGCATTGTGTGTCATGCGATCGGTGGTGTAGGCGCAAAAGTCGGACCTGATCTGCTGGGCGTGACAAAGCGGCACTCCATCGAGTGGCTTGACGAACAACTGGTGAATCCACAGCTCGTTTATCCTGGTAGCGCGATGCCTGTCTTTGACCTTGAGTCCAATGCCCGCAAGGCGCTGATTGCATTCATGGGGACGGCGACGCCGGAAGATGCGCAGGCGATATTGACAGGCAAGGGCAAAGGGCTGACGCCCGAGGATGCCGCAATTGCCGCGGGCAAGCTCAATTTTGCGCGATTTGGTTGCGCAGGCTGCCATGGCACAGAGCTGCAGGGCGGCTTGCCGAACCCGAATGCACAGGGAGGGCAGGTGCCTTCATTGCTCCACCTGGCGGACGACTACACCAAGGATGAGGTGGTACAAGTCATCCGCGATGGCAGAACGCCGCCTCTGGATAACGTGAAAGGACCAACGCCGCCGCTCTATATGCCCTCGTGGAAGAGCGCGCTCAGCAACGAGGATATTCACCAGATTGTTGAGTTCCTCTGGTCCAAACAGCAGAAGAAGGAGGACAGCTGGTAGTTCCAGCCTTCTCTGATAAGCGCCGCGATCTGGAATTTCCTTGCGCTGTGGAGCGCGGGAGACTCCTGATCGCAGGCGGAAGTCTTCAACTTCCGTGGGTCGGCCTGCATCCTTCTATCACGATGGGGCCTTTGAAGTCATGCATCATTGCTTAGTTATTGGCACGAACGGAGGTCGATCCTTGAAGCCATCGTCAGGACTATCCTCGGTCGCCTCTGCTCTTCTCGCAGCCCTGGTGACATTTGGAGCGAGTACGGCTGCTCAGACTCCAAAGGACCCAAGCGGCGAAAACAACACTGCCCGCGATCAACAAAGCTACCCTGCGCCTACCAACTTGAAAGTTCTGCCCAAGCAGATTACGGGGAAGCAACTGCACGACATCATGGAAAAATGGACACTTTCATTAGGCGTGGAGTGTGGGGCTTGTCACACCAATGATCCGGGACATGTTGGTCCAGACGGAAAGCCGAGCCTGAAGTTCGCCGATGACTCCAAGCCGATGAAGGAAGTGGCGCGGAGCATGTACATCATGACGGAAGGGATCAATACCAACTATATCTCGAAGCTTGAGGGATCCGGCATGCCCACCACTTGCGGAACGTGCCACAGAGGCAGGATTAGCCCTGAGCCATATGATCCGACTGCGCAACAGACAAAGTGCCCACCGGTAGCTCCGCCTCCTGACGACAACTCGCCTGCCCCTCAACCTGCCAACCCATAAGAGAGAACGCTTCGCATACGAGTGCGCTATGATGAAGCCCATGCGTTGACCCCGCCTTCTCCAGGAGTCCGTATGGCTGATTTCATCCTCAATGTGAACGGCGCGCACGTGCATGTGCAGGCTCCTTTTGATGAGAGTCTGCTCTCGGTCCTGCGCAATCGCCTGCATCTGACGGGAACAAAGTATGGTTGCGGGGAGGGCCAGTGTGGTGCCTGCACCGTGCTGCTCGACGGCGAAGCAACTCGCTCCTGCCTGGTTGCCGTTGGCTCTGCTGCGAACGCGAAGATTATAACCATCGAAGGTCTCGAGCACGATGGGAAACTGAGTGCGGTGCAGCAGGCCTTTCTCGATGAGGGCGCCTTCCAATGCGGCTATTGCACGGCCGGCATGATCCTCAGCGCGACAGGACTGCTGCAGCGCACACCTAAACCCACTGCAGAGCAGATCGTGGATGCGATGAATGGCAACCTTTGCCGCTGCGGAACATATCCGCGCATCGTAGCTGCCATCCAGCGTGCCGCGCAGTCCATGCCGGCCAAAGGAGCGAACCGATGAGCCTGCATGATCAGTCTTTGCCTGAGTTGGCGCGCAACATCTCTCATGGCGCATCGCGGAACATACAGCTTGACCGCCGCGATTTTCTGAAGATTCTGGGCGGAGGGTTGCTCGTGTGCCTCGCGCCCGCCTCCGCGTGGGTGCAGGAATCGGGCCGCGCCTTCGGCGGCCATGAACTGCCTAAAGATGTGAGTGCGTGGCTGCACATTGCCGCCGTTGGCAAGGTCACGGTGTTTACCGGCAAGGTCGAGGTTGGCCAGAACATTCGCACCTCGCTCGCGCAGCAGGTTGCAGAGGAACTCCGCGTGCCATTTGACTCCATCACCATGGTCATGGGAGATACAGATCTGACGCCCTGGGATATGGGCACCTTCGGCAGCCGCACCACGCTCACCATGGGTCCACAACTTCGCACTATGGCCGCAGCCGCGCGGGAGACACTTGTCCAGATGGCAGCCGAGCGCTGGCAGGTGAACGCGGCTACGCTAACGGCCGCGAACGGCAAGGTAATCGATTCAAAGCAGTCCCGTTCTTTCACATATGGCGAATTGACGCATGGAGAAAAGCTGATAAAAACTGTCTCCGGCGAAGAACACCTTACGCCTGCCACCGAGTGGAAGATCGCAGGTACCGCTGTTGCGAAGGTAGATGGCCGCGACTTTGTCACAGGCGCGCACAAGTATCCCTCTGACATGATTCTTCCGGAGATGCAGTTCGGAGCCGTGCTTCGCCCCGATGGATTCAATGCAAAGCTAGCATCGCTCGACACCAGCGCAGCAGAAAAGCTGAATGGAGTTCGGGTTGTGCGCGATGGTGATTTCGTGGGCGTGGTTGCGCCTGACGCTTACACGGCGCAACACGCGCTGACTTCCATCCAGGCAAACTGGAATGTGCCGACGCAACCCTCGCATGAGGGCTTATATGAGTATTTGAAAAGTAATCCCGAGACCGCAGACGAAAACGGAGTGCAGCATGTTGCCGGATCTGTGAAGGAGGCCATGGCGAGTGTGGATATCAAGCTCGAACATCAATACACCGTGGCGTACATCGCGCACGCTCCGCTGGAACCGAGGGCCGCTGTGGCGACTTGGGCTGATGGCAGGCTGACCGTGTGGACAGGAACGCAGCGCCCCTTTGGCGTGCGTGATGAGTTGATGGAGGCATTCAAGCTAAACCCCGCACAGGTACGCGTGATTCAACCGGACATGGGTAGCGGCTACGGAGGCAAGCATACGGGCGAAGCGGCGATTGAAGCCGCACGTTTAGCAAAGTCTGCGGGCAAGCCTGTGAAAGTGATATGGACAAGGCAAGAAGAGTTCACGTGGGCCTACTTCCGTCCTGCAGGCCTAATTGAAATCAAGGCGGGCGTGCGGCGCGATGGGACGCTGGTTGCCTGGGAGCACCACAATTACAACTCCGGTCCCGCGGCGATTGCCACTCCATACGACGTCGCCAATCAGGTTATTCAGTATCATCCGGCAAAGTCGCCGCTGCGCCAAGGGTCCTATCGTGGTCTTGCCGCTACTGCCAATCACTTTGCTCGCGAATCGCACATGGATACTCTTGCCCATTCCGCAGGCCTTGATCCATTGGCATTCAGATTAAAGAACCTGACAGATACCAGACTCCGAGCCGTGCTGCAGGCGGCAGCGGACAAGTTTGGCTGGGGCCGCTCGAAATCCACGCCTGACCGTGGCTTCGGCATGGCATGCGGAACCGACAAAGGCGGCTACGTCGCCACGTGCGCCGAGGTGCATATCGATGCAGCAACGAGGAAGGTGACTATCCACCGTATTGTGGAAGCATGGGAGTCGGGCGCAATCGTGAATCCGGATGGCTTGCGAAATCAAGTGATGGGCGGGATTGTGCAGGCCATTGGCGGAGCTCTGTTTGAACAGATTCTCTTTGCTAATGGTCGCATCCTTAATGCCCACTTCGCGCAGTATCGACTGCCGCGATTCAGCGATACGCCGCAGATTGAGGTCGTACTGCTGGATCGCAAGGACCTGCCCTCAGCCGGTGCAGGCGAAACCGGCATTGTGGGACTGGCGCCGGCGGTAGCCAATGCAATTTTTGCCGCAACGGGAACCCGCCTGCGCAATATGCCTATGGCGCCGGCGCACGATAGGCAGCACGAATCCGGCACGCAATTCCAGAGCTGAAGCAAGACTGCATGCATTGAAGAATTGCGCATGGCAACGATGCTATCGACCGGCATTCTCCGATGCGCTGCGTCATTTTAGCGTGTGACATAAATCATTGCAGCTTACAATCAAGCTGCAAAGGATTACAATGGAAGCCCGGGATTGAGGCACGATGAATTGGAGCAGAAAGGGCGCGTTGCTGATGCTGGCGGTTGTGGCCTTCTGGACCGCGATGCCGGCTTCCGCCTGCCTGCTCGGCATCCGGCCGATGAGGCAGCATGATTGCTGTCGCAAGATGATGCGCATGTGCGGCTCAGCGGCCACGGCCGCAGGTGGTGCGTGCTGCCAGGCCGGCCAGCGAAACACCGCCGTTGCTCCAGAAGCTCCTGCCACACTAGAAAATGCTCAGAAGCTAGCCATCATCCCGCATCAGGCCGTTGCCCACGATACCACTGTGCTGCGCGTCGCGTACGGCCATGTCTTCGATTCTCCGCCCCCAAAGGCTGCATCGAGCAGCGGCTCTGTACTCAGAATCTAAAATAACTTCCTCCGCAGGCTGAACCTGCCTTTTCGTGCGCTTGTGTGCCTGCATGCGCAGTGGTCATGCGCGGCCAGGCTGTGTGTTGTATCTCAGCTGGAGGGAGTTATGAAAGCTTTTGTACCCATACTTTGCATTCTGGCAGCTACTGTGCATGCTAGTATTTCTCGCGCGGAGACGCTCGGCCATGGCGATGGCCTCACGAATCTCGCCGCAATGCTGCAACAGCGCAAGGATGCTGAGTCCTCCAGATCATCGCTCACTCTGGAGGAAGTCGAGCGTATCGCGCTTGCCGTAAATCCAGCAATCCAAGTGGCTGCGAGGCGTGTTGCCATTACAGAGGCGCATGTTCCTGAGGCAGGCGCTTTGGACGACCCATCGGTGATGTACCGCGGATGGAGCATTCCGCTCAGCCAGCCATGGAACTTCAACCAGGCGCAAAACATGTTCAGCTTCGGACAGGCATTCCCGGGTCGCGGCAAGCGTGCATTGCGCGGGCGCGTTGCGCAGGCCGGTGTGGCGGCAGCCAAGGCAGATCTCGATCAGGTTCGGCTTGAAGTGAAGGTGCGGGTGCGAAAGGCATTTGACGATCTCCTGCTCACGCAGGAAGAGATGCGCATTCACGATGAGCATGTTGGAATTGCGCGGCAGGCAATTGAAGCGGCACGCATTCAATACGCCGCTGGCAGAATTCCACAGCAAGACATTCTCAAAGCGCAAGTCGCGCTTATGCAGCTGACCGAACATATGATTCGATTTGAGCAAGATGCGGAGCTCGCTCGCGCACGTCTCAATACGCTTCTTAAGCGTGACCCGGACTCGCCGCTAAGCGTCGCTGGGAGCCTCGAGTCCAGCGTGCAGTTGCCGTCCCTGAGTCAGCTGCAAGATGTGGCACTGCAGTCGCGGCCAGACCTGGTTGCGGCGCGAGTTGCTGTGGAGCAAAGCCACACAGAGCAGGAGCTGGCACGAAAATCATATCTGCCGGACTTTGCGATTTCTGCGGGATACATGCTGATGCCCCCCGGTAGCAACACCCGAAATAATTACATGATCGAAGGCCAGATGAATCTGCCGTGGTTGAATCGGCGTAAGCATGATGCGGAGATTGCTGAGTCTCAATCGAAAGTCACTGCGCAAGATGCGGAAATGACGGCCCTGCAAAATGCAGCTCTCGGAGAGATTCAGGAGGCACTTGTAGAAGCGAAAGCTGCACAGCGACTCGTCCACCTCTACCACGACGATCTGAGACCACAGGCCGAATCGACGCTCCAAGCAAGCCTGATCGCGTACGCAAACAACAAGGCCGACTTTCTGGAGTTACTGGACAGCCAGATGACGCTCATCGACATTGACCTTAAATGGCTCCAGTCATCTGAGGAATTTAGCAAGCGCCTGGCTGATCTCGAGCTTGCCGTGGGTGCGCCAATTGCGCACACAGAAACACCCGCAGCGGAGGTGAAGCCGTGAAGACACGCGTGTATCAATGGGCATTAGTTGTAGTCATTCTGGCCTGTATGATTCTGGCTGCTACTCTGATCTACGTCTTGCGAATGCAGCATCCTGAGCGACCAGTCTCTGCGGATCAAAATGCGATTCTTGCTCGAGGTCCGCAATTTGCGGAGCGGACAAGAGCATCGGATGCCACTCCAGCACCGGATTCAGAAATGCTGCTAGCGCCAGTGCAGTTGCCACTCCGGCGCTTACAGGAGATTGGCGTAACGACAGCTGCAGTGGAACTTAAGGACGTAAGCCAAGCCATGATGGTCCCCGGCAATGTGGACATCGATGAGCAGCGTCTTGTGAACGTACAAACAAGATTCGCCGGATGGATTCAAAATGTATTTGCGAACGCCACCTACCAATACGTGCGCAAAGGGCAACGTCTCTTCACCATCTATAGCCCTGATATAGTGAGCAGCGAGCAGGAATATTTGCTCGCAAGGAAGAATCAACAAAGCGTTTCGCAAAAAGCAGAAAGTATTGCAGCGAAGGAAAGTACCTGGCTTCTGGAGTCTGCGGAGGAACGTCTACGGCAGTTCGGGGTTTCCGCACAACAAATCGCGGCGCTGAAGCAGACCGGAGAAGTGCAACACGACATACCTGTTGATGCGCCGGCTTCCGGCTACGTCCTTGAACGCAATGCATTACCGAATGCGTATATACAGCCTGAGACGAAAATCTACACCCTCGCGGATCTTTCCACTGTATGGGTGTATGCAAACGTGTTTCAAAATGATGTGGGGCGACTAAAGCCCGGTGATCCCGCGCAGGTTACAGCCGACTCGTATCCAGGCAAGCAATTCAAGGGGCGCATTGACCAAATCCTGCCCCAAGTAGACATGACGACGCGCACCGTACGCGTGCGCCTTGTGTTGTCCAATCCCGGAGTGGTGCTCAAGCCGGGTATGTATGTGAATGTGACGATTGCTGTGCCAATGGGGCGGCAACTGGTGATTCCGTCAAGTGCGGTACTCCAGACCGGCACGCAGACTATCGCATTCATCGATCACGGCGGCGGCAATCTTGAGCCGCGTGCCATCAAAACCGGTCCTCAAGTTGACGACAAGGTCATTGTTCTCGGAGGGCTTGAACCCGGCGAGCACGTTGTGAGCTCGGCCAACTTCCTCGTTGACTCTGCGGCGCAGTTGCAGGCCGCATTTCATCCAACTGCCCAGCAAGGGTATCCACTCTCCTCACCGGGTACAGGCCAGGCCGAACAGATGCGAATAGATCTGACTACTGAGCCTGCACCTCCACGCAAAGGAAGTAACACCATACGTGTGCATCTGAGCGATGCGAATGGGAAGGCCCTCGTCGGGTGCCAGGTAAAGGTGACGTTCTTTATGCCAGCGATGCCCACGATGGGCATGGCTGCCATGCGCACTACAGCAGCATTGGAAGACAAGGGCAATGGCATGTACAAAGGCGATTTGCAACTACAGAGTGGCGGTGCATGGCAGGTGACGATAGAGGCGCAGCGCGGTGGCGCTACCATCGCCACGAAACAGTTGAGCTTGAATGCGACGGGAGTCATGTGATGATTGCGCAAATGATTGCATGGTGTGCGCGCAATCCGATTTTTGTCTTCATGGGCGCGCTCCTCTTATTGGTTGCCGGTGTCTGGTCGTTGCAACGTGTACCGCTTGATGCGCTGCCAGACATTAGCGACGTGCAGGTTGTCATCCGTGCTGAATGGCAAGGGCAGCCGCCAACCCTTATCGAGGATCAAGTTACGTATCCAATTGTCTCCGCACTGCTAGCGGCGCCAAGGGTAAAGAGTGTTCGTGGACAGACAATGTTCGGTGATTCGTATGTCTTCGTAATTTTTCAAGATGGCACCGACCTCTATTGGGCGCGTTCTCGCGTGATTGAGTATCTACAGCAGATCGTAGGCAAGCTGCCTCCTGATGTGCATCCGACTATTGGCCCTGACGCGACTGGCGCTGGATGGGTATTTGAATATGCATTGATGGATCTCTCGCATACGAAAACCCTCGCCGATCTGCGCGCGCTGCAAGACTGGTTTCTTCGCTATCAGCTTGAGACGGTGCCGGGCGTGGCGGAAGTGGCAGGTATCGGCGGGTTTGTTCGCCAGTACCAGGTGAATCTTGACCCCAGGAAGATGTTCGCCTACGGCATTTCTGCCGCTACTGTGATTGACCGCGTGCGGCAGAGCGCAAATGAAGTGGGTGGGAATGTGCTGGAGATGAGTGGTGCGGAATACATGATTCGCGGCCTTGGCTACTTCCGCTCGCTCACTGACCTTGAGAACGTTGCTGTTGCCTCACGGGATGGAACACCTGTGCTTGTTCGCGACCTGGGCACCGTCACATTCGGACCAGATGTCAGGCGCGGCGCAGCAGATTGGCAGGGGGAGGGTGAAACGGTTGGCGGCATCGTCGTGATGCGTGATGGGATGAATGCTCTTCGCGTGATTAACGGCATCAAAGAAAAATTTCGCGCGATTGCCGCATCTCTACCTCCGGGCATAGAAATTTTGTCAGGCTATGACAGATCATGGCTCATCAATGAATCAGTTCACACGCTGAGGCGTGATCTGATAGCAGAAGCACTCATTGTCAGCTTTGTAACGGTCATCTTTCTCTTCCACTTCCGCTCTGCTCTCGTTCCCATCCTGACGCTCCCCATCGCAGTGCTGGCTGCTTTCATCCCCATGTACTACCTGCATGTGAGCTCCAACATTATGTCTCTGGGAGGGCTGGCTTTGGCCATCGGAGTCCTGGTGGATGCAGCTATTGTGATGGTGGAAAACGGCTACCGTCATTTGGCAGAGAGGGGCGACACTCCGAACGGCGAGGAACGCCGGCGGATTCTAACTGAATCAGCGCAACAGGTTGGGCCAGCACTCTTCTACTCGCTTGTGATCATAGTTGTTTCATTTCTGCCAGTCTTCCTGCTTGAGGCGCAGGAAGGCCGCATGTTCCGGCCATTGGCATGGACCAAGACGCTGGCGCTTGTCTTCTCGTCGCTGCTCTCGATTACGCTTGTGCCAGCGCTCATGCCGTTCTTTGTGTGCGGCAAACTGCGGCCCGAGTTACAGAATCCAGTTGCGCGTATTTCGCAAGCCATCTATTTGCCTGTCCTGCGATGGTGCCTGAGGCATTGGAGGCTTGTCATTGTGATGAATCTACTCTTTCTTGCGGCAACAACTCCGCTGTACTTCCGGTTGGGCAGTCAGTTTATGCCAGCACTTTACGAAGGATCCGCGCTGTATATGCCCAGCGCGTTGCCGGGAATCTCCATCACCCAGGCGGTTTCTTTGATGCAACAGCAAGACAGGATAATTCGCACATTTCCCGAGGTTGCCACTGTTTTTGGCACTGTTGGGCGCTCAGACAGCGCGACGGACAACGCGCCACTCGATATGTTCGATACGACGATTATGCTCAAGCCACAGGAGAAGTGGCGCAAGGGAATGACATACGAGAAGTTGATCCAGGAAATGGACGAGGAGTTGCAATTCCCTGGCCTGACAAACACATGGACGATGCCCGTACGCAGCCGGCTCGACATGGAACTGACCGGCATCAAGACAGAGGTTGGGATCAAGATTCAGGGTCCAAGTCTAGAGCGGATCGAGGAAATTGGCGCCCGCATGCAGAAAGCACTGTCCACAATGCCGGAGGTAAATTCTGTATTTGCGGAGCGCGTTGCCCAGGGCTTCTACCTCAACGTAGATGTCAATCGTACAGAGGCCGCCAGATACGGGCTGAACGTGGGTGATGTGCAACGTGCGATTGCCTCTGAAATAGGTGGCGCGAATATTGCGGAGAATGTCGAGGGGCGAGCGCGCTTCCCAATAGCAGTTCGCTATGCCCGCGACTTCCGGGACCACCCTGAGGATCTCTCACGGGTGCTTATTGGTACGCCATCGGGTGAGCAGATCCCCGTTGGCATGGTGGCGCGGACGTACTTCTCGCGTGGGCCAACAATGATTCGCGACGAGGATGGAGCCTTAACCGGCTACGTATATCTGGACCTTAAGTCGCATGATTATGGAGGATTTGTTAATCGGGCGAACAGGATACTGCAGCAATCCCTCACGCTTCCCGTCGGCTACACATGGCAATGGGCTGGTGAATACGAGTTCGAGATGCGTGCAAAGGAGCGCCTACTCATCATTCTTCCCATTGTCTTCCTGGTGATTTTTCTGCTGCTGTATCTTGTCTTCAAATCTGCCACGGAAGCAGCCGTGCTCATTTTTCCAACGCTTTATGCCATGTCGGGAGGGCTGTTGCTGCAGTGGTGGTTAGGTTATAACTTCAGCGTGGCTGTGTGGGTGGGGTATATTGCGCTTTTCGGCATAGCAGTAGAAACCGGCGTGGTGATGGTGGTTTATCTGCACGAGGCCTTTCAACGGTTTGCGGCGCAAGGTGTTCCTATGACAGAAGGCCTTCTTGAGAAGGCCGTTGTCGAAGGGTCTGTGCAGCGATTGCGTCCCAAACTCATGACCGTGACGGCTGTAATTCTGAGTTTAGTGCCAATGCTATGGGAGACAGGCATTGGCTCCGATGTGATGAAGCCCATCGCGGCTCCAATCATCGGCGGAATGGTGACTTCAACGATTCATGTTCTGATCCTGGTGCCTGTGTTTTTCCTCTTGATGAAGCGTCGCATGCTTCGTAGCGACTCGCATGGCCCAGCGCTGGGAAAGGAGTCGGCGGAGTAGGAAGGCCGCTTGATCAGGATGAAGATCCCGTAAATCCGGAAGCATGCTGACTGCAGACGCGTCAGAAGTTGAAGGCTTCTTTGCAATACTTCATAAGAAAAGGAACTGCGTCAAGATTTTCGCAAGCCGATTGACTTCACTAGCTCAGAAAAATTTACGAGTCAGGCTAGAAAAAATGCTAGACACAGACCGGTATTCGCTCTCTTACTCGAGCAAGCGCGTAGCACTGGGCACAGCTAGAGCGATGCGGCGCCTTTGACAAGTGAGGAGACATTCCGCGCTGCTCCGATTACTGCGACATTGGTGCATCCTGCATGCGCGTGCTGGCCCGGGCTGCCCATTTCTCCCATGCGTTGGGATCGGCGAGCATTTTGATGTAAATGCCGCCGACAACAGAGCGAGCCTGAAAGCCTACCTGGCGTGCGGTGATGGTGTCATACCAGTCCGTCATGGGGACACGATCGGAGGTCTGGTTCAGGAAGGCAAAGACAGGATGGATGAGGGTTGTGAAGTCGGAGGAGTCAGCTGCAAGAGTCGCCGACCATACGGTCCAGTCGAGCTTGGTGTAATTGGCGCGGTTGTCGAGAGGCAGGCCGAAAGGATGCAGATGCGTCCTATAGAAAGCCACTTCGCGTCGCGCAATTTCAGCCGGAAAGACGTGTAAGCCGAGTATCTGATCCCACACGAGATTGTATTTCTGGCTCCAGGTGCCGGGCTTGTCGAACGCCAGACGGTAGTGATCGCCGTCGGCAGCCATTTCGACCCACTTACCGGCCATCAATTTTGCAGCGGCGCTGTAGCGTTCAGCCACGTCATGATGGCCCAGCGCGTCTGCCAACTGCGCATAGGCCGCGAGTGCCTCGATAGCCTTGATGGAGAGATTCGTATTGTGTGCCAGATGCCCGGCAAAATCGTCTGTGCAGAGTTGGTTGGCAGGATCAAAGCCCTTGTCCAGCAGATACTCTGCCCACTTGGTGAGCAATGGCCAGTAACGCTGCGCATATGCGGGGCTTTTCTCTGCATGCGCCAATGCTGCAAACATCAGGATCATATTGCCGGACTCCTCAACCGGCATCTGATTCTCCTCGCTCACTTCTCCGCCACCGTAAAGCTGTCCGTTCGCCAGCGGGTACACGCCCAGATCGTGCGGCGCGAAGGGAAACTTCCATTGTGAAGTCTGCGCATAGCGCACCACGGGCTCCAACTGCGCCTCGACAAGCTTCGGATTCAGGAAGAGGAACATGGGCGCAGAAGGATACAGCACATCAACAGTGGAAATGGAACCGTTGCTGAAGTTTTCCTTGGGCATGAAAAACGGAATGCCCGCTGCATCCTCTACCAGTTTGTGTGCAGCGATGGCCTGGCGAAACGCGAGCACGGCGATGGATGCGTATTCAGACCCGCCAGCCTTGATGAGGTCATGTTCCAACTCTGCGTCGTACAGTTCTGCGCGCTTTTCCAGCGGCACATAGTCCTTCTCGGCGCCTTTGAGCAGTGCGCTGAAGGTTGGGAACTCAGTGCGCCAGTAGGGCAGCAGTTTCTGGTGCATGTACTCAATGGAGTAGATGTCGTCATAGGCCAGGAGTATATGGCGTGCCACCGGCATCGTGCCCACGGAATCCAGTGGCAGAGCAATGTTGAGCAGCGGCGGCGAGGGATAGCGACTCTGTGGCATGCGCGGCTGGCCGAGGTCGTCCTGCGCGGGCAGGGTTCCCTGCTGTGCAAAGACCTTCCTGTCATCCTCATTCCCCGCTGCGAGGGAGACGGCGCCCTGGCCTTCGGGCACGGCCACGTAGAAGTAGCCCCAGTTGATGCGCAGGTTATCGCCCCACTGCTCGAGCATCGGCTGCCGTTGCGAACCTGCACGCAGAAGATCCATCCCCGCGATGTGCCCGCGCGACCAGACAACGGGCTCATCGGGTGCATTTGTCGCGATTGTGCCGGCGACGTCAAGGTAGAGCGTGACCTGATGCCGTGCGCCGTCGAGCGAGCGCACGGTCCAGGTCAGGTAAGATACCGGGCGCGCCATGACGCGCATGTCATCCGGGAAGGCGGGTGTGAAGAAGCAAAGTTGGATCTCGACCGTAGAGTTCTGCAACGTAAAGATGGAGCGCGTGGGCGTGATGGAGCGCGCGGTTTCCTTGAGAGCGGGAATCGCACGATTGCTGTCGCCCATGTAGCGATAGGTCTGGCCATCGATCCGCACAAGGCCGGTGAAATCTTGTCGGGCGCCCGTCCAGTGCCGCGTGGGACCGCTGGTCAGCGTGTCCGACACGGACCAGACGCTGAAATACGGGTCATGAACCACCAACGGCGTGGC
>JAKAFB010000019.1:0-33094 GCA_021818105.1 Acidobacteriota bacterium
TGACGATCGGGCTGGGCGTACTGGTGCTGCTGTTTGGCCGCCGCTACGGCTCGGGCTGGCGCAGCCATGCGCAGAGACTCATCATCGGACTTTCAACGGCATCGCTGGGGCGGGTTGCGGTGCAGCTAATCTGGGACATCATCACGAAGACAGCCCAGCCACATTCCATGGCCGAATACCAGCGCGTTCTGGAACTGCGCGAGCAACTGCTGAACGGCAACAATGCGTTGTATTTTCTGGTGCTGGTGTGGTGGATTATTGCCTTCTGGATCAATGAGCCGGGGCAGGCGCAGGGCGCGGGCGGGAAACCTGCAGAGGACACGAATTAGCGACGTTTGAGAATCTTTGAAATAAGAAAAGCGCGGATGGATTCCATCCCCGCATTTCTTATGCTTCAAAGTCGATGAAGCCACGCTCGGGATCGGTGCTGACGAGGCGGACTGTCACGCGGTCGCCGACGTCGAGCCCCTTGGCGCCGCGGACGAGCATGCCTTCCACGTGAGGATCGAAGGTGCGCACGAAGGTGCCGTAGTTATTGACGCCGGTGACGACGGCGCGGAAGCGATCACCAATGCGCGGATGGAGCACGACGGCGGCGATGCGCTTTTGCATTTCGCGCTCGACCTTGCGGGCGGCGTTCTCCATGCTTGTGCAGCGCTCGGCGATGGCGTTGAGGTCGTCCTCAGAGTACGGCTGAGGGCCGCGCGCAAGCCATGCCTTGAGCAAACGCTGCGTAACGACGTCAGGGAATCGGCGATTGGGCGCGGTGGAATGGGTGTAGTCCTGCACGGCGAGGCCGAAGTGGCCGGGAGACTCTTCTTCCGGCTTGACGAGCACATATTCACCGGGCCCCATGAGTTTGACAACAGCCAGGGAGAGATCGGGGAAACGGTCGGGGTCTTTCTGCTTTTGCGCGAGCAGGAAATCGTTAAGGGCCTTGGAGTCTGGCGTGGAGGGCAGAGATCCGCCGAGGCCAGCGGCTACTTCCACGATGCGGTCCCAGCGCTTGGGCGTGCGGACCACGCGGCGGATGGATGCGACGTTGGCGCCATCAAAGATGCGGGCGATGACGCCGTTGGCCGCGACCATGAACTCCTCAATGAGTGCCGTGGCGCGGTTCTTTTCGAGGCGTGCGATTTCGACGGCTTCTTCGGCGAGCATAACGGGGCGGGTTTCAATGGTTTCTAGATCGAGCGCGCCGTGCTGGAAGCGGCAGTCAAGCATGCGCTGCGCGGCTGCATCCTGCAGCTTGAGCTGGGCGGCGAGTTGCGGATTGGCAGCAACCTTCTCTGGCGCCGGACCAGCGCCCGCGAGCCAGGTGCCGATGGAGGGATAGGCAAGCTGCGCGCTGTTGCGCACGAGCGCGCGATAGGCTTTGCCGCCGGTAACGCACCCTTCTTCATTCACGCAGAATTCAATGATCAGGGCGAGGCGGTCCTCGTTCTCGTTGAGCGAGGTAATGCCTTCGGAGAGCTCCACGGGGAGCATGGGGAAGACCTTGACGCCGGTGTAGACCGAAGTGGTCTCACTGCGCGCGTGGCTGTCAATGAGGGAGCCGCGCAGGACGCGGGCATCGACATCGGCAACACCGATGAGGACGCGGATGCGGCCGTCGGGCAGGTGCTCTGCCCACTCAATCTGGTCGAGGTCCCTGGAGGTGTCGTTGTCAATAGACGACCAGAGGAGCGAGCGGAGATCCTTCGCATCGGGAGCGGCGGGAAGCTTGGGGCGCGCCTGAATGGCGGCGATTTCAGTCTCAGTGCCCGCAGGAAAGTCCGGCTGGAAGCCATGCTCGAGCATGGAGGCATGGGCGGCTGCGACGAGGTTGAAATGCAGTGCATGATGAGCGTGCATCGCGAATGGCCCTCCTGAACTGCGAAGGGACAGCCTAACACGCGGGGCGGGTGACGCGCGGACCATGCACAAAGGCGGCCGGGAATCGGGCCGCCTTCAGTGCCATTCGATGCCGGGTTTGGTTTATTGCTGAATGCCGAGGTCTGCCAGCACCTTGGGCTTGGATTCATCGACGGCCAACAGGTTGTGGCAGACAGCGCAGTCCTGCGGGATGCTGGAGCCATCCTTGGCGTTGTGGTCGCCATCGTGGCAACGGAAGCAGCCGGGATAGCTCATGTGGCCAATGTGATTGGGATGCGTTCCCCAGGTAACCTTCATGTCAGGAAAAACATTCTGGCTGTAGAGGGTGACGAGTTCCTTGCCGGCGGCCTTAACGAGATCTGCCTTGGAGGAGAGCACATCAGGATTGCTGCTGCGATAAAAGGCTTCGAGCTCGGCAGGAATCCTGGTGCTTGCGTCAGCCTGGCTGCCGTAGGTGGCTTTCAGCAGCACGAGACCTTCTTTGTGGACCCAGGGCAGCGACGGGCTGATGGCGCCGATAGCCATGGCGCTGTTGAGGGCTTCCTCTGCGGTGACGAAGGTGTGCGCGGCGCGGTTGTGGCAGTCGATGCAATCCATGAGGCGGCGCTCGCCCTTCGGTGTGGCGCCGTTCAGCGAGGAGGCCGTGAAGGCGGTCTCGGAGCCGTCTGGGTTGCGCTTGGAGACCCAGGGAATGGTGGTCCGGCTCTCATCGGTGGCGATGTATTCGATGTGGCCGAGATGCACACCGTGGATGCCGGTGAGGTGGGAGAGTCCGTCGAGGCCACCGAGGTGGAGGACGACGACGGATTGCGTCTCAGTGTTCTGCTCATCGTCAGCGAAGGAGGACTTGACGAGCAGCCTTTCACCGACGAACTTGGCCGGCGTGTGGCATCCCTCGCAGATGACGCGCGCAGGACGCAGGTTCTGGACCGGCGAAGGGATGGGCCGCGAATAGGTGTTGAAGGCCACTTCAAACAACTGCTTGGTGCCATCCACCTTGGCGGCGAAGTAGGATCTTGCTCCCGAACCTATGTGGCACTCCACGCAAGCGACGTGGGAGTGGGGAGATATTTTGTAAGCGGTGTACTCCGGGTGCATCACGTGGCAGGAGGCGCCGCAGAACTGCGGAGAGTCCATATAGGCCGCGCCTCGATAACTTGCCATGGAAACGACGAGGAAGTTGATGATGGTGGCCACAAGCACGATATCGACGCCGTGGCGGAAGATGCGGTCGTTGAAGTCGACCTTGGGGTAAACGGCAGGGATTTTTCCCGCCTTTAGCAGGCTCTGGTGGCGGATAAAGATGCCGACAGGGATGATGAGCAGGCCCAGCACAAAGAGGGCCGGCAAAATGAGGTTGAAGATGATGCCGAGATAAGGATTGGGATGTGGCTGAGCGAACATTTCCATCAGCCAGTTACCAATCATGGTGACGCCGGCTGCAGTGGTGATGGCACCACCGGCAAGGCTGATGGGATTGTTGCCAAAAAAGAGCGCAGGGCGCACCCAGTGTTCGCGGAATCTCAGGCTCAGAAAGGTCGGCACGTTGCCCTCGGGTCAGAAGTAAGCGGCCCGCCGAGTGCGGCGGGCCGCGGGGAGCACTTTACTTCAAGGTGCGGAAATACACAACAGCTTCCTTGATCTGCTCGTCAGAGAGCTTGCCTTTGAAGGAGGGCATCTTGCCCTTACCATCCGTAGTGGCCTTGATCATGTCGGCCTCGGACAGCTTCTTCATTTCCGGACTGGCGATGGGCATGACCTTGAGCATCTTGGCCGAGGGTGTGTCTGCAGCGCCCTTGGCGCCGTGGCACATGGCGCATTTTGCCTTGTAGGTTGCCTCGCCTGCGGATTGCGCGAAGCCCATGGAGCCGGCCATACATACAGTGGCAGCCAACACCGCGAGAGTACGAATCGTTCTTGTCATTGCATCACTCCTTCAAGTTGTTCCACGGCCAGGATGCTGAAAGCGCATCTGCCATGCAGTGTTTCCTACACAGTTAAACCCCGGTCGCGGCGCTGTGTCGCACTGATTTACTGCCAGTCTTGCCAGGCGACGCAGAGACCCCGGGGGGGCGGCACAGCCATCATGAGGGAATGAAGGCTGCGCCGGTTTTTAATTCATTCCCGTTACTGCAAAAAGGTGCGGAAATAGGCTACCACGCCCTTAATCTGAGCGTCGGTCAACTTGTCCTTGTAGGGTTGCATTTTGCCCATCCCGTTGCGGACAGCCTCCTCCATTTTTGCCTCAGTCATCCCTTTGACTTCAGGGTCAGTGACAGGCTTCACCTTCATGGCCTTGGCTGAAGGGGTGTCTGCCATACCCTTCGCGCCGTGGCACATCTGGCACTTTGATTTGTAAAGAGCTTCGCTGGACGGCTGCGCGAAGCACACAGCGCCCGTAAGCAGGAAGACTGCTGTCAGGGCCACTTGCAATCGAATCATCTTGCGCATGGTAAAACTCCCGTTTGATTTCCGCACTCCCCGGCGTGCATGCAAGCGTTGCGGAACAGATGCGGACTCGTAGAGAAGAACGTTTTACACAGTGGGCGCGGGAGGCAATGCCATGCCTCCGGCGCGATTCAGTTCCCGGAGGGAAAAGAAGAGGTGAACCGGCACTTCATCCGAACCCGGTCCACCCCAGCCATCCTCAGAGGTACAGCGGTTTCAATTAGAACTCATAGTGCATGCCAAGGGTGACGTTGTTGGAGTGGAAGTTCCTTGGCCCTGTGAGGCCGGACGGCGGTTCGGTTAGGCCGACCGGGCCTGTGATTGTGGACGACGTACACGGAACAACCGTTGCGGTGAACGAAGTTGTGGTGCTGCAGTACTGCGCACCTGAAGGCCCACCTTCTCCGTAGCCGTAGTAGTTATACTCTGCGGACCAGATCCAGCTTGGCCGCACGGCATAGGAGAACGTTGCAAAGGGAGTCTGGTACGTAGAGTTGAGAGACCCGTTGACAGCGCGGGCGTCGTTGAAGAACTGGCTGCCGTTCACTGCACTGATGCGGTAGCCGAGATTCGAGTGCACCTTCTTGTTGGGAGACATGGTGAGAGCCACCGTGCCCGAGTTCGTGGGAGCCGACATGAAGTCACGAGCGATCCAAGACACCAACTGGGTTGTGGAACCCCTGGCAAAGACACCGGGACATACATTCGGCGTACCGGCGGCTGTGAGTGTTGCCGTGCCTGGATAGTTGGGGCCGTTCGCACCGCTGGTGTAGCACATGTTCGTGGCTGTGTACACGTCAGTGAATGCGTAGGTGAGGTCGACGCCCCAGTGCTCGTTCTTGGCGATCGTCGCACCGACGCCCATGAACCGGCTGTGATCGACATGATCGATAGGCTCAATGTAGGGCTGGATTTCTTCGCCCGCTACTTCAGCCGCTTGACGATCGGCTTCAGTAATGTTGTTGGTGTTGTTATGCCGCTCGCGGTCCGAGAAGGATCCGGAGATTGTTGCCCAGGGCTTTGGCCGGTACTGGGTATGGACCCTGTACTGCTGCCGTTGACGCGGAGCAACAGGCGTGAGCACGTTATCGGCGTAGGAAACGATCGCCGTACCGTTGAGTTGCCAGTTCGAGGTGGGGCGCAAAGCCGCATTGAAGATGCCGCCGTTCTCCGTAATGGACACCGTACCGCTGACGGGATCGCCATACACGATGTTTCCATTGTGGGGCACACCCTGGCCGATGTTGTGGTTGAGGTAGCGATAGCCAAGCGCGAAGGACGCGCGTGGCGTGGCATCCCAACGCACGGTAAGCGTGTTGATTGTGAATTGCTGGCCGAAGTAGTTGTACGTGAGGTAGCCGTTGATGCCGTGCGGCAGAGTGCCAACACCTGGGGTCAGCGGACCGGAGTAGTTGATGGTCTGGTTGCCCGTGGAGGTTGTCGTATCCTTAGGCGTGTTGAGGGTTGCCGGCGCAGGCACGTTTGAGTAGCCGGGCTGATGGACGGTGGAGTAATTCACCTGGTCAGAAACACTGACCTTTTTGGCAACCTGCCAGACAATGCCATAGTCGATGACGAAGGCGGAGCGATGTCCGCGGGCGTAGCCGCCACTGTAAGTCTGCTCGCGCGCGGTGCCGTTGAGACCCTGTACATCCTCGTAGTAGCTGGGCAGGTCCATGGTCCCGAGAGTGTAGGTGATGTTGCCGTTCATCGAGACGTCCTTCAAGGCACTGCTCTGGAAATGGAGGATCTCGGTGGGCAGGATTATCCTTGTGGGCTGCGTGCGGGAGTAGCTGGTCACGACAGCGCATGCAGGGTTGATGATCGGCAGGCCGCCGGGCGTATTCGGTGGCGACAGGATTGTGTAATGGGTCTTGTCGGTGTAGGCGGAGCCCATGCTGGTGGTGGTGCAGGCGCCAATGCCATAGGGCGTTACGCTGTCCCAGTTGCCAAGGTAGACGGGGGTTCCGTCCGCCTCCTGCACCATGAAGTCCTTCGGGTTCAGGGTGAAGAAGGAGTCCATCTTGTAGTGATTGACAAACTGCTGATAGGTCACCGTCGTTTTGTCAGAGGGTTTCCAGTCGATGGCGCCGCTAAACTCATCCGTGCCGTTGCGCTGGTACTGCTGGAGCAGCGCATCGTACTTGAAGATGGAATAGCTGGGGCTCAGCGTTGGGCCTTCCATGGTGTAGTGCGAGTAGCCGACGTGATACGTAAATTTTGAAAGCGGAAGAATGGTCAGATTCACGTCGGTCATGCGTCGCACGGTATTGAAGAGCACGGAAGAGTGCATAACCTGAGGCCATGCCAGCGAGCCGACGGGAGCGTTGGAGGGGCCGATGGGAATGGACAGGCCATTAGGGATGTTGGGATTGCCCAGCAGGTTGTAGTCGAAGTACTGGCGGTCACGACGGAACATGCCGGAAAACTGGAAGAGCTTGCCCTTGTAGAAATTCAATCTGACAAGGTTGTTGGGATCACCACCAAAGCCGCTGGTGAAACCGCTGAGCGAATCGATCAACGGATTTTTGTTGCCCGGCAGCGCATGCATCTCAATGGTCTGGCCGAGGACGCGTGGACCGGACTGGAGATTGACCAGCGTGGAGTACATGGCGTCCGCGCCTGAGAGATTGACTATATGGCCGCCGAGATCGACGGTCTGATGGATGGAGTAGCCTTGCGGGGCACTCACCGGTTGCGATGATGGCGCATCCGGAGCCTGGGCGCGTGCTGCACCCTGCGCCATGCAGAGTACGATGGCCGCCCCAATTCCTGCGGCGATGCGCAGGGCCTTTGCAGGAGAGGTCTGTCGCCTGGACAGCGGATCAAATTGACTTAACTTTCTCATCTGAAGCCTCACTTGGAAAACGTTGCTCGCGGCGAAACATTCAACGCGCGCGCAAGGTTGCTACGAGATCCGGACCGCGCCCTCCACACGGAAGGCGCGGAGCAGCCTGTTACCGAATAAACGCCTGGCTGAGGTTCGAACCATGGATCATGGTGTGGCAGTCAATACACGGAGTGACCGTGTTTGAGCCAGGATCAATTCCATGGACCGCGCCTGCGGCAACCGGGCTATGGCACTGGTTGCAGAGCGTGGCGATCGTCGGCATGTTCAGGAGCCGCGCGTTTTGTGAACCATGCGGCGTATGGCATGCGGTGCAGCCCTCGGCCTTGACCGGAGCATGCTCGAACACAAATGGTCCGCGCACGTCGGTATGGCACTTGGTGCAGACAGCATTCTGATCCGCCGTGGATCTCAGGTTGTTTTCTCCAAAGGTGCCGTGGGCGTCATGGCAGTCTGAGCACTTGACCAGACCTTCATTGACGCGATGATGGAACGGCATGCCAAATGAGGGCTTCACGTCTGTATGGCACTGGTAGCAGAGCTGAGGCTGTGAAGCCTTGAGCAGATACTCCGATGCCTTGGGAGCGTGAACCGAGTGGCAGCCTGTGCAGCCAACGTCAGCTTTGGCGTGAGGGGAACGTTCGAAGTTGGGATGCGTGCCGGCATGACACTTGAGGCACGTCTGGTCGACCTGTTTTGCGGATGCCTTGGCAGGGTTGAAGATCTTGCTTACATCGCCGCCGCCATCCACGTGCGCCTTGCCCGGACCATGGCAGCCTTCGCAAGTGACGCCGGACTTGCCGTGCATCATGGCAATTTTGGTGTGCGGATTGTTTGCAAACCCCTTGGCGACATCCTCATGACATGTGGCGCAGGTATCTGAACCAACAAAGTCAGCCTGGGCGGGTTGAGCGGCCTGAACATTGGCCTGTTTGGCCCCGTTTGGCGGAGCGGCATTTGCCGTGGCGCACAACAACCCTGCGCCGAGCAGCAGCATCAAGAAAACTTGCAGTCCCGGCTTCCTGCCCGGAGCCGCACCGATCAACAATCGCATTACTGGCCCATCTCTATGCATCAATTACCACCTCGGTAGCTCGTCTGATCGCTGCCTGCCGTTGGATGGATAACTCAGCGTTTTATCCGCTCGTGAAGAACCTTGCGTACGCCTACAATCCACTGGCGGTAAACAGGCACCGTTGTGCGGAGCGTCACCTCATGCGCAAAATCCTACGTTTTCCCGAGCAAGAGTACGGTGACATCCATCACACAGTGCAAGCATTCCTCGATTTTTTGAATTTTTTTGCTGAAAATCGGCGCATGCAGCTTATGTTTCCAAGCTTCAATAAGCGGAATCCACAGACAGAATGCGGCTCCAATGCACTTCTGGATCTTTGGCCATTGGGTTTGAAACTTCGACTTCTTAACTGCAAAGTGAGGATTGCAGCTAACAGCTTAACCAGAGTTGCGATGAAATAAACATGAAGATACTGTCATCTTTCTCTCGGGAGTTTATGGCTGAGTTTCCCACTTAGAAAGTAGGGATAAGAGACTAGACACGCGAGGTTAGAAAACCTGGCTCCGGTTGCACGCAGGGCAGGCACGGGCGGGTGTAACGGCAGGAATCCTTGCCTTAATGAAGGTGGCAGGGGCTAAAGAGAAGTGAGGACCATCACATCTTGAAGTGTGGGACTTGGGCGAGACTTGACCCAGGCGAAAATCTCTTTCCCGGAGACCGAAGAGCTTTTTCACCTCGGATGCTGCCTCCGAGCTACTGGGAGGAAACGCCATGAGGTGTTGGAGCTTTTTATCGGCGAAAGCCTGGGTGAGACGATGGCGGAACTTGGAATTCCCGTAGTAATGCATAGACGGCAGAAGCAGATACCGCGGCATGCGCCGGTGGGTTGCGCGGCCTGCTCCAATCGCCGGCCCGGCTGGTTCTGCTCGCTGGGCAGTGCCGTGTTGGCAGACCTTGAACTTGCCACCAGCACCATTTCGCTTCCCGCGCAAGCTTCATTATTTGCACAGGGAGAGGAAGCGCGCTGCCTCTACCTAATCTGCGGCGGCTATCTGAAACTGACAGCGGGACATCCGAACGACCGGCAGATGATTGTCCGCGTGGCAGGGCCAGGCTCCATGCTGGGGCTCTATGCGGTGCTGTCTCATGGGGTGTATGAGGTTTCGGCGGAGTCGCTGACGGCCGCGCAACTGAGGCCGGTGGAGCGTGAGCGTTTTTTGAACTTTCTGCGCAGCCACAAGGAAGCGCAGATGCGCGCCGTGCAGTGCATTTGCCAGGAGTATCGCTTTGCGCTGCAGGATGCCTGCCGGATTTCGCTGGCGGAAACAGTGGCGGCGCGGCTGGGCCGGCTGCTGCTGGAGCTGGGACACCAGATCGGCGAAGAGAAGAGTGAAGGCAGGCTGCACTTTCCGCTGCTGCTGACGCATGAAGAGATGGCTTCCATGGCCTGTACGACGCGGGAGACGGTGACGCGCACACTGGGCCAGTTCCGCAAGGAGGGCTGGATCTCCATTGAGGACTCGGTGGTGACCCTGCACCATCCGGAGCGGCTGGAAACGCTGATTTAAGCTTTAACTTTTCGCCACTGCCTCGCATCGGCGCGCTTTCTCGCGCTCGCCTTGGTGCGATTTGCCACGTCCAAGGAATATCATCGACTGAGCAGGAGTTTGCGCACGGTATGAACCGAATTGCAGTCTGTTTTTGTGTTTTGCTTTTTTCCAACGTCGCGTTTGCCCAGATTTCAACCCCACCCCAGCAGGAAATAACATCGACAGCCCCTACGGAAGTCGCCAATTTCCAGAAGATTGAGGATGCCTGGTCGAATGCGGTGAACATGCGCGACCAGTACGCGCTGGAGTTGGTGCTGTCACCACTGTTTGTCAACGTTTCTGCAACGGGGGAGATTACGACGCGCAATCAGCAGGTGGCCGAGATGATCTCCAGCGATGACAAGACGCCGCACCTGGACCAGCGCGTGGTGACGGTGCGCATGATGGGCGACATCGCCGTGGTGAATGGCACCTATACGTACCACCACAAGGTGGGGTCAGCGCAGGTGGATGAAAAAGGCGTGTTTACACACGTGTTTGAGCGGGTGCGCGGAAACTGGCTGTGTGTAAACTCGCAGCGCACCATGCTGCCAGAAGAGGCAAAGGCAAAGACAAAGAAACAGTCGGGCTCGGATTTGCCCTTCCATCTTCCGCTCTTCTCAAAAGGCGACAAGAAGGACCAGCAATAGCTGCGGCACGGGCCGCAATGGCTTTAGCCTGCACGGCGCGCGCCCTGCAGACGGATGGATACGTGCACGAGGCTGAGCGCGGCGGGAGTGACGCCGGGGATGCGACTGGCCTGGCCGATGGTGCCGGGGCGGACGCGCTCGAGCTTCTCACACATTTCGCGGGAAAGGCCGCTGATGGCGCCATACTCCAGCCACTCGGGAATGGCGACGGCCTCGGCGGCTTTGAGCTTCTCAATCGACTTTTTCTGCTGCTCAAGATAACCAGCAAACTTGATTTCTGTCTCGACGGCGCGCGCCTCATTGCGATGAACAGAGGGGAGCGGGCCGCCGTTGCGGACGGCTGCGGCCATCTCTGCGAGTAGAGGCTCGGCGGTCAGGGCGTCACGCATGGCGGTGAGGATCGACTCGATGGCAACTTCAGGCCGCTTGAGGAGCAGCGCCCAGGTGAGGCCCGCTGTGGCGGGCAGATCGCCAAGGCCTGCAGCGGCGAGGCGCTCACCATCGACCTTGCCGGTGTTGAGCAGGCGGTCGAGTGCGGCGAGGCGCGCCTGCTTTTGCTCGTAGTCGGACCAGGCTGCGTCACTGATGAGGCCGAGGCGGCGGCCGTGGGGCGTGAGGCGGCGGTCGGCGTTGTCAATGCGCAGGTGCAGGCGGAACTCTGCGCGCGAAGTAAACATGCGGTAGGGTTCGTTGGTCCCCTTGGAGATGAGGTCATCGATAAGGATGCCGGTGTAGCCCTCGGTGCGGTCCATGGTGAAGGGCGGCAGCCCCTTGAGCCAGAGTGCGGCGTTGATGCCGGCCATGATTCCCTGGCATGCGGCTTCCTCGTAGCCGCTGGTGCCGTTAATCTGGCCGGCGAGGTAGAGGCCCTCCATGGACTTGACGCGCAGGGAGCGGTCGAGTTCGGTAGCGTCCACGCTGTCGTACTCGATGGCATAGCCAGGGCGCAGCATTTCGGCATTTTCGAGGCCGGGGATGGAGTGGACCATCTGCCACTGGACTTCCATGGGAAGCGAGGTGGACATGCCGTTGACGTAGACCTCATGCGTGTTGAGCCCTTCCGGCTCGAGGAAAAACTGGTGCTGGGTCTTGTCAGGGAACTTGACGATTTTGTCTTCAATGGACGGGCAGTAGCGGGGGCCGATGCCCTCGATGCGGCCGGAGTACATGGCGGAGCGGTGGACGTTTTCGCGGATGAGGCGGAGCGTCTCCGGCGTGGTGTAGGCGATGTGGCAACTGATCTGCGGCTGCGCGATCCTCTTTGTGCGGAAGCTGAAGGGCGTGGGATCGGCGTCGCCGGGCTGCTCCTCGAAGGCATCCCACCGGATGGTGCGGCCGTCGAGGCGCGGGGGCGTACCGGTCTTGAGGCGGCAGGTGCGCAGGCCGAGGTTGCGTAGCGCTTCGCCGAGAAGGACGCTTGCGGGCTCGCCGCTGCGACCGGCGGGATAGCGCTCCTCGCCGCAGTGGATGAGGCCGTTGAGGAAAGTGCCGGTTGTGATGATGGTGGCGCCGGCCATGAGGCGGCGGCCATCGCGGAGCTTGAGGCCGAGGACGCGGCGGCGAGGGCGAGTGGGACGCGGCAGGTCGTTGGGGAGGTCGTCAGGGGAGATGCCATCCCAGGTCTCAGAATCGAGACCTGGGGCACCCAGAGAGGAGGGAGTATCAGAATCTTCGAGGACGAGGTCCACGACTTCGGCCTGGCGGATGTGGAGGTCTTTCTGGGCCTCGAGGACTTCGCGCATTTTGACGCGGTAAAGCTGCTTGTCGCACTGGGCGCGAGGGCTCCAGACGGCGGGACCGCGCGAGGTGTTGAGAAGGCGGAACTGGATTCCGACGGCGTCAGCGACCTCGCCCATGATGCCGCCGAGGGCATCGACCTCGCGGACGAGGTGGCCCTTGGCCACGCCGCCGATGGCGGGGTTGCAGCTCATCTGGGCGATGAGGTCGAGGTTCATGGTGATGAGGGCGGTTTTGAGGCCCATGCGCGCCGCGGCCATGGCCGCCTCGCAGCCGGCATGTCCCGCGCCCACCACAACGACGTCGTATTGTTCAGTAAAAGACATTCCATCTTATTGTACGGACTGCGAGCTTAGGCCGGAACCTGCGCGGATAACGGCGGGGACTTGACGATAATGCTAGGATGCCCACAACACTTCCCTTTCCGTCCAACAAGAAGGAGGTATGGCCGCATGGGACCAACAGAACTGCCGCGAGAGAGGCAGACGGAGGGCGACCCGGCTGCCGCAACCGGTTATGCACCGTATGTTCAATCGGCTGAGGAGCTTGAGGAAGAGAGCCGCAAGATTAGGCGCTTGCAAATAGTGGTGAACATGGTGATGCAGGTGATTGCGCAGAACGCAACGCTGACGGTGGAAGAGGCCTCGGCAATGGTGGCGGATACGCGGCGGGCAGCGATGGGGATGTTCCCGGACAAGGAACTGGCCTTTAACCTGATCTACTGGCCGCGGCTACAGCGGCTGATGCGGGAGCGCTACAGGATGCAGTAAGCGCCTGCGGAGCAGCAATCAAGAACGAGATAGGCTCGTTCCCCCGCTTTACTTGTTCTCGTTGGCGGTGAGGCGGAAGGTGATGGTGCCCCAGAAGAGGCGGGCGCGCATCTGGACGGGCAGGTGGCGTTCGTCGTCGGTATACCAGATCCAGATGTTGCCGCGGTTTTTGACCACTCCAGCTGCCGCCGTGGGCTGGACGCGGATGGTCTTAAAGGTACCGAGCGGCGTTTTGATTTCCTCGCGGCCCTCGACTTTGATGGTGACGGGGACGTTGTGCATGGCGTCGGCCAACGGAATAACGAAGCTGTGCCCCACCTCAAGCGGTTGCGAGGCGAGGTAGAAGACGCCAGTGAGGACATCGGTCATGCAGCCGGGGATGGGCGTCTCAACGTGCTTGGTCTGGCCGGTGACGAGGTTTTTCTCGTCGAGGATGGACCGGGACTGGCCGTAGACGAGTTGGAGGGTGGAGTTAATCTGGCGGCGACCCTCGACAGTCTGCTTGCTGAACTCGTAGGTGCAGGCTTTGGCGCGGTCAATGGTGGACTGGAAACGGTCACTGACGTGGAAGATGAGGTTGATGGCACCGATGGTGTCTGCGGTTGCGGTAATGCGCTCGCGGTCACCCATCTGCTCAAAGTGGACGACAGCGGTGCCGGCGGGGAAGACGCGCCAGTCCACGGAGTAGGTGAGGGTTTGCTTTTGGGGGAAGCTGAAGCCGGGACGCGGGGGCACAAGCTGCGGCAGCTGCTGGGCCTGTGCCATGGCGGCAAAGGCGAGGGCACAGAAAATCGTCTTCACCGTTATGCGCTTCTTCACCGTGAGGGTGGGCTCCTTTAGCAGCTAGTTAAGCGTGGTGCGCGGGGTTTGCTCACCGGGGCCAGCGCGCCAGCGCGCCGAGAGCCGGCCGCAGCAGGAACAGGCAGAGGTAGAGCAGAGCGGCTCCTATAAGAGCATTGTACTCGCGGTGCTTGAGGTAGAGCTGGAGGGAGAAGCTGCCGGAGGCGGATGGGGCGGGAGCGGCCGGGGAGCCGCTGGCCGGAGGACGGGCGGGCGTGAGGCGCGGGACGAGGCGCGGCACGCGGCGGCAGTAGGCGTCGAAGTCAGAAAAGGTGGCGCGGAGGAAGCGCTCCTCCGATGCGATGACGGGCACGTAAATCACAAGAAAACCGACGGCGAGGATGAGCGCGACGGGCCAACTGCGCAAGGCCACGACAAAGCCCGCAGCGATGAGCATGGAGCCGAGGTAGAGCGGGTTGCGCGTGTGCGCGTAGGGGCCGGTCTGGGTGAGTTCGCGATTCTTTTTGACGTAGCCGGAGGCGTATCCGCGCAGCCAGAGGCCGGGGATGACAAGGACGAGGCTCCAGGCGATAGCGGTGGGCAGAGGCGGGCGACTCCACAGTTCAAAGAGGTAGAGCGCAGCGGTGACGAAGCCGAGCGGGACGCGGATGCGCCGGGCGATGCGCTGCCAGCGGGCGATCCAGTCTGCGGGCGGGTTGCTGGGGTTCGTCATGGGGTGGATTCAGAATAAAGCAGCTCTTCAGCGGCCTGCAGCACCTGCGGAGGCTGGATGGTAAGGAGGCCGGCCTCGGGGGTCTGATAGCGGGTGTGGTCGCGGCGGCTCTCAGGGCTGCGGAGGACCTTGAAGCGAGTACCGAAGGGGCCGTTGCGACTGGGGTCTGTGGGCCCGTAGATACCGAGGACGGGACGGCAGAGGGCGCAGGCAAGGTGCAGGGGGCCGGTGTCTCCGGCGATGGCGAGGCTGATGCGGCGGGTGATGGCGATGAGCTGGTCGATATTGACGACGAGCGGAATGGCGGCGCCGGCAGTGCGCTTGACGATGACGTCAGCGAGGTGCTGCTCACCGGGGCCGGCGTTAACGAGGATGGTGCAACCGCGGGCGATGAGGGACTTGGCCACCTCAGCGTAGCGGTCAACGGGCCAGCGTTTGGCTCCCCAGCCGGCGCCGGGATTGATGAGGACGGCGGGGCGGCCTGCGAATGGAGCGAGAAGGGCGTCGGCCCATGCCTCGGAGGTGAGATCGACGGGGAGCATGGGCGGCTCAGGCTTGAGCTGGTCGCCGGCGATGGCCTCAGCGAGTTCGACATCCTGCTCAATGACGTGGGCGCCGTGGGTGATGACGCGCTCAGTGAAGAAGACGCGGGCGGCACGCTCGCGGGGTTTAGCCTCGCCGATGAAACGGTGGCAGCCGGTCATGCGGCCGATCATGGCGGAGCGGATGGCGCCCTGGAGATCGAGGACGACGTCGTACTGGGCATCGCGGAGGGAGTGGCGGAGGGCGGCGATGAGGTCGCGGGTGTGGCTGGCGAGGAGGTTGCGGCGCCAGTCCTTGGTGGCGGCGAGGTGGATGTGGTCGACGAGGGGCTGGCGCGGGTGCGGCGAGGCGGTGTCGCGGACGGTGCTGCCGGGCGCGCCGAGAAGCGAGTGCCAGCGGGGCTCGACGACCCAATCGATGATCCAGCCGGGATGCGCCTTGCGCAGGGCAGTGACGGCAGGTAAGGCGTGCAGAATGTCACCCATAGCGCCTAGGCGGACAATGAGCAGGCGGAATTTGGACTGCATTGGCAAGGATTGATTGTCTCACAGGCGATGAAGCGGAGTGAGGAACGAAGGTGCAAGGGCGGAGCGCTGTGGCCTTGCCAGCAGGCGCGAAATAATCGGCATACTTTCTGTGGAAAAGAAAAATATTCAAGGGGGGGTATGCCCTCTAGCGGATGCCCTGAGCCCGGACCCTGCTCTGACTCTGTTCTTATTGTGCGCGAAATGCACGTAATTATCTGCAAATCGAGGGGAGGATTTTTTCGGGGGTTCCCACGCATGGCCTGCGCTGCGCGGACGACGTGGATGGGGCAGCCCCGAAAGGGTGGGCCAGCCTGCCTGAGGTTCTTGGTCTCCCACCCATCCACGATAAGACTGTGGATGGATGGGGCACGAAAGGTTCGTGGCTACTTATGACCGGGCCACCCGCCAAAGCGCTGGCGTAGCTGAGGAAGGTTTTCCGTGGGAACCAAAACGGTCCCGTCCTGCAGATGAGCTATAGGAACCAGTTCTTGACCGGCCGGAGCCCACAGCTCCTCCGAGCTGGCAGGCCTGAGATGCAAGCGATCCTCCGGAACGGGATTGGGGCCAGTGACGGGTGAGTAGTCGGCTTCGAAGCTCGGATTTCCCTTGTAGTCCGTCAGCTCGCATCGGTTCACATTGCGAGTGCCATCGAGCCAACATGCCAGCCAATAGCCTCTGGGCGAAAAGTCCAGCGGCGCGGGAGGAGCCGGTATCCAGACTGCCATTGGGGGCAGTTTCTTTGGCCGTGAGGGAACCGAAGCTGCCCATTGCAGGCGTGCCACCACGGCACCCAGCACCGCGACGATTGCAACCACTAACCAGATGTACCAATAACGGCGGATTGATTGCTTCATGTCAGCTTCTCCTCCTACTGGGTGTCGCAGTGTTGCTGACCGTCATTACCGGTAACACAGTTGGTGGCAGTCGCTGTCACTTTCGCGTTGCCGCTAAAATCCGAGTTCTCGTTTGCCCACTGACTCAACTGATCGAATGCGTCATTCGGAACGATGGAAAGCCCGTTCGCTTGCGATTGTGTAATCGCGCCAGCCGTGAGCAGTCCTTGTTTTGTGAAGTCTGTGCAGTTCGTGCTGCAAACGCGGTACTGCCCGTGATTGGTCTTATGCTGCTGATCGATCCAAGCATTCAGGGCCGCCGTCTCTTGAGGCGTTGTCTTGAAGTAGTTGACCTTCACTGTATTCACAGGGACGCCCTCTATTTTCGCTAACGCACTTTTCAACCCGTCCATTGAAGCATCAGTCGGCAGCCCGTCAGCGCCAAATTGGATGGTTGGAAGCGGCTGCACATCGACGTGCCCAGGTTCGCTCAATCCCCATCCGCCCTTCAAGGTTTGTTCTGCGGGACCGAAGCTCGCGAATCGGGCACTGCCATCAGGGTTGATGGACACAAGTGCTTCATGACCGAATACGCCGACCATCGTAGAGAAGGTCACTGACGCAGCGTCCTTCCCCGTCGGATCGGTCATGTTGAGTGGGTTATTCAGCGCGTAGGCGTACATATTCCAGCGCTGTGGGTTCATGATGTGCACTAATGTTCCCGTATGAGGATCGGGACTCATGAAGCGGCCCATCGTAGATGCATAGTACCCGGCCCCGAAGTAGTCGTTTCCTGATTCGGAATCACGTTCTTTGCCGGTGAAGTGGAGCGGTGTAGCGTCGTCGGCGGTGGGTGGGGCGTAGGGGTCAGGGTAAGCGTAGAGCGCGTCGCCGTAGGGCAGGCTCTGGATGTCGGTGTCGGGCACGCCGATGGTGTTGAGATTGCCGCTGACCTGCATGCGGCGGGTGCCGAGGGGGTCGGTGAGGTGGAAGTGGAGGCCGCTGGTGTCGTAGGTGGCGAGCAGCTTGCCCGCGACGTAGACGTTGGTGCGCTGCCAGTTGCCGCTGCCGTCCTGCTGGGTCAGCTCGGAGCCGTCCTCGCCCAGCACGTAGCTGGTGGTGAGATGGAAGCCGTTCGTGCTGGGGTCGCGTGCGGAGACGGCGGGCATGGCGAACATCTTACATCCCAGGTCTCAAAAGCGAGACCTGGGGCACCCGGCCCATTTTGTAGCTGACTTGAATTTGCCGAACTTCCAGGATTTGGCGGGTGGCACCCGGCGGGGCGGACAGAGGCGCCACCCGGCGTTAGGCCGGGGGCGGGGCGGGGGTGAGGCCGTGGCGGCGCATGACCTCGGCCATCTTTGCGCGGTCGGGCGGGCCGCCGGCGGCTGCGTTGATGACCTCGGCGGCATCACGGAAATACTGCGGGCCGATGGCGGCGGGGGTGACGACGCAGAGGACCTTCACGTCGTGGGGAGTGTTGTTGTCAAAGCGGTGGACGGCTCCGCGCGGGATGCAGAGGGCCTGGCCGGGGCCCACGTCGATCTGCCTGCCGTCGACGGTCCAGGTCAAGACGCCTTCGACGCCGTAGATGGTTTCCTCGTAGTGGTCGTGGCTGTGCGCGGGCGCGGCGAGGCGCTGGGAGCCGGGGACGACCACCTCAAAGGCGGCGATGGTGCCGGAGGAGTCCTGACCGGTGAGCAGGAAGCGGACGGCGAGCGGGCCGATGCGGATGGTTTCGTCAGCAGGATTGACTTGCAGGTTGATTGTCTGGGGAGTCATGCTCTACCTCGATTTTCTAGTAAACTTGGTTTACTGTGAAATTATGGTAAACATAGTTTACGGAGACCGTCAATGGGTTTTTTGCAAGAAAATCCGCCGGTGGCGACCCAGGAGATGCTGATCGGGGCGCTGCTGCGCGTTCCGGCGCAGGCGATTCAACGGCGCATCATCAAGGAACTGAACGAGGCGGGGTTTGAAGGTCTGAGCTTGCCGCATATGGCCGTGATGCGGTATCCGAGTCCGGATGGAGTGAGGCCGGGAGTTCTTGCGGAGCGGGCAGGGATGAGCAAGCAGGCGATGAACCGGCTGCTGGGCAGCCTGGAAGAGCTGGGATACCTGGTGCGGGGGGACGCACCGGACGAGGGGCGGGCGCGGATTGTGCGCTTTACGGAGCGCGGGCGGGCGGCGTATGCGAAGGCGCTGGAGGTACTCCACGAGATTGAGCGCGAATGGAGCGCGGAGCTTGGGGCGAAGGACTTTGCAAAGCTGAAGGAGCTGCTGTTTCGCGTGTGGAATAGCCCGCTGGTGCGGTAGGCATCGACTCGCACGCTGACCGCGGCTGACTGCGCGGTATAGGATGGTCGAGTTCTGATGAGCATCCCTTCTGCGCTGCCGAGCGCGGGAGAAGCAAGCCAACATGCAGAGTAAGACGGGGGACACGATGGTGACTCGACGGGAGTTTCTTGACTCGCTGGCGGTGGGCGCGGCGGGGCTGGCGGTGAGCGCGACGGCGAAGAGCTATGGACAGATTCTGGGGGCGAATGAGCGGCTGAACTTTGCCGTGATTGGGCTGAACGGGCGGGCGTATGCGCATCTTTCCGCGCTGAAGGCGAACAAGGCCGCCGCGCGGGTGACGCATGTGTGCGACGTGGAGAGCAACATCCTGGCGAAGTTTGCCGCGGAGACCGAGAAGGAGATTGGCGAGGCGCCGGCGACGGAGAAGGATTTTCGCAAGGTGCTGGAGCGGAAGGATGTGGACGCGGTGACGATTGCCACGCCGGACCACTGGCACACGCCGATGGCGATTGCAGCGCTGCAGGCGGGCAAGCACGTGTACGTGGAGAAGCCGTGCAGCCACAATCCGGCGGAGGGCGCGCTGCTGGTGGAGGCACAGCGGAAGTACGGGAAGCTGGTGCAGATGGGCAACCAGCAGCGGTCATCGCCGCACACGATTGAGATTGTGGGCAGGATTCACGACGGGCTGATTGGGCGGCCGTATTTTGCGAAGTGCTGGTACAACAACACGCGGAAATCGATAGGCGTGGGCAAGCCTGCGCCGGTTCCGGCGACACTGGACTGGGATTTGTGGCAGGGGCCTGCACCACGACAGCCCTACAAGGACAACGTGCAGCCGTACAACTGGCATTGGTTCAGGATTTGGGGGACCGGAGAGACGCTGAACAACGGTACGCACGAGGTGGACGTGTGCCGGTGGGCCCTGGGGGTGCGGTATCCCCAGCGCGTAACGGCAACCGGCGGGCGGTATGCCTACAAGGACGACTGGCAGTTCTATGACACGCTGATTACGAGCTATGAGTACGAGGACCAGATGATTGCGTGGGAGAGCACGAGCTGCCAGGGTATGCGCTACTTCAACCGCGGACGGGGATCGATTATCGAAGGCACAAAGGGCACGGTGCTGGTGGACCGCGACGGGTACGAGATCTATGACCTGGACGGGCGGAAGACAAGCGAGTACAAGGTGGGGACGAAGACAAGCTCGGCGGACCTTGTGGGGCGCGATTCGATGACGGACGCGCACTTTGCGAATTTTATCGACGGAATGCGCAAGGGGACACCGCTGCATGCGCCGGTGGCGGAGGGGAATGTGGCGGTGACGATGCTGCATCTCTCAAACATCGCATGGTTTGTGAATCGCGAGCTGCGACTGGACGCAGCGGAAGGGAAGATCGACGGCGATGAGGAGGCGATGGCCATGTGGTCACGGACATATGAGCCGGGATGGGAGCCGCGGATATGAAGATGTCGAAGATGTCGCGGAGAGATCTGGTGAAGGCTGGAGCACTGGCGGTGGGGTTGCCAATGCTTGGACAAATGGCTGCGGCACAGAAGGCACCGCGCGCGGAGAGCGGAGCGGAGGCGCCGGTGCAGCTGGGGCTGGCGAGCTATACGTTCCGCGAGTTTACGCGAGCGCAGCTGATTGGCTTTATGAAGCAACTGCGCGTGACAGGGCTGAATGCGAAGGACGTGAAAGACCACCTGCCGATGGACCCGACGGAGGAGGCCGCGGCACTGGCCGACTATGCGACGGCGGGAATTCGGCTGCATGCGGCGGGAGCAATCTATTTCCGCAAGGATGAGGATGCGGATATTCGCACGAAGTTTGACTACTGCAAGCGGGCGGGTATTGGGGTGATTGTGGCGGGGGACCCAACTCCGGAGACTCTGCCGCGGCTGGAGAAGTTTGTGAAGGAGTATGACATTCGGCTAGCGATCCATAATCACGGGCCTGAGGACAAGGTGTGGCCCTCGCCGCTGGACGTGCTGAAGGACGTACGCGGGATGGATCCGCGGATTGGCTGCTGTATTGATGTGGGCCACTGTGTGCGCGCGGGGACGGATGTAGTGGACGCGATTCATGCAGCAGGGCCGCGGCTGCTGAACATGCACATGAAGGATCTGACGGACTTTCATGACAAGGGGAGCCAGGTTGCAGTTGGCGAGGGGAAGCTGCCGATACGCGAGATTTTCGCGGCGCTCGTTGCAATCAAGTATCAGGGATGGGTGGATCTGGAGTATGAGGTGCACGCGGATGACCCGATTCCGGGCGTGACGGAGAGCTTTGCCTACATGCGTGGCGTGCTGACGGGGATGGGCTACGCGGCGAATGGATGAGACGTGGCCGCGAGGCTGGCCGGGGTTATGACCTGGGCGGTGCCAGCCGTGCGGTGAGCCACTGGAGCGCGGCTGGAGCGTTTTCGATTTCAACGCGGAGGGGTACGGCCTGAAGCGGTACGGAGGCGGGCAGCGCCGCAGTTAGGTCACCGAGGCGGATGAGGTCCTTCTGGGTGGTCAGGAAGGTGTGGGCGTCTGCGTTGCGGGCGGCGGTAACCAGCCTTTGCAGGTCATCGCGGGTGTAGGGATGGTGGTCGTCAAAGGCGACGAGCGCACCCAGGCGGATGCCCGCGTCGGCGAGACCGGAGAAGAACTGCTCCGGACGGGCGATGCCGCAGAAGGCGGCAACGAGGCCGTCGACGGGTGGCACATCCATGTGGCGATGGAGGCGCCAGATGGGGCCCTGCCAGCCGAAAGCTCGGAGCGCAGGTTCGAGCGCAGGTTCATCAGCGGGAATGACGATGACGCTGGCGCGATGAATGGCGCTCTGCGGCTCACGGAGATTGCCGGCAGGGAGCAAGACATCCAACCAGTCAGCTTTGTTGAGGATGAGGATATCGATATCGCGGTGAAGCTCACGGTGCTGGAAGCCGTCGTCGAGGATGTGGACGCGCGGGCCTGGCGCGGCGGCGGAAAGATGCGAGGCGAAATCGACTTCAGCGGCATTGCCTGCGGCATAGCGCTGGGGAGCCACGTAGACGGGAACACCGGCTTCGCGCGTGATAAGGATGGGCTCATCCCCGAAGTCGGCGGGGGCGCCGGATGAATCGACGCGCAAGACGGCTTGATTCTGGCGGCCATAGCCTCGGGAAAGGACATCGACATGGAAGCCTGCCTGAGTGAGCAGGCGCGCGAGCGCGATGGTGAGGGGCGTTTTGCCAGCTCCGCCAGTGGAGAGGTTGCCGATGCTAATGACAGGCCAGTGAAGCCGCTGCGGTGGTTTGCCGCGCGCGATGCGAAGGTCATTCAACGCCAGACCAGCGGCATAGAGCGGCACCAACGGAGTAAGCCAGGGTCGCTTCATGATCGGATCCCTTCTTCGTCGAGCAGTGTGGTGAGCGCATGGAGGGTGCGGTCTGTGGCTCCGGCCTGCTGCTCGAAGACGGTCTTGGCGCGCTCGCCCATGGCGGCCGCTTCAGAGCGGTTGCGCAGGAGATCCACGAGAACATCCGCGAGTTCGCTGGCAGAGACGATGCGCACAGCATTCTGCGCGCGGAGCGTGTCAGTGATTGCGCGGAAGTTTGCGTAGTAAGGGCCCATGACGATGGGGACGCCGAACTGGGCGGGCTCAAGGGGATTGTGACCGCCTTCGGGGACGATGCTGCCACCGACGAAGGCGACGGAAGCGAGCGAGTAGACGGAAGCAAGCTCACCGATGGAGTCCAGGAGGAAGACCGCGCCTGGCTTGAAGGGATGGGGTGCTTCGGCTTGTCGTGTCCACTTGGAGCGGCGCAGGCAGGGGTAGCCGTACTCATGCATGAGATCAGCGACGGCACCGAAGCGCTCGGGATGGCGCGGGGCGAGGATGAGAACGAGGTTGGGGTCGGCAGCGAGCAGGCGCGGCCAGGCATCGAGCAGGGCTTCCTCTTCACCCTCAAGGGTGCTGCCGGCCACGACGAAGCGCTGGCCGAAGCCGAGTGCGCGGAGTTGGAGCGTGGCCTCAGCAGTCTCGGGGGCGCGGACATCGAACTTGATATTGCCGGAGACGGTGACGCGGGTGGGCGAGCAGCCGAGGGCACGGAGGCGCTGAGCGTCTGTCCGGCTCTGCGCCAGAACGCGGCTGAGCTGGCTGAGGAAGGGACGCCAGAGCGGGCGCAACAGGCGATAGCGCGGCCAGGAACGGTCAGAGATGCGGGCATTGACCACGGCGACGTGGATGCCGCGGCGGAAGCAGCCGCTGAGCAGATTAGGCCAGAACTCGGTTTCCGCGAGGATGAGCATACGGGGCTGGAGAGCCTCAAGATATGCGCGGATGGCCCAGGGAAGATCGAGGGGGCAGTAGAAGACGCGGTCTGCACCGTAGCGCTGGCGGGCAAGATCCTGGCCGGTGCGCGTGGTAGTGGAGATGACAAGGCTGTAGCCGGGAAAAGCGCGGTCCAGCTCCGCGATAAGGCGACTGGCGGCGAGGATTTCCCCGACGGAGACGGCATGGAGCCAGAGGACGGGGCGCTGGATCATACGCAGGTGTGGCGGGACGCGACCGAGACGCTCGGCAAGCCCTTCGCGGTATTTGTGGGTGTGGGCCATCTGCCAGAGCCACCATGGAGCGCTTACCAGCAATGCCACCAGCAATAGAAGGTTATACAAGAGCAGTATCATGCAGTACGGAACTTACCTTCCCCCGGTCTAACCCTCTGATGATACCCTCGTCCACGATGAGTAGCTTAAGGAGAAAGCTGTATGGGGTATGTACGCTGGTCCTGACGCTGGCAGTACCGGCCATGGCCAGGCAACATAAGATGCCTCAGGTGCAGCCTGCCACATCCTATGCCGATGTGGAAGTACACGAAAAGGAACATGTGGCGATTGCCGCCGAGCCGTATGACACGAAGGAAAAGGGATCGCTATTCCGTGTGGACTACCTGAGCCACGGAGTGATGCCAATCTGGCTTGTGGTGACGAACACGGGGGACAAGCCGATTTCGCTGCGGGATGCGCGGATCCTGTTTGAGCCGGCAAAGGGGGATGAGATCCAAGCGGCTGAGGTGGAGGACGTGCTGCGGCTGATGACGAAAACGGACCGCATGGGAACAAAGATTCCGATGCCAACTCCCTTCCCTTCCATCCATACCAAGGCCAAGGGCAGCCTGAAGGATATTCAGGCGGACTTTGACCAGTTTGAGTATGGGACACTGGTGGTGGAGCCGCATACTACGCGGGCGGGGTTCCTGTTCTACGACGTGTCAGAGCTGGACAATCCGCTGAAGGGCGCGAAGCTGCACCTCTTCAAACTGCGCGACGCGGACGGCAAAGAGCTGTTCTATTTTGAGATTCCGTTCGACAAGTATTTGCAGTCGAAATCGAGCGCAATGAAGTAACCACTACTCGTAGTAGGTGGCGGTGGTGGTGTCGGTCTCCCAGATGGTGCAGTCCTTGACGCGGACGCGGCCCTGGGTCATGCCGGAGAGCTGCTCGTTGGTCTGGTCGTAGAAGTAGCGCGCGAGATTCTCAGCCGATGGATTGATTTCCGTGAAGGGATCGAGGTCGTTGAGCATCTGGTGGTCAATGCGGTCGATGACCGGGCGCATGACCTGCTTGAGCAGCTTGAAATCGAGCAAGAGGCCGGTGGAGTCGAGTTCCGCTCCGGCGAGGGTGACGCGGACCTTGTAGTTGTGCCCGTGCGGGTTTTCGCACTTGCCGCGGTAGTTGCGCAGGTAGTGTCCTGAGGAAAAATCGGCCTCGACGGTGACTTCATACATGGGTGTTCACGCGTTCCAGTGGGGAAGAATCCCCCTGCATTTATTGTAGTGGCTGGGCGGGATTCGAGCTGCCGGGGTTGCCGCGGCGCTTGCGGCGGGCGGCGAGGCGGGCTTCCTCGGTGCGCCGGTCGACCTGCTCAAAGAGGTTGCTCATGACGCCGATGAGCGCCGAGGCGAGGGCGGCGAGCAGCATGATGAGTGCGATAGTGCGCCAGAGCGAGGCGTTGGCGGGCAGGCCGGGCTGGAAGCTGGAGGGCACAAGCGCCATGCCGCCGGAGAGCAGCGCGAAGAGGCCGAGCGTGGCGGCGAGGATGTAGAAGTTGCGCGACATGGCTGCGTGGCAAGTGGCTGCCCTGCTGCGATTTTACGGCTATCAGGCAGGGCGGGAAAGCTGGGCGGTGGTGATTTCGACGACGCCGGCCTGGGCGAAGTCGGCGTGGATGCGGGCGTCGGAGCTGGGGTCGATGGCGCGGCAGGCATCGCGGAGGACGATGGCCTCAAAGCCGGCGCGGCGGGCATCGATGGCGGAGTAGTGGACGCAGTAGTCGTAGGCGAGGCCGGCGAGGAAGACGCGCTGGAAGCCACGCTCGCGCAGGTAGCCGTCGAGGCCGGTAGGCGTGGAGTGGTCGTTCTCAAAGAAGGCGGAGTAGGAGTCGACGTGGGGTCGGAAGCCCTTGCGCAGGATGAGCTCGGCCTGCGGAAGTCGTAACGCGGGGTGGAACTCGGCGCCGGGCGTGCCTTGGACGCAGTGGTCGGGCCAGAGGGTCTGGAGACCGTAGCTGAGCTCGACCTGCTCAAAGGGTTTGCGAGTGGCGTAGCTCGATGCAAACGAGGTGTGGCCGTCGGGGTGCCAGTCCTGGGTGAGGATGACGTGATGAAAGAGCGGCGCAACGCGCTGGATGACGGGGATGACGGCGTCGCCCTCGGGCACAGCCAAAGCTCCGCCGGGGCAGAAGTCGTTTTGAATATCGACGACGATCAGGACGTCGTGGGGGGTGATTTGCATGCGTATCTCAGGGCCGGTGTAAGGAGAGTGCGTAAACTAAGCGGCGTCCACCATCTCAAGTCGCAGACGCTTGCCGACGGCGCGTGCGGCTTTGGCGATGGTCTGCAACTGCACCGCACTGTTTTCCGGGTCGAGAAGACGATCAAGTTGCGAGCGGCTTGTACCCATACGCTCAGCCATCGTCTTCTTGCTGATTTTGCGCGCCTTCATCGCCTTTGCCAGTTGCCATGCAATCACGCGCTTGATGGCCGCTGTCTCCACTTCGTCCAGAATGTCTTCTTCTTCGAGGAAGCTGTCAAAGCTTGAGCCGCTGTGATCGAAGACCGGTTTCTTTTGCGTTCTCACTGCAGTCCCCTTTCGTGTTTGCGCTTGTTCTGCCGCGCCAATTCCAAATCTGCCCCAGGCGTTGCCCGCGACTTTTTGAGAATGCCGTGGAGAAGTACCAGGCGCTGCCGGTTGTCCACATAGAAGAAGACGCGTGCGATGCGATTTCCATTGAGATTGGTACGAATCTCGTGCAATCCGCCTCCCATAGGCCGACAGAGCGGCATACCCAAAGGCCAACCGAATTCGACGGTCTTGATGTCTTCCCCAATTAAACGGCGATCCGCCGGAGCCATTGCCTTAAGCCAAATTCGGACAGGCTCTGCGCCAGCTTCAGTGCGATAGAAAATGGCTGGCACCCGCTTGAGCGTACCCATCTCATGTGTACCATGCGTGGTACTTTTCGTCAACGGAGCCATTCGGCTTACTGAGTGCGGCACGCAACATTTCCTTTCATTCGTTCTCTGTCAGGCCGAAGAAGGCTTCCACGTCGGTGATGCTGGTGGTCATGCGGTAGGGTGGGAGGCTTTGGAGGAAGGTTTGGCCGTAGCGCTGGCGGCGGACGCGGGGGTCGAGGAGGACGAGGACGCCGCGGTCTTCGAGCGACCGAATCAGCCTGCCGAAGCCCTGCTTGAGGGTGAGGACGGCGGACGGCACCTGGTAGTCAAAGAAGGGCTTGCCGCCGGCCTCTTCAATGACCTTCATGCGCGCCTGCACAACTGGGTCGTTGGGCACGGCGAAGGGCAGGCGGTCAATGATGACGCAGCTCAGCGCCTCACCCTGCACGTCCACACCCTGCCAGAAGCTGGAAGTGCCGAAGAGGACAGCGTTGGGGGTTTCGCGGAACTGCTCCAGCAGCGCCTTGCGCGGGGCCGTCCCGTGCAGCAGGATGGGGAAATCAAGCACCGGCATCAGCCGCTCGTAAAGCGCGCGCATCTGGCTGTAGCTGGTGAAGAGGCAGAAGGCGCGGCCGCGGGTAATTTCCAGCACGCGCTGGATGCAGTCGGCGGCGGCCTCGACGAAGTCGGGCTCGCGGGGGTCGGGCATCTGGGGCGGCAGGTAGAGCAACGCCTGTTCGCCGTAACGGAAGTGCGAGGGGACGACGAGCTCTCGCGCCTCGCTCATGCCGAGGCGCTTGCGGATGTGCTGGAAGCCGCCCTGCACGGTGAGTGTGGCGGAGGTGAGGACGACGGTGGGGATGCTTTCAAAGACGAGGTCGCGCAGGAGCTCGGAGACATCAATGGGCGTGGCCTGGAGGAAGGTGCTGCGCTGCCCTGCGCGGGCGGAGGCGGACGTTTCGGTCCCACTGGCGCGGGACAAGCGGCGCTCCAGCCAATAGACCATGTTGCCGGCGTTGGACTCGAGGAGGAACTCAAGCTCGGAGCGGAGGCGGGCGACCCGCTTGCGGAGGGCTGGCGCTTCGTCAACGCCTTTGAGGGCGTCGATTTCTGCCTCAAGGCGCTTGAGAGTGGCGCGGACGCTCATGTAGAGGTCGCCGGAGGTTTCGAGGAACTCGTCGCGGTCGGCGAAGGGCTGGCGGCCGTCGGCGGACATGGGCAGGGCGGAGAAGAAGAGGCGGGCGCGCTCGCGGAGCTGCTGGGTGACGGGGAGGACGTTGCCGGAGCCCTCCTTGCCGCGGAGGAGGACCTCAGTGTCGCGGGCGAGCTCTTCAAAGCGGATGTTGCTGACGGAGAGGCCGAAGTAGCTGGAGGCGACCTCTTCGAGCTCGTGCGCCTCGTCAAAGACGACTGCGGCGGCCTCGGGCAGGATGCCTGCGTCGGGGGCGCCGGCGGCCTCCTGCTTGACGGCGAGGTCGGCGAAGAAGAGGTGGTGATTGACGATGATGATGTCGGACTCGAGGGCCTTGCGGCGCATTTCCGTGATGAAGCAGCGCTGGTAGTCGGGGCAGGTGTTGCCGAGGCAGGCCTCGGCACGGGCATCGAGCTTTTGCCAGAGGGCGCTGGACTCGGGCAGGCCGGCGAGCTCGGAGCGGTCGCCGGATTCCGTGACCTGCTCCCAGTCAGCGATCTGGCGGTACTGGTCGATTTCTTCGAGGCCGGTGAGGATGGGCTGGTTGCGCAGTGCGACGAGTTTGTGGCGACAGAGGTAGTTGGCGCGGCCCTTCATGTAGCAGACGCGCAGCTCGCCGAGGAGCGATTCGAGGAAGGGGACATCGCGGAAGTAGAGCTGGTCCTGGAGGGCCTTTGTGCCGGTGGAGACGATGACGCGCTGGCCGGTGCGGAGGGCGGGCAGAAGGTAGGCGAGGGTCTTGCCGGTGCCGGTGCCTGCCTCGACGATGAGGTGGCGGCGCTCGGCGAGGGCGCGCTCGACGGCTTTGGCCATGTCAAGCTGGCCGGGGCGGTACTCGTAAGGCAGGGGCGAACGCGCGAGGATGCCGCCGGGAGCGAAGAACTCGTGGAGGGTAGGCAGGGCGCGCGTTGTGCTGTCTGCGGGGGACATGGGGCCGGGTGCTTCTTTACATCATAGTGACGCACCCGGCGGGGTGGCTTGCGGGGTCTGGATGGGGTCAGGCCTCGGCGGTGGTGGGATCGATGATGAGCTTGACCTCAGCGATGCTGTTGGCGGGAAAGCCGCCCTGACGGGCGTGCTCGCGGACCATTTCCTCGTTGGGCGCGATGTAGATGCAATAGATCTTGTCGCCGGTGACATAGCTGTGGACCCACTGGATTTGAGGGCCGAGGTTGCGGAGGACTCCGCAGGACTTTTGCGAGATGGCTTTGATGGTTTCCGGCGGGAGGGAGCCGGCGCCGGGAAGTTCACGCTCAATGACGTACTTGGGCATGGGAACAACCTCCTTGCGGTTGGGAATGTGGCGAGTAGTGTAGCGCCAATGGAAGGCGATGTATAGACGAGTCGCGGTCGCGCTGGCCATAGAATAGGAAGAGAGTTATGCGCGCGGGGCCGAGGCAAAGGCCCGTAAGATGCGTGCCAGGAGAGACTTCTTGCCGACGTATCGCAGATCGGTAGTACCGGTCCGGCCCGGCGCGGGCACGCTGCCACTGGTGGCGATTGTGGGGCGGCCCAATGTGGGCAAGTCCACGCTGTTCAACCGGTTGACGGGGAGCAGGCGCTCGATTGTGGGCGATGAGCCGGGGATTACGCGCGACCGCATCTATGGCGAGTATGAGTGGGCAGGGCGGCAGTTTCGCCTTGTAGACACGGGCGGCATTGTGCCGGACGATCCGGAGCTGATTCCCACGGAGATTCACAACCAGGCGCAGGTGGCTCTGGGCGAGGCGGATGGGCTGGTGCTGGTGGTGGATGCGCGGACGGAGCTGGCCAGCCCGGATTATGACCTGGTGAGGATGCTGCTGCGGGCGAGCAAGCCGGTATTTCTTGCAGTGAACAAGGTGGAAGGCGAAGCGATGGCGATGGCGGCGGAGAACTTCCGCCGACTGGGGATTAAGAACGTGTATCCGATCAGCGCGGAGCATGGGCTGGGCGTGGGCGACCTGCTGGATGCGATTGCGGAGGCGATTCCGGAGCGCGCGGGCGAAACAGAAGAGGCCCCAGAGGAAGAAGCCAAGCCGGAAACGCCGGGGTTGCATCGCACGCATGGGGAGTTTGAACAGCATGAGACGTCAGTGGCGATTATCGGACGGCCGAATGTGGGCAAGAGCACGCTGCTGAATGCGCTGACGGGGACATCGCGGGCGATTGTGTCGCCGATTGCGGGCACGACTCGCGACGCAGTGGACGAGGTGGTGGAGTTCGAGGGCGCAACGCTGCGGTTTGTGGATACGGCGGGCATTCGGCGCAAAGGCAAGACGCACCTGATGGCCGAAAAGCTGAGCGTGGTAATGGCGCGGCGGCACCTGGAGGCGGCCGACGTGGCTCTGCTTGTGATTGATGCAACCGAGGGCGTAACGGCGAGTGACGCGACGATTGGCGGCTATGCGCATGAGAGCGGACGCAGCGTGATCATCGTCGTAAACAAGTGGGACGCGGTGACGACGGGACGGACGGATGGCAGGCCGCCAGCGGACCGCGAGATTTTTGAGAAGCAACTGCGGCGCGTGCTGAAGTATCTGGATTATGCTCCGGTGATCTTTCTCTCAGCGCTGGAGCGCAAGGGCATGGGCCGCGTGCTGCGCGAGGTGAAGGCCGTGGCGGCAGAGCGCCGCAAGCGCATCACCACAGGGCAGATGAACCGCTTCCTCGACCAGATTGATTTTCAGCGGGCGCCGGTGCCGATGGCGAAGCGCGTGCGGATTTTCTACATGACGCAGGCAGCGGTGGCGCCGCCGACGTTTGTGCTGTTCACGGATCGGGACGTGAAGCTGCACTTTGCATTTGAGCGCTTTCTGGAAAACCAGATTCGCGAGGCGTTTGGGTTTAAGGGCACGCCTATCTGGTTCAAGGTGAAGGCGCGCAACGCAGAGAAGAACGAGTAAGTGATGCGCGCCACGGGCTCTTTCGCTGAAAAACCAACTTACAAGTGAATATCTCGAAGTCTGCGGAGCAGGGTCTGCGTGTGCGTTGTGCACGCAGAAGATGACTGCTTACTGCGGCGGGTTGGAGTGGCTGAAGCCGGAATCGGGAGTGGTTTCGTCGATGTGGGTGATGTGGACGCTGGCCTGGGTCTCCGGGACGGTGCCGTCGTTGAGCTGGACCTGGGTGGGCTGGCCGACGACGAGCATGCGGCGGACGAGCTTGCCGCGGGCGGGAATAAGGACGCGCTCAGTGGATGTGGTTTTGGTGGTGAGGACGGTGACAGGCACCTCTGCCGCGGCATAGCCCGCATTGGCGAGGTTGATGGCGACGAGCCAGGTGCCGCCCTGCTGTGGGGTGGGAAAGACACTCTCGATACTGAGGTCGGGCAGTCCCTTGTCGGCATCGATCCAATCGGCGAAAAACCAGGAGAGGTCCTGTCCGGTTGCACCGCTCATGAGGAGTCTCTCCATGAGACCGGGGCCCGGGCCGGTGTCCTGTGAGGGATCGTAGGCCTTCAAAGCGGCGGCGAGCGCCTCGTTGCCGATGAGGTCGCGGAGCATCCAGAAGACATAGGCGGCCTTGGTGCGGTAGTAGATGGGCGCGGTGGCAACGGCGAGAGGCTGGCCGGAGCCTTCGCCGGGGCTGGAGGGCTCGTCGAGCGCGAGGGCGGCGCGGTCGGCCTCAAGCGTGCCAAGAGCGTCATCGCGGCCGTGGTGTTTTTCCATCCAGAGCGTGCCGATGAAGGTGGAAACGCCTTCGCTGACCCAGGCACGGGGCGAGGCAAGCCAGGCGTGGGTGAGGGCATGTGCAAGTACGCTCTGTAGCTGCTCGGCGGGGACCTCTTTGAGGCTGGCGGCGAGCAGGGATCCGGTTTCGTAGGGTGCGTCGTTGGGGTCGGGCAGGTCGAGCAGCGTGAGTTGGGTGCGCGGGGATTTGCCCAGCCAATCCTCGAGGAACGGTGAGATAGCGCTGGCAGCGTCGATCCAAGTCTGCACCGCGACTTCATTGTCAGGGAGTGTCCACGCGGTAAGGTTGGCGCCGGTATGAGCTTTGCGGACGGCCACGAAGAGGCTGGGCGCGAGGAAGCCAAGGTGGTTTGTGCTGAGAGTGGCGGTGGCTACGCCGTTCACATCTGGGTAGAAGCCGCCGGGCGCGGCGATGGTTAGCGGGACGGAGTGCCCGTTGATGAGGGCGACGGTGGGCTGTTGGCCGTAGGGGAACTCGACGGTGAGGCTCAGGCGGAAATGGGCGGATGAGAGACGCAGCTTGTGAGTGCCGATTTCATCGAAGAGGCGCGCGCCATCGCCGAGGATGACGGGGACGCTGGAGACGGGGTACCAGACGACATTACCGAAGCCGCGCAGGCCGGTGAAGGAGGCGGCAATTTCGTCCCAGTCAGAATGGAGGGCGATGGCATCGGGGGTGCCCACGGCGACGAGACGCTGGGCAGAGGCCAGAATCTGGCCGCCATAGCGCACATCTAGCTGGAGCGAAGCTCCGGGCGCGAGGGGCAGGGCGAAGGGCACGGCGGCCTCGTGGAGTTGGCCGGTGTGATCGGCGTCAGAGTTGAGGACAGCGACGGGAAACGCGACATCCTTGCCGGCGATGCGGATTTGCTCCCAATTGAGCGTGGAAGAGATTTGCAGTGGGATGCGCGTGAGCGGAGACGGGCCGTCATTGCGAACGGTGATGAGGGCGCGCGCGGCGAGATGATGCGTGGCGGGCTGAAGGTGAACGTCGAGATCGAGGCTGGTGAAGGTGACGGCGCGGCGGTCGGCGTCAGTGGCGACGGGCTCTTTGGCGAGAGGAGTCGCAGCAGGACCGGCCTGGGTGGTAACGCTGAATTCATCGGCAGAGCGCGAAAAGATGACCTTGCCGCCGGGTTTGGCGCTCTGGGACTGCGGAGCCTGCTGTGGCGCGGCAGACTTTTCGGCCGGCTTGCTGCTGGACTGCGCTGGGCAGGGGATGGTGGCCAGAGCTGCGGCGAGGGTGGCAGCCGCCAGGCTACGGGCAAAGGGGGATGTCATGAGCCAAGGCCTTTCTGCTTCTTTGGTTTGGACGCGGCCTCAGAGGCGGGGCGAGCGGACTGGCGTGCTGCGCTTCGGCGCTGGCGGAAGGCCTCATAGAGCACGACCGCGCCGGCGGCGGAGACGTTGAGCGAGCTGACTCCGCCGGCCATGGGGATGCGCAGGAGGTGGTCACAGGTACGGCGGACGAGGTCGTGGAGACCGGCGCCCTCGCGGCCAAGGACGAGGACACAGTCGCCGGTGAAGTCGAATTGGTCGTAGTCCTGGGAGCCGCGCTCGTCGAGGCCGATGACCCAGATGTTGTGCTCCTTCAGGTCTTCGAGGGCGCGGACGAGATTGACGACACGGGCGATGCGGAGGTGCTCGGCGGCCCCGGCGCTGGCTTTGACGGCCACGGGACTGAGGGGGGCGGAGCGGCGCTCGGTGAGGATGACGCCATCGACGCCGGCGCCGTCGGCCACGCGGAGGAGCGCGCCGAGGTTCTGGGGATCTTCGACGCTATCGAGGGCGAGGAGCAGACGGGCGGGGGCGGGCTGGCCGGCCGGCCCAGGGAGCGAGGTGAAGAGATCTTCAATGCTGAGAGCCTGTTGCGGGTGCACGAAGGCGACAACGCCCTGGTGCATGGGAGTCCCAGCGATTTGGGTAAGCTGCTCACGGGGCTCCTGGCGGATGCGGACGCCGGACTGACGGCACTCGGCAATGAGGCTGGCGAGGCGGTCATCGTGGCGCTCGCGGGCGACGAGCACATGGTCAAAGCGGCGCTTGCCGGCACGAAGTGCTTCTTCCACCGGATGCAGGCCGTAGAGAACTTCCATAGAAACAGTGTAGAAGATGGGCGGGTGTGGGCGAGCATTGCGCGGTTCGGCCTGGAGGCGGC
>JAKAFB010000019.1:33194-48099 GCA_021818105.1 Acidobacteriota bacterium
TCCATGCGTAAAGGGCTGGGGGCGATGGTGGACGGGGCCAAGGGACGCGAGACACGCCAGATACGCGCGGAGCGGATGGCGGAGACCCTGCTGTTGGCGATGGAGGGTGAGCAGGAGACACCGCCGGTGTTGCGCGCGGCCTTCCAGCGCCAGCCGCTGGCCGAAACCGGCTGGAGGGCGATGACGGCGACGCAGCGTCGAGGCCATTTGCTGGGAATCTTCTATTACCAGACGGTCGAGGGGAGGGCGAACCGGGCACAAAAGACGATGGAGGAGGCTTTGCGAGTGGCAAGAAGGGCAGGGAGCGCGGACGGCAGGCGAAAAGAGCCTGAAGATTGAGGCTGAACAGCCGGGGATTGCAGCGGAGAAATCATTTCTTACGATAAAATCGTTTTTCTGCGGCTTCGAGCGCACATTTCTCGTCTAACGGAATGTCATGGGTACAGGCTCCGCTCTTCGCTCTTTTTTCTCCTCAAATGCCGTTACACATGCTGACGCGCTTGTACGCCAGGAAAACCTTGCCGTCGCAGAGGGGCTGAAACGGCAGGATGCTGGTCTGCTGGACACCCTGATTGTGCGTTACCAGCATCGGCTGCTGCGCTACCTGCTATTCCTGACCGGTAATCGCGAAATGGCTGAGGACCTTTTTCAAGAGGTCTGGATGCGGGTGCTCACGCGTGGAGGGCAGTTCAACGGCAAGGCACGGTTTGAGACGTGGCTCTTTACGATTGCCAGGAATCTGGTGATCGACCAGCGGCGCAAGCGGACGATGTCGAGCCTGGATGAGCTGTTTGAGACGGGTAATGAGGACGACCGACCGATGACGTGCGAGGTGGCAGACGACCAACCATCGCCGTTTGACTACTTTGCGCAGGGCGAGGACCGGGAGCGGATTGCGGCCGCACTGCTGCAATTGGACACTCTATACCGCGAGGTGCTGGTGCTGCGCTTTCATGAGGACCTGTCATTGGATGAGATAGCCAAGGTGACGCGCGCACCGCTTTCTACGGTAAAATCAAGGCTTTATCGGGGGCTGGCCGCCATCAAGCCAAGGATGGAGCGCTACCAGACCCACCGGCAGGGGAATGTGTGAAAGGTACGGGGCCAGCGACGGGAAACACTGCCGACGCAGGCAATCATAACGAGGCTCACGGGGACATTTTGGCGGCGCTGACGGGCAACCACGCCGCGGAGGACCGCAACGTTGCGCAACGCACGCGGCGGGTGGTGATGGCCTCGCTGGGCGTGATGCAGGAGCAGAAAGCCGGTATGAAGCGCAGCCGGGCCGTGGCACTGGCTGCCGCGCTGGTGGTGCTGTTTATCGCCGGACCACCCATCTGGTGGATTGTGTACACGCTTGTGGAAGAAGGACGACTGGCCGGCATCCTGAGCCAGCTGAGCGTGTGGGCGTTCTTCCTGAGTGCAGCTTTGCTGGCGGCAGTTGTGCTGGCCGGGTGGCTACGCAACCGGTCCTGAAACCCCGGCTGGACCCCTGAGAAAAAACTCTTGCAAACTGCGCGCAACTTCTTTATTAACCATTTCGTCCATTTGAGTGAAGGATTAAGCTGGAATTTATCCAGAGAGAAGCCCTCTGAGGAGGGATAGTACGATGCGCGACCCACAATTTATCCATCCCGACGAAGACACGCGGTTGATACCGATATGGTCATATGTGGCTGCCGCTGTGGCCTTTGTGCTGGTGGAGTATTACTTCTGGGTGGTTTTTCCCCGGCAGCAGCACCACACGGCGCCGTTGGGGCTGAGGATCTATCTCAATCTTTCGTGGGGATTGCTGGCCTCGTTGTATTTGCTGATGGTGGGGTTCATCAGCAAGGATGCTCCGCGGCGGGCTATGAGTGCGCGGTTCTGGATTCTGATCTGCTTTGTGATGCCAGGTGGAATTGGCGCCGTTCTCTACTTCCTGCTGCGCGCTCCGCAGGTGTCGCGGTGCCCCGCCTGCTCGACACATGTGCAGGGTGATTTCCACTTCTGCCCGCAGTGCAACTTTCAGCTTGCAGCGAGCTGCGGCAACTGCTACCGCACGGTGCGCGCGGCGGATCAGTTCTGCACGCGCTGCGGTCATGAGCTGGCCCGTGACCACATGCCCGCGCGGCTGCGGGTGCTGGGTGAATGAGGGCGAGCCTCAGCTGCACACCAATGCTGACGCGTTGACCGCGCCGATGAGCCTTCCTACAATCAAGCTGTTGCCCCGAAAATGCCTATCTCTGCGCTGATCATCGACGACGAACAACTGGCTCGTGAGGAGCTGAAGTATCTGCTGGACGAAGCGGGCGATGTGGAAGTGGTTGCACAGGGCAGCAACGGCATTGAAGCCGTGAATCTAATTGAAGAACATCATCCAGACCTGGTCTTCCTGGACGTGCAGATGCCGGGACAGGATGGCTTTGCGGTGATTCAGCGACTGATGGAGCGGCACCGCACACAGGCCGGGAAAGACGCAGAGCCTCTGCCGCAGATCGTGTTTGCCACGGCGTATGACCAGTATGCGGTGCGCGCCTTTGACGTGAATGCGGTGGATTACCTGCTAAAGCCATTTGACCGCACGCGCGTGCAGCAGGCGCTGGAACGTGTGCGAGCACGCATGCAGGGCGGCACAGGCGCGGCGACGGCTCCTGAGTCACAGATTGATGCTCTGCTGCGGTTGCTGAATCGGCCGCAAGGGGCTACGCGCATGCCGCATCCGGCACGGTTGATTGTGCAAGCGCAGAACCGGCTGCTGCTGGTGGACCAAGCGGAGATTTGCTTTGCAGCGATTGATGAAGGCGTGATTCGCGTGGTGACGCAGCACTTTGAAGGCCAGAGCAAGTGCCGCACACTGGAAGACCTGCTGGAGTTGCTGGATCCGACACTCTTCTGGCGCGCACATCGCGGGTACGTGGTGAACATCAACCACATTCGCGAAGTGGTGCCATGGTTCAAGTCCAGCTATCAACTGCGCATGAATGACAAGAAGCAGACGGAGATTCCCGTGAGCCGCGCACAGACGAAGCGTCTGCGGGAACTGTTCAACCTGTAGACGCTTCCCTACTATTGATTCCCAACAAACAAGAATTTAGTCGTAGCGCTCGGTAATGATTTGTCGGCGATGCCAGCCAAAGGCTTTGAGGCGTTCGCGGGCGGCGGTAATCATAGGACTGAGCCCACAGATGTAGGCATAGATGTCGAAGTGCAGCTCCGATGCGGGGATGGATGGATCGGGCGGTGGCGCGGGCAGCGGCTGGCCGAGGCTCGCGGCGCGTTCTTCGATGATACGTGCGACGTGCTCCTGCACGTATCCGCGCAGGCCCGACCAACTGTCTAGCGGGCGGCTGAGCGTGGGCAGATAGTGGAAGTTAGGGTGGAGAGCGGCGAGCGCTTCAAACTCTTCGCGATAGTAGATGTCAGCTGCATGGCGCGTGCCGTAGACGAGCCAGATGTGACGGCCCTGGCTTCGGTTGGGGCCCTGCTGCGGAAAGAGCCACTGAAGAAAACCGCGCATGGGCGCAACACCTGTGCCGGTGGCGATGAGGATGGAGTCCGTAATGGGCTCGCGAAGCGTGAAGTAGCCGAGCGGGCCCTGAAACTGAATCGCGTCGCCTATGGCAAGGTCGCAGATAAGATTGGAAAAGTAGCCGCCTTTAACGCGATTGAGGCACAAAGCAAAGCGATTGGCAGCGGGTGCGGAGGCAAGAGAGTAGGCGCGCATCTCTTCTTTGCCGGTTGCATCTTCATGCAGGACGGAGATGAATTGCCCCGGGGTGAAAGCGAGGTCAGTGACGCCATCAGCGACAAATTCAAGGTGGAAGCATTGAGTGGATGCGGAGAGGCAATGTTTGCCGGCAAGCCGGGCGGTGAGAATCGGTTGCGTCAACGTTCGTTCTCGCTTAAAAAGGATGCGGCAGGCAGAAGCGCCAGTGTCAGTATCGCCAGCGGCACACTGCGATGGCAAGGCACGGAGCGCGGCTGAGCAGGCACGCTGTAGATGCTTATCCGCGTACGCCGGTGAGCGCGTGCCAGCAGAGGTCCATGCCAAGAGCAAAGAGCCACACGGACAATGCGAGGCGCATGGTGCGCGCGGGAATGCGCGGCGCGAGGCTGTTACCGGCGAGCGCGCCGAGCAGGCCGCCGACGAGCAACTGCGCAAGGAGCATGGGGCTGATGCCGCCATAACCGAAGTGCATGCCACCACCGACGAGCGCGATGCAAAGGCCGAAGGCGAGATCGGTGCCGACGACGCGCGGAACATCGAGTGGCGTGAAGCCAAGCAGAGCAAGCGTGCCAAGCGCACCTGCGCCGGAAGAGGAGAAGCCCACTTCAGCACCGACAGGGAGCATGACGAGCGCTAACCAAGTGGGGCGGAAGGAATGAGTGCCGCTCGCCTGCGACGGGCGGAAATGCCGGAAGATGCACCAGGCCGAGCAAAGGGCGATCATGACGCCAATTGCGAGGTAGAGCCACAAGTCGGTGCCCTTTGTGCGCGCAATGTACTTGAAAAGAACGCTGCCGAGCACAACGCCGGGAATGCCGGTAACGAGCATAATGCCGAGGACACGCCAGTCTACATGGCGTCGCGCGATCTGCGCAGGAACAACAACGAGCTTGACCGCAGCGGAGTAGGCGAGCGCGGTGCCCACGGCGGCCTCGACAGGGAGATGCAGAAAGAGAATGAGCAGCGGCGCGGTGATGGTGCCCGCGCCAACGCCGGTGATGGCGATTAATGCTGCGATGGTGAAGCCGAGAAGAATTTCCATCGTGTGCCTTGAGTACTACGACGCCTGAATGTGAATGCCGCACTCGAGTTTGCGACCGGACCAGCGTCCGGAGCGAGGATCATTGGGATCGAAGGGCAAGCTTGTACACGGCTCGCAGCCGATGCTGGTGTAGCCCTTGTCATAGAGCGGCAAGAGCGGGATGTTATGCTGCTGGGCATAGAGCCAGACGTCGCGCGTGGTCCACTCTGCCAGAGGGCTGAGCTTTACAAGAGTGCGACCGGTGGGCAACGTGAAGCTCTCCGCGGCCTGGAGGTTGGCGCGTGACTTGGATTGCTGGCGGCGGAGGCCGGTGATCCAGACGCGGTAGACGCCAAGCGCGCGGAAGAGCGGCTCGACCTTACGCAGAGCGCAGCAGCGGTCAGGTGCAGTCTTATTGAGAATGCCGAACTGGGACTCCTGCTCCGCGACGGTGATCTCGGGCAGCACATTGATGAGGTTCAGATTCCATGCGGCTGCCATGCGGTCGCGATAGGCGAGTGTGTCAGCAAAGTGATAGCCCGTTTCCAGAAAGAGTACAGGGACACGTGGCAGCAGTTCGCGCACCAGATGCACAACGACCATGTCCTCAGCCTGGAAGCTGCTGGTGACGCAGACATTTTGCGCGCCGGCAAGGCGCTCACGCAGGAAGTCGCGCGCTGCCGCGGCGCGCTCCTGGATCTCAACGGGCAGTGTTGTGGACATTATCAGGGTCTCCGGTGGGAATGGCTCCCAGGCGTTGAAGTTCGTAGATGATTTCATCGGACTGCTCGGCGGCGAGCACATGTGTCTCGGCAGCTTCAGCATCGGCAATGGAGAGCAGCACAGGGCCGGTGGCGTTGCTTTCCTGAAGGACGACCGCGCCCAGAGACGCGATGGCAAGCAGCGCCTCTCGAGCACGTGAGCGCGTGCGCAGAACAAGCGAGCCGCGGTCGAGCAGTGCTTGCTCGAGTTCTGCGGCGATGTGCTGACGCGCTCCGAGCGTGACGAGTGCACCGGTGTTCCTGGCAAAGGAGGACTCGCCTTCAACAACATCGGTGATGACGCGAATCATGGCTGCGCCGGCTGTGGCGTTATCTGCAGGGTCGATAAGGATGAGGCTGCCGGTGGAGCGGCTTTCGCGGTAGATATCCGCGAGCAGCGGACGGCTGGTTTCAATCACCACCTGTCCAATATCGTTGAGTGCGAGTTGCTGCGCCCCGGCTTCGCCAAGATGCTCCATGTCAATGCGCGAGCGGATTTCGACGATGCTGGCGCGGACAGTTTGCGTTGTGTGCTTTAGCAGATAGGTCGCGCCGGGACGTAGCGGTTTGGTCTGCATCCAGACTACGGTGGCCTCAAAGCGCGTGGTCTTGTGCGGCGGCGCGCTCGCGGAGGCGATCATCTCACCGCGGCTGATGTCGCGCTCGTCTTCGAGCGTAAGCACGACGGACTGCGGCGCGCGGGCTTCGGCGAGGTCACCCTCCCACGTGGTGATGGAGCGGACGCGGGTGCGCAGGCCGGAGGGCAGCGCGACGACTTCATCGCCGGGGCGCACGGTACCAGCGGCAATCTGGCCCGCGAAGCCGCGAAAGTCCTGATGTGGGCGCAGCGCGCGCTGCACGGGAAAGCGCAACGCGACATGCGAGCGCTCGATGGCAAGCGGCACAGTCTCAAGCAATCCCAGCAGGCTTTGGCCTGTGTACCACGGCATGCGCTTACTGCGATTGACGATGTTGTCGCCTTCGAGCGCGCTGACGGGAACGGCAATGAGCTCGGGAATCTCAAGGCGCTCGGCAAGGGATTGCAGATCACGGCGATGCTGCTCGAAGACCTGCTGCGAAAAGTCGACGAGATCCATCTTGTTGACGGCGGCGATGACGGTGGGAATGCCGAGCAGCGAGGCAATGCAGGCATGGCGGCGCGTCTGATCAAGGATGCCCTTGCGCGCATCGACGAGGACGATGGCTACGTCTGCGGTGGAGGCGCCGGTGGCCATGTTACGCGTGTACTGTTCATGGCCCGGTGTGTCCGCAATGATGAACTTGCGCTTTGCAGTAGAGAAGTAGCGATACGCAACATCAATGGTGATGCCCTGCTCGCGCTCGGCGCGCAGGCCGTCAGTGAGTTGCGCAAAGTCAATGGCGGCGTTGTGCGTGACGGCGCGGACGTGATCGTCGTAGACGTTGCGCGAATCGTAGAGCAGGCGGCCGATGAGCGTGGATTTGCCGTCATCGACGCTACCTGCGGTGCTGAAGCGTAGAAGGTCCTTGCCACGGTCAGCCTCAAGCTGCGCCTCGATGCGCGCGTCGATGTCGTCGATGACGACGCCGTGCTGTTGGGATGCAAAGATACTCATTAGAAATAGCCCTCGCGCTTTTTAATCTCCATGGAGCCGTCCTGGTCGTGGTCGATGATGCGGTTGGCGCGTTCGGAGTTGCGCACCTCCATCAGCTCGGCGATGATTTTGGGCACGGTATCGGCATCAGAACGAATTGCGCCGGTGCAGGGGCTGCAGCCAAGTGAGCGCAGGCGGCACTTGACCCACTGATCTTCGCCCGGCAGGCCCTTCACAAACGGTTGCTCCACCGGAATCAGGCTGTCACCACGCACGAGCATGCGGCGCTCTTTGGCGAGGTAAAGCGGGACGATAGGAATCTTTTCGAGATGGATGTAGTGCCAGATATCGAGCTCAGTCCAGTTGGAGAGCGGAAAGACGCGGATGCTTTCGCGCGGGCCGATGCGGCCGTTGAAGAGGTTCCAAAGCTCAGGCCGCTGATTTTTGGGGTCCCACTGGCCGGCGCTGTCGCGGAAGGAGAAGATGCGCTCCTTGGCGCGCGACTTTTCTTCATCGCGCCGCGCGCCGCCGAAGGCCGCGTCAAAGCCGTGGGCGCGGAGACCGTCGAGCAAGGCCTGGGTTTTGAGCAGGCCGCAGCAGCGCTGCGTGCCGAGCTGTACGGGATTGGCGCCATTGGCGAGCGCTTCCTCATTGCGCCATATAAGGAGCTTGACGCCGAGTTCGGCGGTGTAGCGGTCGCGGAATTCGAGCATCTCGCGAAACTTGTAGCCGGTATCAATGTGCAAGAGCGGAAACGGTATGGGCGCGGGGTGGAAGGCCTTCTGCGCGAGACGCAGCATGACCGATGAATCCTTTCCGATGGAGTAGAGCATCACGGGGTTCTGAAACTCGGTGACGACCTCGCGGATGATGTGAATGCTCTCGGCCTCGAGTAGCTGAATGTGGTTGAGGCGCTGTGATGCCGTGGGCGTGACGCCCAGGGACTTGGGCGTCGGGGGATGGTCGGCGAACACTGTCGCTGTCATGCAACTCTCCGTTAGATTTCGTGCAGAAAATAGAAAACCCGCGGCAGCAGGGACTCTGCAGCGCGGGCCAAGGGGAATGGTACTGAGTCTTACTTAGGCTGATTTACCCCATAGACCGGCGCGGCGCACAACAACATGCGCAACAAGCGACCATCATGGAGTAGAGACTCATTACCCCTGACTATACCGGCGCTCTGATGTTGGGTCAACCGGAAATACCGAGAAGGCTATGACGGCGTGACTAGAAGCAAACGTGGTGCAACGCTCAACAAAAGCGAACACGCGGTGAAGTAACCAGCCTGCGGTGACAAGCAGCGCACGGACGCACAGTAACCGCAAGGTGCTGTGTGATAAGACGATTGTGGTGTGTTCCAAGCGCGCGTATGCTGGGTGTGCGCTGGCGAGGAGCATGATGAAGACGCTGAAGATTGCCGCATTGGTTGTGATGTTGGTTCTTCCCACATTGCGGATTCACGCGCAAACTGCCACGAAGAGCCGGATTCGCGTGATGCTGCTGGATGGCGAAAGCGGCGGCCCCTACCACAACTGGCAACTGACAACGCCGGTGCTGCGTGAAGAGCTGGACGAGACTGGACTGTTCGACGTGACGGTGGTGACTGCGCCACCGAGTAGCGGCGATTTTAGCGGCTTCAAGCCGGAGTTCAGCGACTACCAGGTGATTGTGATGAACTATGACGCGCCGGACTGGCCGGCTGCGCTGCGCGCGGAGTTTGAGGATTATGTGCGCGGCGGTGGCGGGCTGGTGGTTGTGCATGCGGCGGACAATGCCTTTCCTAATTGGGAGGCATACAACCTGATGATTGGCGTGGGCGGCTGGCGTGGGCGGAATAAGCAGGCCGGGCCTCACTGGTACTACCGGGATGGCAAGCTGACATCTGACACCGTGCCGGGGAACGCGGGTAATCATGGCAAACGGCTTCCCTTCCAGGTGGTGACGCGCGCGCCGCAGCATCCGATCATGCGTGGTCTGCCACCGGTTTGGGTGCATGCGCCGGATGAGCTATACAACTCATTGCGTGGGCCGGGAAAGAACATGACGGTGCTGGCCACTGCGTTTTCTGACCCGAAAAATAAAGGAACGGGCCATGATGAGCCCATGGCGATGGTGATCCGCTACGGCAAGGGACGCGTGTTTCACACCACGATGGGACACGACGTGGCGGCGATGAGCTGCGTGGGCTTTATGACGCTGCTGCAGCGCGGTACGGAGTGGGCCGCTACGGGACGCGTGACACAGAGGACGCCGGCGAATTTTCCCACTGCGAACAGCGTGAGCTATCGCGTGGACATTGTGTCAATGGACCCGGCTTTTCTGCAGGGGGCTTCGCCGATTGTGGGGCATCCGACGACGAAGTACGGCGCCGCGCAGGGGAGGTGAAGACATGCGGAAAGATTGCGCGGAAAATCTTTCTGTTTCCACAGGCTTTCGGCGGATTCAACCGAGCGTCTTAAAAGCGGGGTAGTATGTTCGGCAGGCAAGCAGTGCGCCGCAGGAGCCGCTGCCATGGGTTCTATTGATCGGCTATTTACGGATACACGCGGGATTGACTGGCTAATCCTGATTGTGGATTTTCTCATATTGGTGGCAATTGTGTGGCTGGAGCTGCCGGACTGGCTGCATAAGCGCCGCGCGGAACGCCGGGCCAAAACGCTGACTCCGTTGATGGATCGAGGACGACATCTGCAGGCGTCGGTTCCCAATCAGCTGCCTAACCCGGGGCCGGAGTTGCTGAAGTGGGTGGAGGATGTAAAGCAATGGAGCGCGGACACAGAGGCTTTTCTTGTGCCGCTCTCAGCCAAGGCCGCGATTGCGTTTACGCATGTGATGAGCGCCAGTTCAGCGGACCGCAAGGTGCACAAGCCGGATGGAACTTCCTTTCGGCTGACGGGACGATTTGGTGACCTGTACCAAGTGTTGCAGGTGAAGTTGGACAATCTGCAGAAGATTCTTGAAAGCCCGGAATTGTACTTCTAGTGGAGTGGATTATTCCGGGGAGCAACACGCTGCGGAGTAGGTTGTTTGCGTTGGAAAGAACTAAAATTGAATCGCTTCTGTGATTCACGTCACAGCCGAGGGTTTAGCTCCGGCAGAGACTGAGAGACTGTTGGAGTCGCCGCACCCCTGGCAAACATATGTTGAGCGGCTGTACCAAGGAGGGTCTGTGCCTTTGAAACTGACAGTGAACAATGAGGCTGTACAGGTGGATGCAGCACCGGATACTCCACTGCTGTGGGTGCTGCGCGAGCATCTGGGACTGGCTGGCACCAAGTACGGATGCGGCGTGGGAGCATGTGGGGCATGCACGGTAATAGTGGATGGGCGCGCAGTGCGTTCATGCCTGACCCGTACGGGCAGTGTGGTGGGGTCAAAGATTACGACAGTTGAAGGACTTTCTGCCGACGGCACACACCCACTGCAGAAGGCATGGGACGAGGTGGATGTGGCGCAGTGCGGCTATTGCCAGGCCGGGCAGATGATGACTGCGGCGGCACTGCTGGAGCAGACTCCACATCCTACGGATGCGGACATTGAATCGGCAATGGACGGCAACTTGTGCCGTTGCGGCACGTATGCGCGTATTCGCGAGGCCATTCACCGGGCAGCCGGGCAGAGGATGCCGGCGCTGCGCGACTAGGAGCAGCAGGAGGGATTCCCCGTGCAATTCAATCGGCGACATTTCTTGCAATTGAGCGCGCTGGCGGGCGGTGGGCTGGCGCTGGGGCTGTATGAGCATCCGCTGGCGTATGCGCTGGGTGGCGGCCAGCCGGAGCGGCGCGATCCGGCGCTGTCTCCGCGGGCATTCATCCAGATTGAGCCTAGCGGCAAGATCACAATTATGGCCAAGAACCCGGAGATCGGGCAGGGCGTGCGCACAATGCTGCCCATGCTGATTGCCGAGGAACTGGACGTGGAGTGGAGCCAGGTGCATGTGGAGCAGGCCAGCCTGGATGAGACCGCCTATGGCGCGCAGTTTGCAGGTGGGTCGATGTCCACACCGCTGAATTGGGATCCGCTGCGGCACGTGGGAGCAGCAGGTCGCCAACTGATGATTACCGCTGCTGCCAAGCGCTGGAGCGTGCCGGAGAAAGAGTGCACGACGGGTGCAGGGCGTGTGCTGCATGCAGCCAGCCAGCGCTCGCTGGGCTATGGCGAACTGGCCGAAGCCGCGGCGCGCCTGCCGCTGCCGGACCCTGAATCGCTGCAAATGAAGGACCCGAAGGAGTACAAGATCATCGGCAAATTCACCAAGGGCGTGGACAACCCTGCGCTGCTCACGGGCAAGCGGCTGTTTGGCATAGACGTGAAAGTGCCGGGGATGCTGCATGCGGTGTATCAGAAGTGCCCGGTGTTTGCGGGCAAGGTGAAGCAGGCGAATCTGGACGAGATTAAGAGCATGCCCGGCGTGCGCCACGCCTTTATTGTGGATGGCAGCGTGAGGGGCGGACCGGTGGTGGATTCCGACCCCGGGCTGGAGCCGGGCGTGGCAATTGTGGCCGAAACGTGGTGGCAGGCACAGGCGGCGCGTAGAGCACTGAAGGTGGAATGGGACACGGCGGCGGGCTCGCCGACCGCTGCCACGCAGAGCAGCAAGGGCTTTGACGACAAGGCGGCACAACTGCTGAAACAGCCCCCCGGACACACGTTGCGCAGCTACGGCGATGTGGATGCGGCCTGCAAATCTGCTGCGAAGATTGTGGAAGCCAGCTACGCCTATCCGTTCCTGGTGCATGGAGCGCTGGAGCCGCAGAATACAACGGCGCATTTTGACAATGGAAAGCTGGAGATCTGGACCACGAGCCAGGCCCCGGGCGGCGGGCGCGGGTATGTGGCGCGCGAAATGGGGATTGATGCGGCCAACATTACGATCCATCTGACGCGTACTGGTGGCGGCTTTGGCCGGCGGCTAATGAACGACTACATGCTGGAGGCCGCGTGGATTTCGCGCGAGGTGAAGGCTCCGGTACAGGTGCTGTGGTCGCGCGAAGACGACTTTGCGCATGATGCCTACAGACCAGCGGGCTGGCACGGGCTGAAGGCGGGCGTGGACGCGCAGGGCCACATTGTGGCCTGGCGGCAGCATATGGTGACGTTTGGCTCGGGAGAGAAGACGGCTCCCTCGGCCGGAATCAGCGCGGACGAGTTTCCGTCAGGACGCGTGCCGAACTACTTTATCGGCCACTCAACAATGCCGCTGTGGCTGCGCACTGGACCGATGCGCGCGCCTGGCGCGAATGCGATTTGCTTTGTGGGGCAGTCGTTTCTGGATGAAGTGGCACGCGCGGCAGGACGCGATCCGCTGGACCTGCAACTGGAACTGCTGGCGGCGAAGGAGATTCCCATGCCGGGCGAACAGCGCAATCGCGGTGGATACATCTTCAAGCCGGAGCGGCTTGCCGGCGTGCTGCAGCAGGTGGCAGAGGAGTCCGGCTGGAAGAACCGCAAACGGCAAAAGGGCACTGGAATGGGGATTGCCGCGTATGCATGCCACCTGGGCTACTGTGCCGAGGTGGCCGAGGTGACAGTGAACGCGTCGAACCAGGTGCGCGTGACCCGTGTGTGGGCGGTAACCGATGTGGGTCACCAGATCATTAACCCCAGCGGGGCACGGGCGCAGGTGGAAGGCGCGATTGTGGAGGGCATGGGGCACACGATGCTGGAAGTGACGATGGCAGGCGGGCAGATGGCGCAGAGCAATTATCTGCAATATCGGCTACCCCGCATGCGGCAGACGCCGGAGATGCACATCTCCTTCCGCCTGACGCAGAACCCGCCGACGGGGCTGGGCGAACCGGCACTGCCACCGGTGATTCCGGCGATCTGCAATGCGATCTTTGACGCGACGGGGAAGCGCGTACGTACGCTGCCGCTGTCAAAGAGCGGATTCAGCTGGGCCTGAGGCAGACGGGCCGGACGCAGGGCCGGCCTGTTTTCTGGCAGATAGTGCTTTCGGATGCAATAGACAATCTCGGCGGCTAGCCTCACAATAAACCGGCAACGAGAATGCGCTTCAAGGAGGAGCCATGTACCAATACTCCGGCCCAGAGCTTGCATCACGGCTGAGTGCACTTCCGGCGTGGCAGGTGGAAGACGGGATGTTGACGCGCACCTTCTCATTTGCGGACTTTCGCGCCGCGCTCCGCTTTGTGAATCGCGTGGGCAACCTGGCGGAAGAGGCGGGCCATCATCCCGACATTGATATTCGCTACAATCGCGTGCGGCTGGGGCTGACTACGCATGACGCGGGAGGGCTTACGGCAAAAGACTTCGACCTGGCCACGGCCGTGGACCAGTTGACGTAAGGTTTTTCCCTGCGCATTTACGCAATACTACCGACCTAAAGCGTGATGGCCTGCAGAGTCTGCAGGCCATCACGCTTTAGGCGGAGATTGCAGTGAAAGCCCTACTTCGCGGATACGGAGTAGAGCCGTACCGGACCAAGCAGTCCAGAGGGCAGCAACGGTGAGTTGGCGTGGTAGGGGGTCACGTCCGCATAGGTGTACTTAGTTGCGCCGGGCTGTTGGTCGCCAATAAGACGATTGACCCAGGCGTTGGTTACCTTGATGGTGAGCTCGTTGGCGCCGGGCTTGAGCGCGCCGGTGGCATCCACGCGATACGGCGCGTGCCAGACGATGCAGAGTGGCTTGCCGTTGATCTCAACCTGCGCGAGGTTCTTCACATCGCCCAGATCAAGCCACATGTGTGCGCCCTTCTTGAACCACGAGGCAGGCGCATTGACGGTGTTGGTGTAGGTGCCGGTGCCGGAGAAGTACTTCACGCCGGCGTCTGCGTTGTCGCTCCACGAGGCAAGCTTATCGACGGTGATAGACGCTGGCGCGCCCCAGTCCGGCGGGAAGCTGACCTTCCAGGGACCGTTGACGGCGGCGAGCTCGGTCTGCGTCTCAGCAGGCAGCGTGCGCGAGGCGGCGCTGGTGGGCTTGCGGAAGACCACGAAGACCGTGCCCCACGGCTCAAGATCGAGCGGAACGGTGGTGCGGCCGTCGGCCATCTTGTAAGAGACGGGCTTCGATGTGCCGGTTTCTGCATACCAGAGTTCGGGCTCCTTGCCGGTGACGCGGAAGGTGGCTTCTACCTTTGCGCCGTGGTCGCCACGATTGTCCACGAAGTAGAGGTCACCATCGGAGAGCTTGCGATGTGCGAACTCCAGGTGGGTATCGCTTGCGGGCTTGGTGTAATCAAAGTCCGGCGGAACATTGAGCTCCGCGAAGACCTTGCCGAGATCCTCGCCGGCGTAGACGGTGCCCTTGCCAACATGGTGCACGCCCGAACCGTCGCCGAAGAGTTCGTTGCTGAGCTTTGCGAACTCTGCGTGATTGTCGGCAAGGCTGGGGTCGTCACTCGGCTTGGGACCGGCAACGGTGGCACCATCAGTCACAAGCTGATGAATGGCGCGCAGCACGGGCAGCGACATGTGGCGGCTGTACGGCGCGAGGCCGAGCACACGATACTGCGTGCCGCCCGGTGTGGTGAGATGGCCATCCTGCACCTTGAGCTCATGGATGAGCGCATCAGCGTTGATGTAATCGAAGCCGAAACCGGCGGGTACCTCCGGCGACTTGTGCTCATAGATGGCAGTGAGATTCGAGTCCTCGCCGTAGAAGTAGACGAGGTCTGCGCCGAAGTGGCCCTGCTGCAGCATGTAGCTGGAACGCGCGAGGTAGTTGATCCACGGACCGGCTTCCTCTGCCCACGTTTCGTTGCGGTTGAACCACTGGCCGAAGGGCCCAAGCGTGAGGCCGGGTGCGGTTCCCTTGCCCACCATAGGCTGGTGCGCTGACTCGTGAATGACGAAGCGGTTGATGCCGTTGAGCAG
>JAKAFB010000097.1 GCA_021818105.1 Acidobacteriota bacterium
GGACCCTGCTCTGACTCTGTTCTTATTGTGCGCGAAGTGGGGGTAATTCTCTGCAAACTGTGGGAGGATTTTTTCGGGGGTTCCCACCCATGGCGTGCGCTGCGCGGACGGCGTGGGCGGAGCGCCGTATTTTGTGGATGGGAGAGGAAAGACGGGATGGGTGGAGGGGAGTGGATTCCCAGGTCCGAAAATCCGGACCTGGGGCACCCGTTTTTAGTGGTTGGATTCACTTTTCTTGGTACCGGGGCTGCCGGCCAAGACCCCGATAAGCGACGGGTTGTGGTTCCCACCCTTGCGCGATAAGTTCGCGCAAGGATGGGGCACCCACGTCGGAGGTAAGTGAGCCTTGTACCGGGGAAGGGTCGGCCACTCGCCAGATTCTCTCTCGATGTTTGTGGCTAATTCTTATTGCTATTCATTTTGACCGGCCTGAGCAGATGCGAGAACGTGAGTTGAGCGAGCTTCCACTTGCCGTTTCCCTTGATATAAACCTCAGTCACCATAAAAGGATTAGTGACTTCGTGCTCGCCGACTACTGCCTGCAAGTCAATGTCCTCTAGCAGGATGGCTGTGTTACCAAATATGCGAGCGTCAACTGCGTAAACTGCTGCTTTCTTGTACCAGATGCCACCGTTCTTAATGGTGGCTAGTTCTTGGGTTTTTCCCCAGGTTCCCCCCATGTGAGTGAACATGGCTTTGTCATCAAATAGTGTCTCTAAGGAATCGACCTTCTTGTCTGCCATCCAGTCCCATTTCATGTTTGAAAGGTTGATGACTTCTTGTTGCTCGGGTGTAGGACTTGCGGCAGTTTTAATCGTTTCCGTTGGTGGCTGTGGCGATTGCTGTGCGTAGGACGATGGCGCAATCAGTGTTGATAGAAGCAGACCTAACAATAAGGTTTTCATGGCTCTCCTTGGATATGTGTGGTTGACCCGTGGAGGAACTTGAAGTAGCGTGGCTGATCGTTCACGCTACGAGGATACAAGAAGAACTCTGCACTCGGGATTTGGGGCTGATCTCGCCCTTAACCCGTTTTTGCCGGGTGCCGGGTGCCCCATTCATAGCGGCGGTATCGCGATGAGTGGGGTTTGTGTGTGTTCGCGGCGGTTCCAGGTCCAGTGGGATTCGATCTCGACCGGCCCAGCCTCGCCGGTAGCTCAGTGCCGGAAACTCGACCACGGCCAATCCTCGGGCTTGGAGGCCAATCCCCGGGCGACGGGATTGCGGTGGATGTAGCGCAACTTCTCCACAAACTTTCGATGCGTGAGGACATTGAAGTCATAGTAGCGCGTCTGCCCAAAGCGGTCCCGCGCGTGCGCTGCACGGACGACGCGGATGGGGCAGCCGATTCTGTGGGTGGGGGAGAAGAACGGGATGGGTGAAGGTGGTGGATTCCCAGGTCCGAAAATCCGGACCTAGGGCACCCGTTTTTAGTGGTTGGATTCACTTTCCTTGGCACCGGGGCTGCCGGCCAAGACCCCGATAGGCGACGGGTTGTGGTTCCCACCCTTGCGCGATAAGTCCGCGCAAGGATGGGGCACCCACGTCGGAGGTAAGTTTGCATTGTGCCGGGAAGGGGCGGCCACCCGCCAAAAGGCGCGCAAGAATGGGGCACTCGGCACCCAGCATCCGGCTAGAAGCGGAAGATGATGCCATTGATGGGGATGTCGATTTCGTCGAGCATGCCGGTGGGGGTGATCTCGACATTTGCTTTTTTCGGTTTGCGGAAGATGACGAAGCCTGAGACTCCAGCTCCCTGTTTGAGGGTGGCGGGCTGGAGGAAGATGGCGGGGCTGAGAACGGCGGGCATCTGCGTGGGGTCAGGAGTGGCCGAGGCGCCGATGGTGGAAGCGGCGCTGCTGGGCGGGCGGGATGCATGGTTGAGTGCACCCACGTCGATCTGCTGATTGGCGCCGGACTCGCCTGCGGCGGTGGCACGGGCGCGGATGGCCATGTCGAGCTCGCCGCCCATGTCGTAGAAGGGGAAGCGGGTGTGAGCGGGGTCAGAGTATACGGCGGAGAAGGACTTGGGTGCGACTTTGACCTTGCCCGCAGCGGCGCGGAAGACAGAGACGAAGACGGAGAAGTCGCCGTCGTGCCGGTTTTCCGGCATGCCGATAGTGACGGTGGTGCCGTCGTAGGTGGTTTCAAGGAGTGGCTTTCCGCCGACGATAGCGATTTTGCAGTGTTCGGTGTCCGCGCGGTTGAAGGTGATGATCTGGGGGCCGGGCTGGGTGCTGGGCTGGGCAGCGGATGCGGGGCTGGAAGGGCTTTGCGCGAAGGCCGCGGCGGAGAGCAGAAGCAGCAAGGTGATGAGGGTTTTCACGTGCATGTTCCTCGGATGAAGATGAAGTGGCCCCGCGTGCATGGAGTGAGGAGCGCTGAGCGCGACGCGCATCTGAAATTGAGTGCCATGGAAGGAGACGATTTCAGCGCGGAGAGAGTCTCGCTGCGCTGATTATTTTACCGTCGAACGACTGTGCGGCAAAGAGAACGCTTCTCCGGATCCTCAGCGGCCGTAGCGGGCGGTGAGCGAGGCGTGGCCGAGGATGTGGCCCTGCATGGCCTTCTCGACCTGTGCGCGGGTGGCGCCGGGTAGGAGCTTGAGTTGAGCGTCGAGGGCGTAGAGGTCGAAGACGTAACGGTGATTGGAGCCGCGGGGCGGGCAGGGGCCGCCGTAGCCGAGGCGGCCGAAGTCGTTTACTCCCTGGGCGGATCCGTCGGGGAGCTGGGGCTGGGTGGGCAGGGCTTCGGGGAGTCCGCGGGTATCGGCGGGGAGGTTGAAGAGGACCCAGTGGACCCAGGTGCCGGCGGGGGCGTCGGGGTCAGTGACGAGGAGCGCGAGGCTTTTGGTGTTGGCGGGAGGCGCGGTCCAGGAAAGCTGGGGTGAGCGGTCGGCACCGTCGCAGGTGTAGTCGCGGGGAATTTGTGCGTCGTGGAAGCTGGTTGTGGTGAGCTTCATGGGAGGTCCTCCCTCAGTAGACTTGGCCTGGGCTGTGTTGGCAGGTCCGGGGGCGTGGCAGGCGGCAAGCGCCAGGGCGGCGAGGAGCGCGAGTGCTTCGAGCGAGCGCGCAGGTGGCGGGCTGGCGAGGAGCGGTCTGCGGGATGAGGCGAGCGCGGTGGGCATGCTGCTCCATTGGCGCGTGGGTGCGGCGCGCGGCGGTGACGGCTCCACTATAGCGCGAGTAGAGGACAAGGGGTGAGATGGCGCGTCTAAGGAAGCATGCAGGGCACAGACAGTGGATGGGTTGCGCTGCGGGAAATTTACAGGCTGGTAATATGTCATGAAGCACAATCGTAGATAGGAGATTGCTGTGCCGCGGATTCACTTTCAACTCCAGCTCGCCGAGCTGAAGGACGAGCTTTTGGCCATGGCTGCGCTAGCGCAGCAGACAGTGGCGTGTGCCGTGGATGCTTATCTGCAACGGGATCTTGGGCTTTGCGAATATGTGAAGCAGAATGAGATCGCGATTAATTCGCAGCAACGCGAACTGGACGAGATGGCCTATGAGCTGCTTGCAAAAGAGCAGCCGATGGCGATCGACCTGCGCTTCATTCTGGCGGTGATCAAGATCAACAGCGACCTGGAGCGGATTGGCGACCAGGCGATGGGGATTTCGCGTCGGGCGCGGGAGAGTGTGAAGCGGGAGGCGGTGGAGCTTCCAGTGGACTTTGAGGCCATGGGCGAATATGCGGTTCGTATGATTCGGACGGCGATGCAGTCGCTGATGGAGGGCGACGCGCGGCTGGCCGACACGGTGCGGGAGATGGACGACGAGATAGACCGGATGAACCGGCGGGCGCACGATGATCTGTTGAAGTTGATCCAGGAGAAACCGGAGCTTACGCAGCAGGCAATGGCCGGGCTGATGGTGGCACGGAGTCTGGAGCGGATTGCAGATCACGCAGCAAACATTGCGACAGACGTGATTTTCTGGATTCGCGGCGCAGATTTGCGGCACCAGATGAGCCTGGCGATGGATTAAAGCAGAGTGCAAGGCGCTTGGCGCAGGGAGCCTCAGTACCCGGATGGTACTCCTGGCCGATCAGTTTTATTTACCCAAGTAAAAATTGAATGCGGTTGCGCGAGGTGCGCTGCCGGAGTGCGGCGGGCCCGCGGGAGTACGGCAGCGCAGGCCCGGCGGATAAAACGTGGGTTAACGTGTGGACGAGTGAAGGAACCAGGCTCGGCGCTCTGCTTCGTCCATCCACCCCTCGAGGAGGGCAGTGGTTGCGAAGTCATGTGCCTTGGACGTGACTTCACGCGCGGCGCGGAGGCTCTCGACGAGGATTTTGTTGTCCGCGTGGAGTTCGAGGAGCATGTCGCGGGGGTCAACTTCAGCCTGGTCGTTGTCCATGATGCGCTGGAGCTTGGCGATGTGTCCGATGGAGTGAATGGTGGTGCCGCCGACTTTGCGGACGCGCTCTGCAATGACATCCGTGATGGCAAAGAGCTGCGCGGCCTGCTCGTCGAGCATGAGGTGGAAGTCACGGAAGTGGGGGCCGACGATGTGCCAGTGGAAGTTCTTGGTTTTGAGGTAGAGGGCGAAGACGTCGGCAAGCAAGGCATTGAGAACGCTGGAAATATTTCTGACCTCTTCGGGCGAGAAGCTGGCCGGGACATGTGTTCTGATGGCCTTTGCTTCCTGATGTGTATGAGAAGCCATGGAAATCCTCCTTCTTACGTGCGGTCTTCCGGAGGGTGAGGAGAGCGAACATTTGACCGGCACGCAACCGGTTAGATAGGCCGTGGCGGTAAAGGTCACCATGTAGACAGGGATGGAAAAAGTCCAAGGGCGCTGCTCCGGGATGGAGGCAGCGCCCCTTTTTTTCGCCTGGCCTGCGGTTAGAGGTTGGCGATGGGGTGTGTGGCGTAGTGGAGAAGGACGGCCACGGCGCAACTGGTGAGGCGGGTCTCGGCTGAATCTGCGCGGCTGGTGAGGATGACGGGAACGCGTGCACCGAGGACGATGCCGGCAAGCTGCGCGCCGCCAAGGTACTCGAGCTGCTTGGCGAGCATGTTGCCACTCTCGAGGTCGGGGACGACAAGGATGTCAGCCTGGCCGGTGACGGGCGAGTTGAGGTTCTTGATGCGCGCGGCGTTGACGCTGACGGCGGTGTCGAAGGCCAGGGGGCCGTCGAGGACGCCGCCGGTAATCTGGCCGCGGTCGGCCATCTTGCAGAGGGCGGCTGCTTCCATGGTGGAGGGAATCTTGGGGTTGACGGTCTCAACGGCGGAAAGCAGAGCGACCTTGGGCTGGGGGATGCCGAGGGCGTGGGCGAGATCGATGGCGTTCTGCACGATGTGAATCTTGTCTTCGAACTCGGGCTTGATGTTGATGGCGGCATCGGTGATGAGGAGGGTGCGCGCGTAGGCCGGGGTGTCCATGACGAAGACGTGGGTGATGCGGCGGTTGGTGCGCAGACCGGTTTCGCGGGCCATAGCGACCTTCATGAGCTCGTCGGTGTGCAGGCTGCCTTTCATCATGGCCTGGGCGTCTCCGCTGCGGCACATGGAGACGCAGATTTCGGCGGCCTTGACTTCAGTGTCTGCATGGATGATGGGGAATGGGGAGATATCGAGGCCGATTTTGGCGGCGAGGGCCTTCATGTCCGGCTCGTCGCCGATGAGTGTGGGCTTGATAAGGCCCTCGTTGGCGGCCTCGACGGCGCCGCGCAAGGCGACGTCAGAGAGCGGCCAGCAGACAGCGGTGGTGATGGCAGGAAGCGACTTGCAGCGCTCAATGAACTTGTGGAAGACGTGGTAATCGGCGGGGTGGCCAACAAGCGGGTCGACGGCTACAGCTTCAGCAAGAGGGGCAAGATCGCTCATGAGGCGCTTCTCCATGGCCGGGTGGGGTTTGAACTGTCCGGCCTTACGGAACCATTGTTACGCGGTCGCGGGTATTGGCCTGTGCGTTTGGTCACAGTTTGGGCGAATGTCTCATGAAGTGGTAATCGAATGCAAATGGCCGAACCCCAGGTTCGGCCATTGCGTGTTTGGATGGAGCGGATTATTTAATGCCGACGACCATGGAGTCAGGGCCGACGAGACGCTCGACGCGTGTTTGCCGGAAGCCGGCGTCTTTCATCCATGCCATGCAATCGGCACCGGTGTAGTCGAAGCCGCCGGGGGTTTCAATGAGCATGTTGAGGCTCATGAGGAGGCCAAAGGCGTTGGTTTTGCGGTCGTCGTCGATGATGGCGTCGTAAGCGATGAAGGCGCCGCCTTCGGGGAGGGACTCGTAGGCCTTGCGGATGAGGGATTTCTTTTCGTCAAGGTTCCAGTCGTGGAGGATGTGTCCCATGAGGATGACGTCGACATTGGGCAGGGGATGCTGAAAGAAGTTTCCGGCCTGGAAGCGGACGCGCGAGGAGAGGCCATGGGCTTCGACGTGCTCCTCGAAGATGGGCGCGACCTCAGGCAGGTCAAAGCCGATGCCGGAGATGTGGTGGTTGTGGAGGGCGATCTGGACGATGAGGTCGCCCTGGGCTGTGCCGCAGTCGGCGGCGGTGGTGTATTTGTCCCAGTGGAAGCGCGAGGCGATGGCCATGTTGGCGCCGCGGCTGATGCCGGTCATGGCGCGGAGGAAGCCTTTGAGGCGCGTGGGATCGGCGTAGAGAACGGCGAAGTTTTCCTGGTCGCCGGTGGCCTCGTTCTGCTGCTCGCCAGTGCGCAGAGCGGTGGTGAGCTTGTTCCAGTGAGGATAGAGGCGCTTGTTGGCCATCTCTAGCATTCCGCCAACGTAGGAAGGTTTGCGTTTATCGAGGAAGACATCGGAGGACGGGGTGTTGGTGTAGACGCCGTCGTGTCGTTCGAGGAAGCCAAGGGCAACGAGGGCATCGAGGAAGTCCTGGGCGGAGCGGGGATGGAGGCCGAGGCGGCCAGCGAGGGATTCGACAGTGCCGGGATGCCGGGCGATTTCAGTGAAGACCTCCATTTCCACGGCGCTGAGGAGGGTTTTGGAGGCCCAGAAGGCCATGCCGGTCTGAAGGATGTGATCCGGAGTGGGTGTAGCTGTACTCATGGGGTGACCTCTTTCTTGCTGAGTGCCGTGAGGGAATGGGGAAGATACGGCAGGGTGGTTTGACTTAGCCTTGCATGACGCGGTTAGCCTGGGCCGTGTCAGTGTATTGCTGGAAGGTGATGACTTTGCCGTCGCGCAGGCGCCAGATGTGGACGAACTGGGCATCGAGGGAGATGCCGGTGGATTTGTAGGTGGCGCGGTATCGGCCAGTGACGATGATGGTGTCACCGGCGTCGAGGAAGTCGTCAGGGAGTGCCTGAAAGTTGTCCCACTCGGTGGCGAGGCGATAGAAGACGCCTTCGGCGACGGCGGCGGGGCCGATGTAGGGATTGCGGTCGGCGTAGGGGAAGTTTTCGGCCTCGTACCAGACGATTTCGGGGTCCATCTGGGCGAGAGCGGCGGGGCCGTCTCCGCGGGCGATGGCGGCATAGAAACTTTCAACTATGGCGCGGTTGGCGTAGGACATTGAGATTCCTTGAGAAGAATGGGCCAACCATATACCGGCGGAGGCATGCCGGGCAAGGTAAATGTGGGGTGGCTGAGGAGCGGTTCAATTTTGCGAGCAGGGGAAAAGCTGCTATGCTGCGAGCGCTGAGAAAAGCGATTTATGTGGCGAGGTGAAGGCCGATGTGGTTCCTGGGAATGGATGTAGGTACGGGCGGCACGCGTGCAGTGGTAGTGGACGCAACGGGCAAGGTGATTTCAAGCGCGTCGAGCGAGCACGCGGCGTTCAGGACGCCGCATCCGGGCTGGGCGGAGCAGGATCCCGAAGACTGGTGGCGCGCAGCGCAGGAGGCGATTCGGTTTGCACTGGCGGCGGCTCCGGAGCCGCGGGAGCCGATAGCGGCGATTGGGCTGACGGGGCAGATGCACGGCGCGGTGCTGCTGGATGAGAACGGCGCGGTGCTGCGGCCATCGCTGATATGGTGCGACACACGGACGCAGCCGGAGTGTGACTGGCTACACGAAAAGATTGGTTACGACAGGCTGATTGAGCTGACGTGCAATCCGGCGCTGCCGAACTTTACGCTGACGAAGCTGCTGTGGGTGAAGACGCACGAGCCGGAGATCTTTGCGAAGACGCGGCACGTGATGTGTCCCAAGGATTATGTGCGCTACCGGCTGACGGGCGAGTTTGCGATTGACGTGCAGGAGGCGAGCGGGACTCTGCTGCTGGACGTGACGCACCGGCGCTGGTCAAAGGAAGTGGCAGAGGCGGCGGGGATTCCTGAGAGCTGGCTGCCGAAGGTGTATGAGTCGCCGGAGGTGTGCGCGCGGATTAGCGAGAGCGCAGCGGGACGGACGGGGCTGGCCGCGGGAACTCCGGTGGTGGCGGGCGCGGGCGACCAAGGCGCGGGCGCGGTGGGCATGGGGATTCTGCAACCGGGTTCGGTGTCGGCGACGATTGGGACTTCAGGCGTGGTGTTTGCGGCGACAGCGGAGCCGACGAAGGATCCGAAGGGAAGACTACATACGTTTTGCCACGCGGTGCCGGGCGTGTGGCACGTGATGGGCGTGACGCAGTCGGCGGGGCTGAGCTTCAGCTGGCTGAAGGAGACGTTCTTCGCGGGGCAGAGCTATGACTCGCTGACGGAAGCGGCGGCGAAGGTGCCGGCGGGAAGCGAAGGGCTGGAGTGGGCTCCGTATCTGCTGGGTGAGAGGACGCCGCATTTGGACCCGGTGGTACGGGCGGCGTTTGCGGGCGTGAGCACGACGCATACGGCGGCACACTTTGTACGCGCGGTGCTGGAGGGTGTGGCGTATTCGCTGCAGGATACGTTCACGCTGTTTGCGGAGCTTGGGATTCCGGTGAGCGCGGTGCGGCTGGGCGGCGGCGGCGCACGAGGGCCGCTGTGGCGCAGGATTCAGGCGGGCATCTACAACCAGGCAGTGGAGGTGCTGACGGCAGAAGAGGGTGGAGCATTCGGGTCGGCACTGCTGGCGGGCGTGGGTGCAGGACACTGGGCGAACCTGGACGAGGCGTGCGGGCAGGCAATCGAAGTGGCGCAGCGCATTGAGCCGGATGCGGCGGATGTGGCGGCGTACAAGGCAGGCTATGCGCAGTGGCGGAAGCTGTATCCGGCGCTGCGGAGCTTGCGCTAGCCACCTGCGGTGGGGCCATCTGCTTCGGCGCGCCTGCACCTGGAAAAAAGCGGAACGCAATGACAACGAAAGCGGGGATGCATTAGCCTTTCATCGACTCTGGATGGAAAGAAGGAAGGGCTCATGCGTCTCCGTTCTTTTTTTGCTCTGTGGATAGCGTTGTGTGCCGTGGCCGGCACGGCTGCACAAACTGCGAGCGGGCCGGCTTGCGCGGATCTGCATCTTGTTCCCGCGCCTCGGGAGTGCGCGTCGGTGGCGACGATACGGGTGGGCGAGGCGGGCGTGGCGCTTGCCTACGCGAAGAATGCCGAGGATGAGTTTGCGGCGAAGGACCTGATAGAGACGCTGAAGAGCCGCGGGATGCAGGCGGCGGAGCACAATGCCCCGGTGGTGCGGCTGGAGCGGGCAGAGACGGGCATTGCGAATGTGCTGCTGGAGCGGTACAAGCTGAAGTTCGATGCAGCGATGCACGATGAGGGGTACGTGATTGTGCCGGATGGTGCGCGCGGACTGGCGGTGATTGCGGAGACGCCGGCGGGGATTTTCTACGGAGCGCAGACGGTGAAGCAGTTGCTACGCGGCCACGGCAAGGATGCGGAGTTGCTGGCGCCGACGCTGCGGGACTGGCCGGCGATGGCGCACAGGGGAATCAGCGATGACTGGTCGCGCGGGCCGCTGCCGAATATGGAGTTTCTGAAGCGCGAGATTCGTACGCTGGCCGCGTACAAGATGAATACATTCTCGCCGTATTTTGAGCACACGTTTGCGTATGCGAATACGCCGGTGGCGGCGTTTCCGGGCGGCGCAATGACGCCGGATGAGGCGCGAGAGCTGGTGGCGTATGCGGCGCAGTATCACATCACGGTGGTGCCGGAGCAGGAGTCGTTTGGGCA
>JAKAFB010000098.1:0-3996 GCA_021818105.1 Acidobacteriota bacterium
GACGCAGTCCTCCAGCGTCACGCCGTCAATCGGAATAAAGGGAATCACATCGGCTGCGCCCATGCGCGGGTGCGCGCCCTGATGTACGGTGAGGTCGATCAACTCGGCTGCCTTGCCCACCCCGCGAATCGCCGCTTCCTGAATGGCTTCGCGGTCGCCCACCAGCGTAATCACGCAGCGGTTGTGGTCGGCATCCATCTCCCGGTCCAGCAGATAGACGCCGGGAATCTTCATGGCTTCAACGATCGCATCGACCTTGCCTGCGTCGCGGCCCTCTGAGAAATTGGGAACGCATTCAACTAAAGTATTCGGCACGCGAAGAAGAATAAACGATCAATGGATCGATTCCGCGATGGACTCATTCAAGTTCCCGCCTTTTCTCCGTGGAATCGTCTTCCAAAAGTCGTGTTCGAAGGGGATTCAGTGTTTGTGGCATAAGATTGCCTGCGATTAGGGCTTAATCCGAGAGGTGTTCGCGGATACTATCCTGAAGAGCGACGATTGGGGATTGGAATACGTCGCCTCGCGCTTCAGGAGGGACCAATGACCACCACCGCAGCAGCTCCCATTATCCGTGCTCCGCGCGGCGCAAGCCTGCGCTGCAAGGGCTGGCAGCAGGAGGCGGCCCTCCGCTGCCTCATGAACAACCTCGATCCTGAAGTCGCCGAACGCCCCGCCGATCTTGTCGTCTATGGCGGCATCGGCAAGGCCGCGCGCAACTGGGATTGCTTCCACGCCATCGTCCGGGAGCTGGAACAACTGGGCAACGAAGAAACTCTGCTTGTCCAGTCCGGCAAGCCGGTCGCCGTCTTTCCCACGCACGACATGGCCCCGCGCGTCATCATCGCCAACTCCAACCTCGTGGGCAAATGGGCCACCTGGGAGCATTTCCACGAACTCGACCGCAAGGGCCTGATGATGTACGGCCAGATGACCGCCGGAAGCTGGATCTACATCGGCACGCAGGGCATTTTGCAAGGCACCTTCCAGACCTTTGCCGCGATGGCGGAGCAGCACTTCGGCGGGTCGCTCCAGGGCAAGTTGGTTGTCACCGGCGGCATGGGCGGCATGGGCGGCGCGCAGCCGCTCTCCGTCACTCTCAACGGCGGCGTCATCCTCGCCATTGACGTGGACCGCACCCGCATTCAGCGCCGCGTAGACACGCGCTACTGCGACACCGTCACCGAGGATCTCGACGAGGCCCTCGCGCTCTGCGAATCCGCCCGCCGCGAAGGCCGCGCTCTCTCCGTCGGCCTGGTCGGCAACTGCGCCGACGTGCTGCCGGAGATTGTGCGCCGCGGCGTTCACGTGGACGCCGTCACGGACCAGACCAGCGCGCACGATCCGCTCAACGGCTATATCCCGCAGGGACTCACGCTCGCCCAGGCCGCCGATCTGCGCCAGCGCGATCCGCAGGAATACGTGCGCCGCTCCACCGCCTCCATGGTTGTCCACGTCAACGCCATGCTCGCCTTGCAGCGCGCGGGAGCAGTCGCATTCGACTACGGCAACAACATCCGCCGCTTCGCCTTCGAAGCGGGTTGCGCAGACGCCTTCCTCATTCCCGGCTTTGTCCCCGAATACATCCGCCCGCTTTTCTGTACCGGCCAGGGTCCGTTCCGCTGGGTTGCCCTCTCCGGCGACCCGCGCGACATCGACCGCACCGACAGGCTCGCGCTCGAGCTGTTCCCGGACAACGAAATCCTCACCCGCTGGCTGAGCCTCGCGCGCGGCCGCTTCGCTTTTCAGGGCCTGCCTTCCCGCATCTGCTGGCTGGGCTATGGCGAGCGCGCCCGCATGGGCGAGGCCATCAATCACCTGGTCCGCAAGGGCGAACTCTCCGCGCCCATCGCCATGGGCCGTGACCATCTCGATACAGGCTCCGTCGCCAGTCCCTACCGCGAGACGGAGAAAATGCTCGACGGCTCGGATGCAATTGCAGACTGGCCAATTCTGAATGCTCTGCTGAATACGGCTTCAGGGGCCACATGGGTCAGCTTCCATCACGGCGGAGGTGTGGGCATGGGATACTCCCTGCATGCGGGGCAAGTGACAGTTGCAGATGGCAGTGACAATGCTGACAGGCGAATTACCCGTGTTCTCAACAATGACCCCGGCATTGGCGTGGCACGCCATGCAGACGCTGGATATGCGCTAGCGAGGAAAACAGCACGCGATCGCGGCATCCACATTCCCATGGCGGATAGCAATCCATGAGCGCAACGGTAGCGGTTCTTAATATCGGGCAGTTAGTTACTCTTTCGGGTCCTTCGCGGCCTCGCGTAGGCAGGGAACTCAGCGAGACTGGTGTGATTTGTGATGCAGCAATGCTGATCGAGGATGGTTACATTACTGCGCTCGGCACATACGCAGCGCTGCGTCCGCTCATCCCCCCCGTATCCACTGTGATTGATGCGGGCGGATGCTGTGTTACCCCCGGCTTTGTCGATGCTCATACTCACCTCATCTTTGCCGGGAATAGAGCTGCAGAATTTGAGCAGCGCATAGCCGGCGCCACATACCAGCAGATCGCAGCAGCCGGAGGAGGCATCCTGAAGACAGTCGAGATGACGCGCCGCGCTTCTGAAGAAGAGCTGCTGGGAGAAGCGCGCCACCACCGCAACTGGATGATGCGCACGGGAACGACCACAATAGAGGCCAAGTCCGGCTACGGCCTTGATCGCGAGACAGAACTCCGGATGCTGCGCGTGATTGCTCGCCTGAACAAAGAGGGACCGGCCGAGGTCGTCCCGACATTACTCGCTGCGCATGCTGTTCCGCCCGAATATGCCGAGCGGCGAAGTGAGTATGTACGTTGGGTTGCGGAACAATTGATCCCCGAAGTCGCGGCCGCGGGGCTGGCGCGCTATTGTGATGCGTTTTGCGATGAGCATGCCTTCACGGTGGATGAGGCTCGCGCTGTGTTGAAGGTTGCAAGGGACCGTGGGCTCAAGCTGAGAATCCATGCGGATCAATTCGAATCAGGGACAGGGGCGGCACTTGCTGCCTCACTCCATGCGGCAACAGCTGATCATCTGGAGGCGATCTCCGACTCTGATCTAAAGCAGCTGCACGCCTCAGGCGTGCAGCCGGTACTGCTACCAGGCTCGGTCTTCGCACTGTGCCGCTCCAACTATCCGCCGGCTCGCTCGATGGTGGAAGCTGGTCTGGCGATTATTCTTGCAACTGACTTCAATCCGGGATCGTCTCCCATCACGTCCATGCCCTTCATTCTCTCATTGGCTTGTCTCCAAATGGGGCTTTCACCCGCGGAAGCATTGAATGCTGCAACTATCAATGCATCCTATAGTTTAGATATGGGCAATCGCGTGGGATCGCTTGAAACACTTAAGTTGGCGAACTTTTTGATACATGAGTTCAGTGATTATCGCGAACTCGCCTACTTCATTGCATCGCCCGCGCGGCCTCGTGTTTTTATTGCAGGTGAGGAAGTCACGCCATGAAGGCTGCCGAATACTTGCGCAAACTGGTTGCCATACCTACACCATCAGCACGGTCGAATCTGCCGTTCATCGATTGGGTTGCGCACCAGATGCGGAGTCGCAATTGGCAGGTGGATTTATTCCCATACACCAGCGAAAGCGGCGCATCAAAAGCAAACCTCATCGCCCGTCCCGCAGGCGGTAGCCTGCAGGATGCTATTGATCTGGCCTTTGTGTGCCACACAGACACTGTGCCGTATGCCACGGGCTGGACGGCGGCGCTGGACATACAGCCCAGCGCCGATGGCATCTTCCTGCACGGCTGCGGAGCCTGTGATGCGAAAGGTTCACTTGCATGCTTTCTTGCTGCTACGGAGGCGCTTCATCCTGCTTCTGTGCGGCCCGACGTTGCGCTTATTCTCACCGCCGATGAGGAGATTGGCTGCAAAGGTATGGAGCATTTGCTCGCTCATATCCATCTGCGCATCCGTTCTGCTCTTGTCAGTGAGCCAACGTCGCTGCGACCGGGCACTGCCGGCAAAGGCTATGGCTT
>JAKAFB010000098.1:4096-9792 GCA_021818105.1 Acidobacteriota bacterium
ATGCGAACAGCACACTCCGACCGTGAGTGTGTTCCAGTGGCTGAACTAGAGGAGTGGACGGAAACCCTGCGCATCCTGCTCTTGTGAGCGGGTCAAGTACATTTCGCGTTAAGAAGCGCCGCTTCGCCTGCTCTTACGAGTCCTTTGCCGTTCCACCAGAAAAACGGCAATGCCTGCGCCAACGAGGACGGCGCATCCCCCTACAACCTTAACTACGGACAGGACTTTGTTTGTTTCGTCAGGCGCGGGGACAGTGGAGAGAAGAATAGTGGCCATAGTACTCATCAGGCCCAGCGATGCCAGTGCGATAGCTACCGGCTTTCCGCCCGGTACTCGGCGGACGTCTGGCCCGGTAGATTGATTTTGCAGGCGGATCATTGCCGCAAAAACGAAAAGGTAGGGAAGGAAATAGGCGATGATGGCCATGCTTACCAGTACATCGTAAGCGCCGCGCACGGTGGTTCCTGCCTGCCCGAGCAATGCGACGATGATTCCCGCAAGGCCGTAGACTCCAATGGCAACCCAAGGAGTTCTGTAGCGTGGGTGGATTCGTCCGAATGCTGCGGGCAGGTAGTGATCGATGCCGGCAACAAAGGGCAAACGGGAGGTCGATGATAAATACGCTGCTGCTCCGCCCACAGCATTGAGCCCCACGAAGAGTGCAATCGGGAGAAGCATCCGGTCCATCCCAAGGCTGGTGGTGAGTACGCGTATACCATTCACAAATCCGTCAGGTCCGCGAACTGCCTCACTGGGAAGCGCCACGAGCAGTGAGGCAGTGCCCGCAATGTAACCAAAGGCCAGAATACTGCCGCCGACAAGAATCGCCAGCGGGATGACACGCCGCGGATTCTGAATCTCGTCGCCCATGGCAGAACCCGCCTCGACACCGCCAAAGGCGAAAAACACGCCGGACCAGAAGACTGCATTCCTGAGTGTCCATTGCGGCATCAGGCTTGCTGCCGTGAACTTAGTCACAGGGCCAAAGTGATGGTACGACATAATGGCTAGTACGATCAGAACCATAAGAGGCAAAAGGCTGCCTAATGCACTGATGTTGTTCAGCCACTTGCCAGCTTCTACTCCTCGAATATTCAGCGCTGTGATGATCACCAGCCATGTGACCGCAAATGCGATGTAGTAGCCGGGGCTCGACTCCAGTGCCAGCCCGCGTGTGCCGAAGGCAAATAGCACGGAGGCGGCGCCAAAATAGAGCACGCCTGCAAAGTAAGGAAGATTGCTCGTCCAGTATGTCCACGCCGCTATAAATGCCGCGGCGTCGCCGAATGCCTCCCGTGTCCAGACATACAGGCCGCCTTCATCCGGGTGACGCGAGGAAAGTTCCATGACACAGGAAGCAAGTGGAAGGAAGAAGCAGAACAGTGCAGCAACCCAGACAACGAGGATACTGGGCCCGGCGGAAGCAGCTGTCGCCGTCCAGCGCACGCTCAGTCCGCTCACAACGTAGAACAGGACAAGGTCGCCAAACCGAATACCACGTTTAAGTTCCTGCACAGGCGGCATGCTGGGCGGAGAATATCAGAAGCGCGCTTGCGCGAGAAGCTAAATTTTGTTCAGGTCCTTCAGTACAGCCATGGCGGCGTTGCGGCCGTTGATGCCAATCACGCTTCCGCCGGGATGTGTGGCGGCTCCGCATAGGTAGACACCTGGCATCGGTGTCCGCGCTGCAAGCCGGTCTGCCCACATATAGGGCGGTAGGCACTCGCCCTGAAAGATGTGCCCTCCCGTCAGGCCAACCCGCTCTTCAATATCCGGCGGTCCCAGCACCTGCACATCAATCACGGCGCTGTCGATGTTTGTGCAGAAGCGGGTGAGGGAATTCATTGCCAGCCTACGTGCTTCATCGCGGCGCGACTCCCAGTCTCCCTCGGCAAAACGATATGGCACGTACTGTGCGAACACGCTCATGGTGTGTGTCCCTGGCGGAGCCACGGATGGGTCATGCACGCTCTGGAAGTACAGCTCGCACCACAATTGTTCGGGCAATTCACCTCTTCGCGCCGCGGCAAAACCCGTCTTCCATTCGTCCTTCGTCAATGGCACGTTGATTTGCCCGTAGTGGTGAGGTTCGTTAAGGCCCGGACGGGCAGAGAAATTCGGCAGATCGCGTAAGTGTACATTGAGTTTGACCGTACAGCCTTCGATCGGCACTCCTTCGACTTTTTTCTGCCAGGTTGCATCGGCCGCATTGCCTAGCAAGCGCGATGTGCGCCGAGGATCAGCGTTTGAAATCACAATGCGGGCCGCAACTTTCTTGCCATCCTCGAGCAAGACGCCCTCGCCGGGTATGATCCGCGCCACGGGCACTCCCGAAACCACTGTCGCTCCTGCCTCGCGTGCAGCATCACAGAAGTAGAACGACACCATGCCCATGCCGCCCTTTACATAGCCCCACATGCCGGGCATGCCACCGAGGCGTCCCGATGCGTGGTGAAATCGTATCGATGCTGTGCCTGGATCAAAAGGGCTAGCATTCGTGCCGATCACTCCCTGCCCTAGATAGGCTAACTGCAGTCGCTCATCCTTAACATAATGTTCCACAAACTCCGCCATGGACCAGTGGAAGAGTAGTGCGCGTGCCTCGTCGTCATCGCCAAGGCGTTCCTCAATCTGCTCGCGGGTCGGTGCATCCCCAACCCAAATGTCACCTTGTCCGGCTGGGCGCAATGCATCGCGCAAACGCCGGATCACATCCCCCATCCGACGCCGCCCTCCCACATCCCCTGGAGCCAGCGAGCGCACTTCAGCTTCGCAACGTGCATCATCGTCCCAGAGCTGGATACTTGATCCATCGAGGAAGGGAACAAAAAGGCCGTTCACGGCAGGGGTCCACTCGTAGCCCCGCTGCGGCAACCTGAGTTCGTTAATCACCAGTGGATGGAGCAGTCCAGCGAGATACGCGCATGGGGACATTCGCACGCCTGGGAATGGCTCCTCAATTGTGCATGCACCACCGACCCGTTCGCGGCTTTCTAGCACCAGAACACGCATGCCGGCCATTGCCAGATAAGCAGCACACGCCAACCCATTGTGCCCAGCTCCTACTACAATTACGTCCCACTTCTTGGAGGCAAGTTCTCGCAAGGGGATGGTTAGGCCGACCCGACCCATTACGGCTGCAGTTGCTGATTCCATATGCGTATAAAGGTACCATCACGACTATCCGCACATGTCGTGGACGATACCCCGCTTCATTGACCGTAATTGAGTGGGTTTGCCTGTGTTGCCGGACACGTGCCGACCCTGCGACTTGCTTGCTAAGATGGATGGCGGGAATTCAGATATCGCCACTGGCGTTTGACCGCGAGGAGAGCTAACATGTCCGAAACCTCATCAGGATCGCCCCACAAGAAGATACTTGTCCCTGTCGACTTTAGTGCTTCATCCCACGCTGCGCTTGATGCCGCCACTGAACTAGCGCTGCGCTTCGGCTCTGAAATCTATCTGTTGCACGTCATTCCAGCTTTTCCGAACGTTTCTATTCCAGACTCCATCACTGAAGCGGCAATCATTGACAAGGCACGCGAGGAGGCCACTTCGCGCTTTGCTACGTCAGAAGCTGCTCTCGCAGCCAAAGGTGTCAAAGTAACTTCCAGCGTAGAGGTGGGGAACGACGTAGTTGGCTCGATTCTTGAGGCAATTGAGCGGGAGCATGCCGATCTGTTGGTCATTACCACGCATGGTCTCTCGGGCTGGTACCCGCATGTTTTCGGCTCAAATGCTGAGAAGCTCGTGCGTCTCGCGCCGTGTCCACTCTTGCTGTTACGTACGCCCAAGCCGGAAAGCAGCGCCAAGGTGCCGTTCAGCCGCTCCATGGAGTGGTGGTAATCCGCACAGTGAGTCAACCCGGGCGATTGAGCCCAGCCATCTGGAGGCTGGGCTCAATCTTAGACTGCTGCTTCCGGGTGCGGACCATTTCCGTTCGAGTCAAGGCTGAATGTTGAAGGCTTCGTCGGGTACCGTAACAGTTCCAATCCGTCCCGAGTTCTCGTCCACCACAATCACACGCACTGAGCCCGCTTTGCCTGCTCCACCCACAGTCTCTTCAAATGGAATACCGTCCAGAAGAGCTTTCTTGTATGTTGCGGGCTTCAGCCGAAGCAGCAGAGTTTTTCCTGTCACCTGTGCCTTCTGCACTGCATCATCCCGTTTGGCAAGGAAAATGTCGATCTTATCAATCCACCTTCCACCCCCTTGTGCCATTTGCAGATCAGTGCCAGCGATGGTGATCTTAATCGTCCGAGAATTGGATGATGTAACGGCTTCAGCCGTGAGCCCGATTTCGCTTGTGTCCTTTGGCTGCCAGACAGCTTCGCGAAAGCGGTCCTTCATGCTCGTGGGATCCCTGGAATAAAGGTATCCGGTACGGTATCTGAGTGAGATCTTGCGTTTCCCGGTTAACTTGACCAGCAGCGCGTGATACTTGTCGTCAGCCGGGATGCTAGGTGAAAAGCTCAGCAGATACGCCGCACGTCCATCTTCGACTACGTGATCGAGCTCTCGTGCGATGTCACCCGAGCGGCGAAATGCCTGCCCGCCAGTGGCCGCTGCCACGTCGCGAAAAACTTCTTGGATGGGATGCAGGTCCTGCTGCATCTGCGCGGTCTGGCGTCCCGGACTTAAACTGCCTGCCGCATCACCCATGCTCTGGTTAGCCATGTCCCGGTCGGAATGCCCCATGACCAGGAAGTTGCGTGTACCGATATCGGCTCCAACACCTGCTGCTTCTAACTGCGAGGCGTCAAGTGGGTAGATGCTGATATGTCCATTGTTCAGCGCATCCTGCAAATCGATCGCAAGTGGCCTGAGGTCGCTCTTCATCTTTTCGGAGCGCATGTTTAGATTGCCCCAGTCGGCGAGGGCGTTGTCGCTGGCTATCCAAACCAGGCTCTTGTGGCCGGGCAGCGGAGCGATATGGCGAGCCACCCCAATCAGCTTGGCAAGAGCTCCTGCTGCCGGATTGCTGCCCAGGTCCTGTAATTGGGCGTCAATAGGCGTGGTACTCGCTGCGCTTGCCGGGCCTCCTCCGACATTGTCCAGGGTCTCGGGATTGCGGATACTGTTGCCGTTCACATAAGCCAGATCTCCAACGCTGTGGACGAATTCGATCTGCTGCCGATTGCGGCGTTCTTCTTCCTGGGCCTCGGCAAGAGCCTGCGCATCGGGAATCCACTTGGAGAGCTTGGTTGCCACTGACCTGTGATCTGTCGTCGGCTCCTGTAGCGCATTGAAACCGTTAAGCCGCATCACATAAAGTCCGACTCGCTCATCTGCCGGAAGCGACTTCAGGAACCGCAGGACTTCACTGCGTGCGTAGGTGAGGTCGTTCCAGGCGAGGCTGCTCGCATCCATGAGGACGACGGTGGTATTACCTTGCACCGTGCCCTCATGCGCTGATACCTGAAAAGCGTCGGCGTGATTTGTAAAGACGGTTGCTGGTGTTTCTGCTGTTGTCTCTACCGATATTGGTGGCTTGCTCGGCGCATTTGTTGTTCTCGCCTGGCTGAGGAAACGTACCGTCTGCTTAATTCCGTCGTCATAAATCTCAAAGTCATCGGCCTTCAGGTCTGTGACAGGCTTCCCCTTCTTGTCATACGCTACAACCCCCACATCCACCAGTCGAGTGGTCGTGCGTAGCGTAAAGCCTGTATTCGTTGCCAGCGGCGAAGGGGACG
>JAKAFB010000020.1 GCA_021818105.1 Acidobacteriota bacterium
GGCGCGTGGAGAAGACGCGGCGGAGCCCCCACAAGGCAGGGGCAGATGATTTAATACCAATTGGGGGAGCGCTTGGTTGCGGGTGCTTCCGTACTACCGTGGAGGTATCCCGAAAGCGATGGTTTCATTTGGCCGTCTTGCCCTTTTGCTGGCGATGATTTTGCCGGCAGCCCAGATTTTGCCTGCCCAGAGTACGAGTTCAGGTTCCAGCAGCAGTTCGGCAGCGGCGCAGCAGGCGACGCAAAGCACGAGCCAGAACCAGGCCGAGATGAGCGTGCAGGCGCGCATCCGCGCGCGGCGGGAGCAGCGGCGCGCACAGGCGATTCACGACACGTATTCGCCGGTGTGGGAGGCGTATCTGGGAACGGGCTTTTTACGGTACAAGCCGGGGCCGAACCTGCAGAAGACGACGTTCTACTCGTGGGATGCGGCGATGACGCGCTACCAGACGGAGCGGCTGGGGATCACGCTGGATGGGCGCGGCTACTATGGCACGGCCTATGTGGGGCTGAACCCGTCGTCGGTGACGCGGCCTGCGATCAGCGAGTACGCAGTGATGGCAGGACCGACGTATCGCTTGTACATGCGGCCGAAGTACTCGATCTCTGCGCGTGGGATGGGCGGCATGGCGCTGAGCAACTTCTCAAGCGACACGAATAAATTTGGCGGAGAATACCTGGGACTGTATCCGGATCAGACGACGTATGCGCTGAATGGCAGCATAGTGGGCGAGGCGAACCTGGCCCCGAACTTCTCCCTGCGGCTGGCGGGGGACTACTATGCGACGGGTCTCGGCTCGGAGATGCAGAACGCGTTCGGATTCAACTGGGGGTTTGTGTACCGGTTCGGGAAGAGGTAGGACACCGGACGGCGAACAGCGGACGGTTGACAGGGTAAAGAAAGTGCGGCGCCTCATGGCTGGTTGGCCATGAGGCGTTTGTGTCTGGGAAAAGGCCGGGACGAGCCCGGCCATTTTCTTGTCTTATTGCAGGATGGGGAAGTTGGCGATGCGCTGCTGCCACTCGGCGGGGCCGGTCTGGTGGACGCTGGTTCCCTTGGAATCGACTGCGACGGTGACGGGCATGTCCTTGACGGTGAATTCGTAGATGCCCTCCATGCCGAGGTCCTCGAAGGCCAACTGGCGCGAGGCGGTGATGGCCTTTGCGACGAGGTAGGCCGCTCCGCCGACGGCCATGAGGTAGACGGCGCCGAACTCGCGGATGGCGTCGATGGCGGCGGGGCCGCGCTCGGCTTTGCCGACCATGCCGAGGAGTCCTGTTTCGGCAAGCATCTGGCGGGTGAATTTATCCATGCGCGTGGCGGTGGTGGGGCCGGCGGGTCCGATGACCTCTTCGCGGACGGCGTCGACGGGGCCGACGTAGTAGATGAAGCGATTGCGGAAGTCGACGGGGAGCTTCTCACCGCGGCTGAGCATGTCTGTCATGCGCTTGTGTGCGGCGTCGCGGCCGGTGAGCAGCTTGCCGCTGAGGAGGAGGACTTCGCCGGGCTTCCATGAGGCGGCTTCTTCGCGGGTGACAGTGTCGAGGTTGACGCGGCGCGCGGAGGAGACGTCGTAGGTGAGCCTGGGCCAGGCGTCGAGCGAGGGCGGGTCGAGGAAGACGGGGCCGGAGCCATCGAGGACGATGTGCGCGTGGCGCGTGGCGGCGCAGTTGGGAATCATGGCGACGGGGAGGTTGGCGGCGTGGCAGGGAGTGTCGAGGACTTTGACGTCAAGGACGGTGGTGAGGCCGCCGAGGCCCTGGGCGCCGATGCCGAGGCGGTTGACCTTCTCGTAGAGCTCAACGCGGAGCTTTTCCGCGGTGGTGACGGGACCGCGGGCGATGAGGTCCTGAATGTTGATGGGGTCCATGAGGGACTGCTTGGCGAGGAGCATGGCCTTTTCAGCGGTGCCGCCGATGCCGATGCCGAGCATGCCGGGCGGGCACCAGCCGGCGCCCATGGTGGGGACGGTTTTGAGGACCCACTCGACGATGGAGTCAGAGGGGTTGAGCATGATGAACTTTGATTTTGCCTCAGAGCCGCCACCTTTGGCCGCGACGGTGACATCGACTTTGTTGCCGCGGACGAGCTCGACGTGGACGACGGAGGGAGTGTTGTCGCGTGTGTTCTTGCGCGCGCCGGCAGGGTCAGCGAGGAGCGACGCGCGGAGCTTGTTGTCGGGGTTGAGATAGGCGCGGCGGACACCTTCATCGACCATCTGCTGGAGGTCGAGCGCGGGCTCGCCGGGGGCGGCTTCGAAGCGGACATCCATGCCGACCTTGACGAATGCGTTGACGATGCCGGTGTCCTGGCAGATGGGGCGGTGGCCCTCGGCGCACATGCGGCTGTTGATGAGGATCTGGGCGATGGCGTCTTTGGCGGCGGGGGACTGCTCACGTTCGTAGGCTTTGGCGAGCGAGGTGATGTAGTCGACCGGGTGGTAGTAGCTGATGTATTGCAGTGCTGCAGCGACGCTGGTAATGAAGTCCTTTTGCAGAATGACAGTCATGAGAGCGGCTCCTTCCGAACCATCTAGGGTACTCCAACGGAGCGGTGACGGTGGGAAGGAGCGCACGGGTGGTCTTACTGGATGGAACCGGGGTTGGGATGCGGCGCGGAGGGAGACGCAGAAGCGGCCGGCTGCGAGACGCTGGAGCGGGTCTCAGGAATCCAGGCGAGAAAGCGGAGGTCGTCCGGCAGCGAGGCGCAGAGCGTGCGCAGCTCGCGGGCGAGGGTGAGGCGTTGGATGCCGCGGGAGGCTTTCTCGCGGACGAGGCTGCGCGAATAGGAGAAGAGGAGGCCGGCGCTGGCCAGGGTGATCATCAGGACGATGCCGGCGATTTTGTCGCCGATGAGGGGCGCGGCGAGAAGCATGAGGAGGCAGAGCATGGCGGGGACGAAGATGGCCTCCCGCACGGCGCCGATTGCGGAGTCCATGCCATCGAAGCGAGCAAGCTGGAGGCGGCGTTCGTCAATGGCGGCAACGGTGGAATTTTGTGGGGCGAAGTTGCTGTGGGGGACGGACGGCACAGACGGTGACTCGAGCAGCCGCTGCTGCACGGCGTGATGAACAGCTTCGGCGGGACTGACGCCGAGCGATTCCGCGAGCTGGTGGATGAGACGGTCGGTTTCCTGATTCCGGATGTGGATGGACATGGTGTATCACCTCGCCTGGTTTGGGATGGCCGTGCTCTGCCGGATACCGCGCGGCAGGACAGGCTGTGCCGGCGTGCCGGATCGTTGGGAGCGCAGGACGAGGAACTGTGGCCTGCGCGGACAGGGGTGGGACGATTCCGGAAGCGCCGTACTGAGGGTTTATCGGCAAGTTCAGGAAAAACTTGAGCCGCCGGTTGCGGGGTCCCACGGCTTGGTGGGTGGAGAGCGGGATGGCCTAAGCTAGAGGGAAGAGCGAGTGGACGGGAGGCGGAGTGGCGGACGAGGTATTTGATCTGCTGGTGGTGGGAGCGGGGCCGACGGGGCTGGCGTGCGCGATTGAGGCGCAGAAGGCGGGCTTTAAGGCGGTTCTTGTGGACAAGGGATGCGTGTGCAACTCACTGTTTCACTATCCGTCGCACATGACGTTTTTTACGACGTCGGAGCTGCTGGAGATTGGGGACATTCCGTTTCCCAGCCCGAATGCGAAGCCGACGCGGAATGAGGCGCTGCAGTATTACCGGCAGGTGGCAGCGCACTACAAGCTGGACGTGCGGCAGTACCAGCGCGTGGAGCGGGTGACGGGCGCGGATGGGGATTTTACGGTGCACATGGTGGACCGGTTTGACCGGCCGACGGAGCTGAAGGCGCGCAAGCTGGCGATTGCAACGGGCTACTATGACCTACCGAACATGATGGGCATTCCCGGCGAGGATCTGAGCAAGGTGCACCACTACTACGACGATCCGCACCCGTATTTCGGGCTGGATGTGGTGGTGATTGGCGGGAAGAACTCGGCGGCGATTGCGGCGCTGGAGCTGTGGCGGCATGGGGCGCGGGTGACGCTGGTGCATCGCGAAGGGGAGATTCACCGGCATGTGAAGTACTGGATCAAGCCGGACATAGAGAACCGCATCAAGAATGGGGAGATCAAAGCGTACTTCAACTCGCGGGTGGTGAAGATTACGCCGGACACGGTGGAGATAGAGTCGCCGGAGGGCCGGGAGATGCTGCGCAATGACTTTGTGTTTGCGCTGACGGGGTATCACCCGGACTTTGCGTTTCTTGAAGGGCTGGGCGTGCGGTTTGAGGGGCAGGACAAGCTGCCGGTGTGCAATGCGCAGACACTGGAGAGCAATGTGCCGGGGATTTATCTGGCAGGTGTGATTGTGGCAGGTTCGCGGACGAACGAGATCTTCATTGAGAACGGGCGGTTCCACGGGCGGCAGATTGCGCAGGCGCTGGCGGCGAAGACGGCTGTTCATCCGTAGGCTATCCACGGGGCGGCGCGGCGGGGCAACGCAGCATCCATTTACACTGGGCTCACCTTTTGTGCGGAGGACAGCCGATTGGCGATTCGTCTTTGGCCGCGATCAATCCGGTGGCAAATGCTGGCAGGGCTGGTGCTGCTGGAGGCGCTGTCGATTCTGCTGTTCGCGACGATGCTGGTGAGCAAGCAGGGACGCGAGGTGCATGCGCGCGTGGAGCGGCGGCTGGCGGTGCAGGCAGCATCGCTGGCGCTGCAGGCGCAGGAGGCGCTGCAGCAGGAACGGCCGGGTTGGATAGGGCTTTCAGCGCGGATGATGACAGAAACGCCAAGCGTGGCCATGGCGAAGGTGACGGACCCGCAGGGGAATGTGCTGTTTGTGGGCCAGGGCGATGCGGACGAGGCGAGCCTGAATCCGAAGGAACGTGCAAAAATTCCGCTGATCAAGAAGGACGAGCCGATTGTTTTTTCGCGGGGCGGATCGCGACGGGAGGGAGCAGCAGCGATATACACGGGCGAGGACCTGCGTGGATTTGTGTGGGTGGAGAGCGACCCGAACTGGGATTATGAGCAGCTGAATACGATCAAGCTCGGCACGGAGATCTTTGGCGCGATCTGGATTGCTGCGTCGATTGTGCTGGTGCTGCTGCTGTCACGTGGCATTTATAGCCCGCTGGCGGTGCTGCACCGGGGGACGCGCGCGCTGATGAACTCCCCGGAGAGCGGAAGCGGTTTTCCGCTGCCGGTGACGGTGGAGAACGAGCTGGGTGATCTGATTGCCGCGTTCAACCAGATGGTGGCGTCGATCAAGGAGCAGCGCGCGGGGTTGAATGACACGCTGTCCCTGTTGGACTCGATGCTGGCCAATGCACCGATTGGGCTGGCGTTTTTCGACAGGAATTGCCGGTTTGTGCGCGTGAACGATGTATTTGCAGGGTTGACGGGCGTGACGCTGAGCCGGCATTTGGGGCGGACACTGCCGGAGCTGCTGCCACAGGAGCTGGCCAGGCCTCTGGAGGAGGCGGTGGAGCAGGTGTTCGCAACGGAGCAGCCGGTACATGGGCTGGAGATGAGCGGGGGTGGCGGAGAGCCGGGCGGCGGACAGTGGACGTGGCTGGTGAGCGCATATCCGGTACGCACGGAGCCCGTGAAGACACGCTGGGTGGGCGTGATCATGCTGGACACGAGCGAGCGGAAGCGGGCGGAGGAAGCGCTGCGGCGAACGGAGAAGCTGGCGGCGACGGGAAGGCTCGCAGCTTCAATCGCACACGAGATCAATAACCCGCTGGAGGCGGTGACTAACCTACTGTTTCTGCTGCGCAACTATTGCAATCTGGAGGAGCCGGCGCGGAACTACGTGGAGATGGCAGAGCACGAGGTGCGGCGGGTGGCGGAGATTACGCAGCAGACCCTGCGGTTCTACCGGCAGTCGACATTGCCGGCACGGACGAGCATGGGAGAGTTGCTGGACTCTGTGCTGAGCCTGTACAGCATCCGGCTGAGCAACCTGGGCATAGACGTGGAACGGGATTACGACCCGGCGATGGATCTCTACTGCTTTGCGGGCGAAGTGCGGCAGGTGATTGCGAACCTGGTGGGGAATGCGATTGACGCCATGGCGGGAGGGGGGAGGCTGATTCTGCGGGCGCGCCGGTCGCGGGGTTGGAAGGACGGCAGCCAGGAAGGTGTGCGGCTGACGGTAGCCGACACCGGAATGGGGATGGAAAAGACGGTTCGGGAGCGCATTTTTGAGGCGTTCTTTACGACGAAGGATGTGACCGGAACGGGGCTGGGACTGTGGGTGAGCCACGAGATCATCCTGAAGCACCACGGGACGGTGCATGTGCGCAGCCGGGCAGCGGCGCAGGGAGGACCGTCGGGGACGGTTTTCCAGATTTTCTTTCCGGACAATCAGGACCTGGCGGCACCGGCACAACAAAGACTTGCAGCGCAGGCGTGAGCGGATGCGGCGTGCAGCAGGAAGCTCCAGAGCGCAGAACTTTTTTGTGCGCACGGGGTTAACACTTGCGACACGGTTTGCGGATTTCCATCCCGAGGGATGGGGTCGTCGGTGGAAAGTAGTGCAAGGGAGCTAGCACGATGAGTAGGCCATGGTTCAAGCAGATTTTCCCGAAGGCGCTTGCGTGGGTGTTTCTGATGGCGCTGTGTGGTGTGATTGCGCTGGCGCAGGATGCGGGGCAGGCAGGCGGCCAGCGGACAGACGGACAGATTGAAATGGACGTGGTGCATGCGCTGGACGCGGCACCTGCGCTGAAGAATGACCTGATTACCGCGGCGACGATCCAGGGGAAGGTGACGCTGGCAGGGACGGTTTCCAGCGCGGACAACAAGAAGCTGGCCGAGAATCTGGTAAAAAGCGTTGCGGGCGTGACGGGAGTGCAGAACAACCTGAAGGTGGGCAACCCGGCGGATGCGCAGAACCTGCCGCAGCCGGACAGCGGCACGGCGGCTGCTCCTTCGTATGGCGGCAATGCGCCGCAGGCCGGGGGCCAGAATGGTCCGCCGGACTATGGGCAAGATCAGCAGCCGGGCTACGGACAGAGTCCGCAGTACGGGAGCGGACAGAATCAGGGACCGCAGTACGGATACGGGCAGAACCAGTATCCGGGGCAACAGGGGCAACAGGGGCAGTATCGGCCGCAATATGGCTATCAGCAGCCGCAACAGCAGCAGCGGCCGATGTATCAGATTCCGAGCGGGCCGGTGACGGTGCCGCAGGGGACGCTGATCCAGGTGCGGACGGCGGAGCCGGTGAGCACGAAGCGCGCAGTGGAAGGGACGCCGGTGCAGTTCACGGTGATTCGCGACGTGACGCTGGGCGGCGTGCTGGCGATTCCGCGGGGGGCTACGGTGCATGGCGTGGTGACGGGTATCCGGAAGGCCGGTGAGCTGGCGGGCAAGCCGGAGCTGGCGCTGGAGTTGACGTCACTGGATTTGGGTGGTCAGAACTATCCGCTGCAGTCAGATGTGTTCAAGGTGCGCGGTCCGAACAAGGCTGGGCGCACGGCGGGCAACGTGGTGGGCGGCGCGCTGCTGGGAGCGATTATCGGCGGCGTGGCGGGCGGCGGTGGTGGTGCTGCGATTGGAGCAGTGGCTGGCGGCGGCGCGGGCACGGCGGTGTCTGCGGCACAGTCCGGGCCGAATGTGTGGATTCCATCCGAGGCGCTGGTGACGTTTCACCTGGCGGCTCCGCTGACGGTGAACCCGGTAAGCCAGGAGGAGGCAAACCGGTTGGCCGAGGGATTGAACCAGGGTGGACCGACGCTGCGGCAACGGGGCAACTACAGGCCGCGGCCGTATGGGTATTACCCGTACGCATATCCGTATCCCTATGCGTATCCGTACCCGTATGCGCCGGTGTACTACAGGCCGTACTTCTTCTCGGGCGGGTATTACTACTGGCGGTAAGGGGTTGGGAGAGAGCGGGATGGGCAGAGGGCATCCGGGCGGATGCCCTCTGCTGTTGATGCGGGGAGTGGGTGTGGGTGGTGGCGCAGGACGTAGGCGGTGTCGTCTATAATGAACGACAGTCGCGTCAAGCGAGAATTGCGCATCCGCGGGGGATGCCGGGCCTGAAGCCGCCGGAAGGCGCCGCAGGGGCCGGGTGCTCAAAACCGCGCGTAGAGAGTTGAAGGCTCAAATCCATCCATGATTCGTTTTCTGCAGAAAGAGAATCGCGTTACTAAGGCGCTATTCGTTGTGATTATTGCCGCCGCTTCGATTTCGATGGTGGTGTATCTGATTCCGGGCTTGACCGGGCAGGGCGCCTCGTCGGCAGACACGTATGCGGTGGTGTATCCGCACTGGTACAGCCGCATCTTTGCGTCTGGCGATGCGATCAGCCAGCAAAAGGTGTCGCAGGTGGCGCAGATGCAGATTATGCAGCGCAACCCGCAGTATGCCGACAACCCGATGATTGTGAGCCTGTTTGAGCAGCAGGTGGGGCAGCAGCTTGTGCAGCAGCAGATTCTGCTGGCGGAGGCGGAGAAACTGGGCATCCGGGTGAACAATCAGGATGTGCGCAATTATCTGCAGACGGGGCCGTCGGGGCAGATTCTGTTTCCGGGCGGGAAGTTCATTGGCGCGGAGCGCTATGCGGCGCTGATTCAGAGCCAGTTTGAGATTCCGGTTTCAGAGTTTGAAGAGAACGTGAAGCAGGACATTGCGATCCGCCGGCTGGAGGCTCTGATCACGGCAGGCGTGACGGTGAGCGACAAGGAAGTGCGCGAGACGTACCGGAGGGCGAACACGAAGATCAAGTTTGATTATGCAGTGATCTCAGTGGACGACCTGCGGAACCAGATCAATCCGACGGACCAGGAGCTGGAGGCGTTCTTCAAGAAGAATGCCGCGCGCTATGCGACGGCGGTGCCGGAGCAACGGGCGATTACTTACTTTGCTTTTACGCCGGATCAGGTGCCGGGCGGTGTGCAGCAGCCGACGCAGCAGGAGATTCAGGCTTACTACAATGCGCACCAGAACGAGTATTCGACGCCGGAGCAGGCGAAGTCACGGCACATTCTGATCAAGGTGGATCCGGGTGCGGACGCGAAGACGGACGCGGCGGCGAAGGCCAAGGCGGAGAGCATTCTGAAGCAACTGCAGGGTGGGGCTAACTTTGCGGAACTGGCAAAGAAGTACTCCGATGACCCGGGCAGCAAGGAGCAGGGTGGTGAACTGGGCTTTGCGCAGCGCGGGCGGATGGTGCCGGCGTTTGACACTGCGATCTTCACGCAGAAGATTGGTGAGTACAAGATTGTGAAGACGCAGTACGGCTACCACATTGTGCAGGTGGAGGAGCGGCAGCCGGCGCACGTGCAGCAACTGAACGAAGTGCTGCCGACGATCCAGGCGACGCTTATCCGGCAGAAGTCAGCGGAGGCGCAGGAGAATTACGCACGTGAGCTGACGTCAGAGGCGATCAAGAACGGGCTGGCCAAGACGGCAGAGGCGCATCATCTGCAACTGACGACGACGCCTCCGGTGGGCGAGCAGGGCGTGATTGCGGCGCTGCCGGACAGTTCGCAACTGCTGGCGAAGGCCTTCCAGTCCAAGCAGGGCGACCCGGCGCAGTTTGCGCAGACGGGCGAAGGCTATGCGGTATTCCAGGTGACGGGCGTAACGGCGGCGCATGCGCCGAGTTTTGCCGACTGGAAGAGCCACGTGCTGGATGACTATCGCGGCGAGAAACTGCCGACGCTGCTGGCACAGAAGACCACGCAACTGGCGGAGACGGCGAAGTCCATGAACGACCTTGCCAAGGCCGCGAAGGCGGTGGGCGCGACGCTGAAGACCAGCGACGAGGTGACGCTGAGCGGACAGGTGCCGGACCTGGGCCAGGTGGGACAGGTTGCTCCGCAACTGTTTGACATGCAGCCCGGGAACATCAGCGGACCGATCAACGCAGGGCGTACGGGCGTGGTGGCGAAGCTGCTGGAGAAGCAGGAGCCGACGGCGGACGAGATTGCGAAGGCCCTGGACGTGACGCGCGACCAGATGCTGGAACAGCGGCGCGCGGAGGCGTTCAACGTGTTCGCGAGCAATGTCATCAACTACTACAAGAAGCACAACCTGGTGCAGATCAACGCCAAGGCGCAGACGCAACTGCCGGGCGAATAGCCTGATGGCGCGTTGCGACGCAGAGGACAAGCCCGCATCTTCGGATGCGGGCTTTCTTGTGATGTGAAGAAGGAAGATGCGGCCTTTGCGCGCGGGCAAGGGAGTGTGGAGATAATGCAGACATGCACTTTGAGCGTTCGTCCGGAGTTTTGTTGCATGTGAGTTCGCTGCCTTCGTATGGCGGCATTGGTGACCTTGGACCGGCGGCATACGAGTTTGTTTCATTTCTGGCGGCGGCGAAGCAGCATGTGTGGCAGGTGCTGCCGCTGTGTCCGACGGGACACGGCAACTCGCCATATTCGGGTTTGTCAGCCTTTGCGGGCAACCCGCTGCTAATCAGCCTGGAGTACTTGTCGGACTGGGGATGGATTGAGGGCGAGGCAATTGCAGGGCTGGCGGGGCGCAGCGGCAATGTGGATTTTGACGACGTGGAGAGACGCAAGTTGCCGCTGCTGATGGAGGCAGCGGGGAACTTTCTGGACATGGCGCAGCACGACCCGCGGCTGAAGGAGCAGTGGCGCGAGTACGAGGAGTTCTGCAGGGCGGAGTCGAACTGGCTGACGGATTACGCGCTGTATGTGGTGCTCCGACGGGAGTTTCACACGGGGGCGTGGACGGAGTGGCCCGAAGGTCTGCGGAGGCGGCACAAGCGTGCGCTGACGGAGGCTGCGGCGCAGCATGCGCGCGCGCTGGCGCAGGAGCAGGTGCTGCAGTTTGCCTTTGAGCGGCAGTGGAAGGCATTGCGTAAGGCCGCAAGGGACAATGGGATTCGCATTATGGGGGATGTGGCGATCTTCGTGAACATGGATTCTGCGGATGTGTGGATCCACCCGAAGATCTTTGAGCTGGATGCGCATTTGAAGCAGGTACATGTTGCGGGCGTGCCGCCGGACTACTTTTCGCCGACTGGACAGCGGTGGGGCAATCCGCTGTATCGGTGGGACGTGCTGGAGGAGCGGGGCTACGACTGGTGGATAGAGAGGATTCGTCGGGCGTGCGAGCTGTATGACATTGTGCGGCTGGACCATTTTCGCGGATTTGAGGCGTACTGGGCGATTGATGCGAGGGAGCACACGGCGGTGAACGGCAGATGGGTGGCGGGGCCCGGGGTGAAGCTGTTTCGCGCACTGGAAGAGGCGCTGGGGAGACTTCCGCTGGTGGCCGAGGATCTGGGCGTCATAACACCGGAGGTGGATGCGCTGCGGCAGGCGCTGGGACTGCCGGGGATGAAGGTGATCCAGTTCGGCTTCAGCCACAAGGAGGCGCACGTGCACCTGCCGCACAAGTATGCCGAGGCGACGGTGGCCTACACGGGGACGCATGATAATGACACGACCATGGGGTGGTGGCGGACGGCAAGCAAGCATGAACGCGCGGTGGCAGAGGCGTATGTGGGTCCGGTGCACGGGCATCCGGTGTGGCCGCTGATGCGAGCTGTGGCGGCGAGCCTCGCGACGATGACGATATTCCCGGCGCAGGATTTGCTAGAACTGGGAGCAGAGGCGCGGATGAATACGCCTGCGGTGGCACACGGGAACTGGAGCTGGCGGGCGCCTGAGACGAGCTGGACGCTGGAACTGGTTTCGCGGCTAGCGGCGCTGACAGAGGCGACGGACCGGGACAACGATCCGCTGGGCGCGGCGAAAGAAGCATCGGCGTGAGTGTGACGCTGGCTGTTTGGGCGCAGATGGGCAAGCTTGCTATGCTTGCGGCTGATGGAGACAGCAGCGATTGAAGCTCGCGGGCTGACGCGGCGCTTTGGGGCGCTGACGGCCGTGGAGGATGTGACGTTTCGTGTGGCGCCGGGGCAGTTTTTTGGTTTTTTGGGCCCGAATGGCGCGGGGAAATCGACCACAATCAAGATGCTGACCGGGCTGCTGGAGCCGAGCGCGGGCACGGTGGAGATACTGGGCCAGCCATTTGGGGCCGGGGCGCTGGAGCTGAAGCGGCAGATAGGCGTGGTGCCGGAGGGGATGGCGCTGGCAGGGCGGCTGACGGCGCGGGAATATCTGCGCTTTGTGGGGCGGATGTATGGGCTGGACCGCGAGACGACGAACCAGCGCACACAGGAGTTGCTGGAGTTTATGCAACTGGCGAATGAACCCCGGAAGCTGGTGACGGACTTCTCGCACGGCATGCAGAAAAAGCTGGCGCTGGCGGCTGCGGTGATCCATGCGCCGCGTGTGCTGTTTCTGGACGAGCCGTTTGAGGGTGTGGATGCGATTGCGGCTGGCATGCTGAAGGCAATGCTGCAGCGGATGATTCAGCGTGGGGCAACGATCTTTTTGACGACGCACGTGTTGGAGATTGTGGAGCGGCTGTGCAGCCACTTGGCGATTATTCACAAGGGCAGGCTGGTGGCGAACGGAGCGCTGGAGGAACTGCGCACGGGGGTGGCGAGCACGCTGCCGGGCACGGAGAGCGCACAGAGGCTAACGCTGGAGGAGATTTTTCTTTCGATTGTAGGCGCGGGCGCACAGGAACAGGCGCAGGAGCTGTCTTGGCTTGCGTAGGCGCGTTCCCTGTGGTGACGGGGCCGTTGAGCCGGCTGGCGCGAGGGCAGTATGCGGCGCTGGCGGCGATGCGCTGGCAGACGATGACGCATAGCCTGCGCTCGACACAGGGGCTGTTTGAGCTGGGAGCACGGAGCGTGGCGTTCCTGGTGTATGCGGCGATGGGCGTTGGGCTTGCCGTGGGGCTGGGGTTTGGCGCGTATGCGCTTGTGCTGCGTGGGAACTGGACGGTGCTGCCGGTGGTTTTCTGGGGCGTGCTGTTTCTGTGGCAGTCAGTGCCGGTAGCGCTGGCGTCATTTCAGCAGCAGTTTGACATGAGCGGCCTGCTGCGCTTTCCGGTGAGCTTCAGCGCATTTTTTCTGCTGTATGTGGTGATTGGGTTGGCGGACATATCGACGCTGCTGGGCGGGCTGTGCTGCGTGGGAATTCTGGTGGGCGTGACGCTGGCGCGAGCGAACCTGGTGGGCTGGGTGGTGGCGGGGCTGACAGGCTTTGCGGTGTTCAATGTGCTGATGGTGCGCGTGGTGCTGGTGTGGATGGACCGTTGGCTGGCGAAGCGGCGCTCGCGGGAGATTGTGAGCGCGCTGTTTGTGGCGCTACTGCTGAGTGTGCAACTGCTGAATCCAGCGCTACACGAGAGCGGCGGAAATGGGAATGGGGAAACGAGCGGCGCGGTGGCGGTGGAGCAGCGCACGATGGCCGAGGAAATGGGCCCGTGGCTGGACAGGGCAAGCGCGGTGCAGCAGGGGTTGCCGCCCGGGCTGGTGGTGGCGGCTCTGGGCGCAGCGGCAAGGCACGATCCGGCGCGTGCGCTGGGAGCGGCAGGCGCGCTGGGATTGTATGTGGCAGCGGCAGGAATGCTGCTGGCAGTACGCTTGCGCGCGGAGTATCGCGGCGAGAGTTTGAGCGAAGCCGTGCCGGAAAAAGGCGCACAGGGCGAGCGCGAAACGTGGCTGCTGAGCGGTGGAGGGCCGATTGCGGCGGTAATGGAGAAGGAGATGCACACACTGATGCGAGCGATGCCGCTGCTCTACATGATTGGCGCACCGGTGTTCATGGTGCTGGTGCTGGCGGGGCTGTTTCGCCATCAGTCCGGAGTGCTGGGACATCCGTACTTTCTGGCGCTGCCGCTTTGCGTGGCGTATGCGCTGCTGGGCCCGGCGCAGATGATTTACAACAACCTGGGCGCGGAGGGAACGGGGATTCAACTGCTGTTTCTTGCGCCGACGCCGGTGAGGACTGTATTGCTGGCGAAGAACATTTTTCACGCGGCCGTGTACTGCTTTACGGCGATGCTGGCGGGCGTGCTGGCGATAGTGTTGCTGGGGCGGCCAAACGGCGTGGTGCTGGCGGTGACGGTGGCGTGGCTGCTGTATGCAGTGCCCGCTAACCTGGCACTGGGCAATGTGTTCTCACTGGTGATGCCGCATCGCATGAATTTGAGCCGCATCACGCGGCAGCGAGGGTCGGCGGCCAGCGCGCTGCTGAGCATGTTTATACAGACAACGCTACTGATGATTGCGGCGGCTGTGTTTGCGCTGTGCCTGTATGCGGGGCGGCTGTGGCTGGCGGTGCCGGTGTTTCTGGTGCTGGCTGGATCGGCGGTGTTTGTGTGGCTGCGCGTGCTGAGCAACGCTGATGACATGGCGAACCGGCGGCGGGAGTTGCTGATTGGAACTCTAGCGAGTGTGGAGCAGGGGTGACGAGAGTGCCGCCGGAAGCGTTGTTCTGTGTATGTGCTGGCGCAGTGAAGCTACGGCTTACAAGGGGCATGGGTTCATGGAAGGAGAACGATAGATAGGCTAGTAATCTGGGTATCCGCACGCTATGGGAGATGGCAAACTGATGTGTGCTGGGCCGACTGTTCCCGATAGAATCAGCACATTGCTCCTCAATGGTTGAAAGTTAACCCGATCAACTATACGCAGGGAGCAGCGAGAGCTAGCGGTAGAAGCCGGCATGCTTGGCAGGAGGTGCACTATTCATTGGCCGATGAAGTTGCTGGGCCCACGCCCTGGCTTGAAGGAAATCAATGTACTATGTTGGGCCTTGTTCGTAGGCTTTCTGGTTGCGCCTGTATCGGCGTATTTCATTTATCTGTACTGGCGAGGTGCAACCTTCAATGATTTACCCGCGATAGATTTTACCTACTTTTATGGCATCGGTCGTATTATCAATCACTATCCTGCAAGCGAACTCTATAACTACGAATTACAGCTGAAGGTATTTAATGGGATTCGTTCCTTGAAGGGAGCGGATTGGGGTCCAAGTCCGTATCCCCCGCTCGTTGCGTACTTCTTCAGCGTTTTGGCGCACTTCACCTTTGCACAGGCGTATTTCATCTGGATGGGTTTTTCCTGCACATTGTATGTTGCCGGGACTATGGCCGCGGCGAGAGTTGCCTTTCCGACGGAACGCATCAAGGGGTCGATCCTGCTGTGTTTTGCGCTTGCCTTTGCGCCTTTCTTTTACTACACGCTTGCGAGTGGGCAGCTGGCGGCCGTAGCGGTGTTTGCCACAGGGATGGCGGTATTTGAAGAAAGCCGGTCAAGACACTTATCAAGCGGATTGGTGCTATCTCTGCTGGCGTACAAACCAACTCTGATGTTGCTCGTGCTTCCGATGCTGGTCGTTACGCGCAGGTTCAGAGCGTTGGCAGGCTTTCTTGCGGGGACGGCTGTTTGGATCCTCCTTGCCACTTTTCTTGCGGGTGCGCAAATTTGGCTGTCGTATCTGCATTTTCTTGGCACTTTTGTGCATGCGACGGGAACCAGCAGAGCAGCGAGAGTCAACCCATGGTCATTTATTGACATCTATTCAGTTTCTTCCATGGCGCCGGGAGGAAGGACGGAAATCGGGAAGGCCATGCTGGCTGTGGCAGTTCTCACCATTGTTCTCCTGATTGGGTCTCTATTTGCACAGAGCGCTGTACGGCGACGGAGAGCGGAGAAGATTACATGGGCAGTCACGTTGACCTGGACGATGCTGATCAATGTGTATGTTCCGACATACGATACTGTTCTTGTGGTGATTGCATTTGTTCTGACGCTGGGAGCACTGCGAGATGTGGGGTTGGAGAAGTCAACAAGCTGGTTTGTGCTTCTGGGCCTGCTGATCTTTGGTTTTTCGGCCATAACGGAGTCAATCGCAGGTGAGTATAAGGTGCAACCATTGAGCATCCTGCTTCTGATTCTTGGGTCGTCGCAGTTGTTTATGCTGCGCAGGTTATTTTCCCTGCATGCGGGTTCCGATGCAATTGATTCTCCGGCAGAGTGAAGCTGATGTCTCAGGAGTCCCTGTCGACATTTCTATTGTTGCCAACTGCGGATGGGCTACTCAGGCGACGCGCGTGTGCGCTAGGTGGTGCGCGGTGGAGTTGGTGACCTTGCAGAGCTGGACGCGGCTGGGCGCAGCGAGGACTGCGTCGAGTGACTTCATGACTTGAGCGAAACCGGTGCGTTGAAACTCCTCGGCGTGTTCTCTGGTGTCCCAGAAGCTAATGCCGTAGCCGGTCTTTCCGTCGGGTGTGACCATGGCAACTTCATCGACAAAGCCTTTGTGCTTGCGGAGCAGAGGGATGATGCCTTCTTCGATGGCTTTGCTGAAAAGCGCGGAGGTGCCGGGCTTGAGGGCGATGGTAACGATTCGCGCATACATGTTCTGCCTCCTCGCGGTATCCATTGGCCCAATCGCGTCTCAAGTATGACATGGATGCGGAAGCTTCGTAGTGATTGATATTTTCATCCCGATGTGACGATGTGACTGTGATTCGAGACGCACCGCAAATACTGAGAGATGAAGTTATGTACATGTCGAGGTGGTGCGTCGTTCATCTCATTCATGTGTCTGGGAGATGCGCGAAGCTGGCGGCCGGACGCACGAAGCGTATCGGGGCATCACCGCCTGTGGTGACTGGAGTCACGGCGGTGCCGAATACAAGTTTGAGAAAATAGTCAGCCGTTCGCCACTGCCCATTGGCAAGGGGGTAAGTATGTGTGCGAGACAGAAGTTCCCCATCCTGATGCTGATTCCTGTTGCACTGATGCTGGCCTCTTTCGGAGGGGCAAGCCGCGCTGACACTGTGTCTGATGCCATGGATCAGGCTTATGAACACTCGGAGACGCGGGCCCTGGTCGTGCTGGTGAACGATGCGGCCGATCGTGTGTTTACGAAGGGCGAGGCAGCTTTTGCGGAGTTCCGGGTTGCCGACAGCCGCTGGCGCAAGGGCGAGACTTACGTCTTTGTGCTTGATCGGCAGGGCAATATGGTTGTGCATCCTGATCCCGCGCTCGAGGGCAAGAATGTTCTTGATCTTCGGGACATCAATGGGAAGCCGATTATTCGCGGGTTGATTGCGACAGCGACGTCGCTGCCGGACAAGCCATCAGGCTGGTACCACTACGAGTGGCCGGTGCCGAACGGGCTGCTGCCGCGCTGGAAGAGCACGTATGTGCGGCTGATTCAGGCCCCGTCTGGCAAGGGCTACATTGTGGGCGCGGGGATGTACAACGACGAGATGGAGCGACCCTTTGTGGTGGATATGGTGAAGGATGCCGTGGGCCAGATTGAGGCGAATGGTGAAGCGGCCTTCAAACTTTTCCATGATCAGACCGGGCCATTCATCGCGAAGGACGCGTATATCTTTGTCTTCGATCCGAAGGGAGTGGACCTGGTGAATCCGGGGTTTCCGAGCCTTGAAGGCCGCAACCTGATGGAGTTGAAGGATACGCAGGGCAAGCAGATTATTCAGGAAATGCTCAAGGTGGTGCAGACGAGCGGGTCGGGATGGGTGGATTACATGTGGCCGAAGCCGGGCGACAGCGTATCCACGCAGAAGTCTGCGTATGTGAGTAAGGCCAAGATGGGCGACCAGTGGGCGCTGGTGGGGTGCGGTGTGTATCTTGCGAATGCTCCCAAGGCTACCAGCAAGGAAAAGAAGCTGACGGCTCCGGAACTGATGGCGCTCGTGAGCGAGGCAGCGGCGCTGCTGCATGAACAGGGAGAGAGCGCGTATCCGGAACTGCGCACGAAGGGATCGAACTGGTTCCGGGACAACACGTATTTCTTCGTATGGGCTATGGATGGCACCAGAGTCTTTCATGCCGCGGACCCAGGCAAGGAAGGGCAGAACGATGCTGGAATCGTGGATGTTCACGGAAGACCCTACGGCAAGATGTTCCTTGAAGCGGGCAACAGTCCCGCGGGCGAGGGCTGGGTTCACTATATGTATCCGGAGCCGGGAGACATTTTCCCAACGTGGAAGTCGACGTTTGTGAAGCGCGTGACGTATCCGGACGGCAAGCAGTATCTGGTGGGTTCGGGCATTTACAACATGCAGATGGACAAGGCCTTTATAGAGGACGTTGTCAACCGTGCGTCAGAAGTGGTGACACAGGAAGGGCAGGCAGGTTTTGCGAAGCTGCGCGACAAGACGGGACCGTTTGTCTTTATGGACACGTACGTGTTTTTGCAGAAGCCGGATGGAGTTGAACTGGTGAATGCGGGCCAGCCGAGCCTTGAGGGCAAGGACCTGAGCGCGCTGCAGGATCTGCAGGGGAAGCCCTTCGTGAAGGACTATATCGCTGTGGCGATGCAGAAGGGCAGTGCATGGGTGGAGTACGAGTGGTACAGGCCGGGGCAGAATTCGACCACGCGCAAACTGACGTATGTGCGGAAGGTGCAGTCGGGAGCGGATACGTATATCGTCGGGTCGGGCTACTATCCGCAGGAATGAATTGGCGAGATGAGTTAGAGAGAAAAATAAAGTATATAAGTGCGCAAGAGCCCTCCGAGCGGAGGGCTCTTGTGCGTGGCACGAGTATTCGCGCGAACTAGAAGGGGATGTCGTCGTCGGAGATTTCGGCGGCCTGGGAGATGTCGTCAGAGCCGGCGGGCGGGCGCTGGTCAAACCCGGCGGTGGAACCGGAGGAGCGGCTGTAGCCGCCGCTGGAGCCCTCTTCGCGGCCGGAGAGCAGGGAGAGATCGTTGACAAGGATCTCAGTGCGATAGCGTTTCTGGCCGGATTCCTTGTCATCCCAGGAGCGAGTTTGGATTTTGCCTTCCACGTAGAGCTTGGAGCCCTTCTTGACGTAGTCGCGGATGATCTCAGCGGTGCGATTGAAGGCGACGAGGTTGTGCCACTCGGTGCGATCCTGCCAGTTGCCCTGCGCGTCCTTTTGGCGATCGCTGGTGGCGAGGGTGACGGTGGCAACCATGACGCCGGAGGGCGTGGAACGGATCTCGGGGTCTTTGCCCACGTTGCCCAGAAGGATGACTTTGTTGACTGATTTTGCCATGAGTTTGCTCTCCGTTCAGCAGAAAGGATAACAGACGGCTATCCGCGGCGGGCGATGGCGCGGTTGCGCAGCCATTTGGCGACGCCAAGGGTGAGCAGGAGGCCGCCGAAGGGGAGGCACATGAGTGCGACGATGAGGGCGAACCAGCCGGAGTTGGTGGTGGCGCCTGTGCGCGTGAAGCCGCCGAGGACTGTTTCCAGCAGCAGCACGGCGAGCAGACCGGTGCCGACGATGGAAGATCCCCAGCGAAGCAGCTCGCGGGTGCCATCATCAGGCATGGGAGAGCGCGAGGGCATGAGTTTATTGCCCCATGGCGAGGCGGAGCATCACGTAGGTGATGACGCCGGTGACGGAGACATAGAGCCAGATGGGAAAGGTCCAGCGGGCGATTTTGCGGTGCTGGGGAATGCGGCCGGAGAGCGAGAAGAAGAAGGTGGCAAGAACGAGCGGCAGAGCGATGGTGGCCAGGATGATGTGGCTGGCGAGCAGCGAGAGGTAGAAGGTGCGGAAGGCTGCATGAACGGGGTAGCGGACATCGCCGTGGAGCGCGTGGTGAAGGATATAGCCGATGAGGAAGAGCGTGGAGAAGCCGAAGGCCGTGAGCATGGAGGCGCGGTGAGCCCTGATGTTGCGGGCACGGATGAAGGTGAATCCGATGAGGAGAGAGATAGCGCTGAGGCCGTTGAGGATGGCGTTGAGTGGGGGCAGAAAGGCGAAGCGGACGCTGGCGGCGTCCGACGCGGGATGGATGTAAATGAGCCAGAAGAGGAAGGCTGTGGCGGCGGCGCTGATGGCGAGGATAGCGGCGATGGCAGAACGCGTGCTGGAATGGGTGCTCGATGGGGAATCGGTCGTCGTCATGGTTCCTCAGTGGGTTGCGATGGCGCCGAGCATGAGCGTGGTGAGGAGGAGGGGCAGGTAGATGACGCTGACCTTGAGGAGGTCGCGAGCGAGCATGCGGCTCTCTGTGCGGTCGGTGGTGCGGAGGATACGGGCAAAGCGAATGGTGTAGGCGAGATAACCAAGGCCGAGCAGCGTGGCAATGATGGCGTAGACGCGTCCGGTGAGGCCGAGGTGCCACGGCGCGAGGCTGACGGGGATCATGAGCACGGCGTAGAAGATGGCTTCAACGACGGTGGACCAGCCGTCGGGCTGGACAACGGGAAGCATGCGGATGCCTGCGCGGGCGTAGTCGTCGCGGTAGAGCCAGGAAATCGCCATGAAGTGAGGGAACTGCCAGACAAAGAGGATGGCGAAAAGGGCTACGGCAGGCCACTCGATGCGGCCGCGGGCAGCAGTCCAGCCAAGCATGGGGCCCATGGCGCCGGGAAAAGCGCCGATGAAGGTGGCGAGAGTGGTGACACGCTTGAGGGGCGTGTAAATGGCGACATAGGTGAAGGCGGTGAGCAGTGCGAGGGCAACGGTGATCAGGTTGGTATGGAGCAGAAGCCACCAGGCGCCGAGCGCGAGGGCGCCGATGCCGGCCAGGATGCCCATGGGGAGCGAGATGCGTCCGGCGGGCAGGGGACGGTCGGCGGTGCGGGGCATGAGAGCGTCAGTGGTGCGTTCAAGGGCCTGATTGAGCGCGCCGGAGCCTGCGGAGACGAGGCCAATGCCGACGAGGGTGTCGAGGAGGCCGCGCTGGACGCTGGAGATACCGGACTGCATGGAGCCGAGGTAGAAGCCCGCCCATCCGGTGATGACGACCATGCCGGTGACGCGGACTTTGAAAAGTTCGCGGAAGTCATGGATGAGTGTCGCCGTGGTGCCGGGACGCGGCGCATGGATGACTTCGTGCAGGGAGTCATCAGCATGGACGGCAAGTTCTGCCGTGGCGGTGGCTTGGGTGGCGGGGGTCATGCGTGCCTGGGGCGACCTCAAGGGCGCGGCCGGGAAGGGCTACGCCTCGTTTCATTTTAGCAAGCCGGAGGGTTAGGGGTGGGGCTGCTTCACGCCCAATTCGCTTTTGGCAAGCTCGACAATTTGCGGGCGGGCGTCGGCGTAGGAGGCCCAGACGGAGGCGGCCCAGTGATGGATCATGGCATCGCGGTCGAGCCCGGGGGCGGCGTGGAGAACGTCTGCGACGCGAATTGCGCCGCGCTGGGCGGGTAAAGGCAGGCGTGGCCACGGCTTGCGTTGGCGGGCCATGCGCATGTGGGCTAGCTGAACCTGGCGGCCAGTGTAGTTCCACTCAAGGTGAAGGTAGAGGCCGATGAGACCGAAGACGAGGGTGATGGGTTTGGTGTGCTCGCCCGCGAGCTGAGCGGCGAAGGCGTCGACGGCGTGCTGGTGGAGGAAGGCGGGGTCAGGGTGGGCCAGCGTGTAGAAAGTGAGCTCGTTGAATAGGTCCTGTTCGGTGGGCATGGGGCACCTGGGTACCGGTCAGGCGGCGCGGGCGACGCGGAGGATGGCGTCGACGACCTGCTCGGGGGTGAGAGCATCGACGCTGATGGAGACGTGGGCGGCGCGGTAGAGAGGCAGGCGGCGCTGGTAGCGGGCTGCGAGGTTGGCCTGGTCGGCGAGGACGGGGCGGGTACCCTCGGTGCCGCGGCAGCGGGCGAGGGTGGTGGCGAGTTCGACTTCGAGGTGGACGAGCAGGGTGCCGGGAGCGTTGAGGAGCAGATCGCGGGTTTCGGCGCGCTCGATGGCGCCTCCGCCGAGGGCAAGGACGAGGGCGTCCTGGGAGGCGAGGCGGGCGATGGTGGCGTGTTCGATGTCGCGGAAGGCGGGCTCGCCGTGGCGGGCGAAGATTTCGGCGATGGACATGCCGGCTTCGGCCTCGATGATGTCGTCAACGTCGAGGAAGCGCCAGCCGAGGCGCGCGGCGAGGAGCGGGCCGACGGTGCTTTTGCCGGAGCCCATGAAGCCGGTGAGGACAATGCGGCGGGGAGCGGCGGAGCGGGATGCGGAGGAATCAGAAGTGGTCAAGGGAGCCTGCTGACGGCGGTTATGTGCATCCAGTATAGGCAAGCGACCTGGCATGAGCCGAGGACCTTGACCATGGCTCTGGTGGTGATGAGCAGGCCTCCGGTGAGGGCGGCGGTTGGGTACACTGGAATAGTCATGCGCCTGATTGCGATAGTGCCGCTTGCTGCGACATTGCTGGGGATTACCGGCTGCGGGTATCACACGCTGGACGCGGCGACACATCTGCCTCCGGACGCGCACACGCTGTATGTGCCGGAGTTTGCCATTAAGACGGACGGCTACCACACGGAAGAGGTGATGACGCAGGCGGTGATTCGCGAGTTTGAGGCGCGGACACGGCTGCGGGTGACTCCGGCTGCGGGTGGGAGTCCGGATGCCGTGCTGCACGGGACGATTTTGCAGGAGACGGTGGCCCCGCTGACCTACAACACGACGACGCAGCAGTCGTCGAGTTTTTTAATCACGGTGGTGGTGGCGGTGACGCTGACGGGCCGGGATGGGCAGACGCTCTACGAGAATCCAAACTACATTTTTCGGCAGCAGTATCAGTCGACGACGGACCTGCCGACATTTCTGGATGAGAGTCCGGCAGCTGTGCAGAGACTTTCACGGGACTTTGCCCGGGCGCTTGTGGCGGATGTTCTGGAAGGTATGTGAAGGGTTGTGCGACACCGGGAAGGCCCGGTGCCGCACAGGTTTGGGGGAGGGATAACCCATTCTCAGGCCAGAGTGCTGCGGGTTCCGGGCCTGCACGCGCGCCCGGCGTGTAACGCGGGCGTCCCTGTGTTCAATTCTCTGCCGGGGGCGGCGAGGAATGAACCGCCTGGCGTTCCAGGCTGGCCACAGTCTAGCCAGCGGCGCATGAGCCAGCAACCAAAAAACAGCCAAAGAGGAGCCCGCAGAGCGGGTTTGCGGGATTACGGGAGTCCAAGGACTTTCACGTGTCCCGGGGCGTTACTTACCGATGAGTAACGGCATTGTGGCCAGGAGCGGAGCCGGGCGGGTGAGCGGATTGCGGGTTGCATAAGCGGGCACCCGGAAGCCAGGGAAGTGGCGGGGTGAGGCCGGGAAGGGTATTCTGGAGCCGCATGCAGATGGCGTGGGGGATGACCCGGTGAGCGGGGCGCGATGGGGCGCGGGCTTCAGCGCTGTGAGCCGCTTTGTGGCGGAGATGGATGCGGCGGCCGCTGGCACGGGGAAGTTGCGGCCGGGATACGTACTGGCAGGCGACGAGATTTTTCTTCTTGATAGGTGCCGGGCAGCGGTGGTGAAGGCATTTGTGCCGCCGGAGCTGAAGGACTTTTGCCTTTCTGAGCTGGATTTGAGCGGGACCTCAATTTTTGAAGTGCTGGACCGGGCGCAGACGCCGTCGCTGATGGCGCCGTTCCAGGTAATTTTTGTACGCAATGTGCGGCAGCTTTATATGCGGGGAGCGAAGAAGGAGGAGTTTGCCGCATTGGAGCGGTACTTCCGCTCACCCAACCCGCAGGCTCTGCTGGTGTTTGTGGCGGACTTCGTGCGGATTCCCACGGACACACGGCGCATGGACATGGACGACAGGAGTCGCTTTGAGCGGCTGACGGAGACGCTGGGAGTGCACTGCGGCATGGTGGAACTGGCGCGGGTGAGCGAAGAGGACGCGATGCGCTGGGTGGCGGCGACGGCACAGGAGGCAGGCAGCCGCATGGAGCCGGATGCGGCGCGCGAACTGGTGGATGCGCTGGGTGCGGACATGATGCTGATTGCGTCAGAGATGGAGAAGCTGCTGCTCTACACACTGGGCAAGGGGCGCATTACGCTGGGCGATGTGGAGACGATGGTGCTGAGCGCGAAGCAACGTTCGCTGTATGAACTGACAGACGCGATCAGCAGCCACAACCGTGCGCGGGCATTGGCGCTGCTGACGGGGCTCTTAAACAGCTCGGATGCAGGAGAGGATGCAGCAATCGGGCACCTGTACATGCTGGCGCGGACGTTCCGGCAGATGCTGGTGATTTTGGAAAAGAATGTGCGCGACTCGCGTGCCATTTGGCAGGCGCTTTGGCAGGGGTTCCGCATGCCGCCGTTTGCGGCGGATGATCTGATACGGCAGGCGCGGAGATACAAGAGCCGACGTGAGCTGACGCGTGCGCTACGGCTGATTGCGCGGACGGACCTGGAACTGCGTTCGTCGCCGCCGGACAAGCGGTTGGTGCTGGAGCGGCTGGTATATGAGCTGGCTTCAGAGCCGAAGCCAGCGGCAACGGCATGGGCTTCAGAGCAGTTGTCGTTTGAGGGATGAGCGCAGGCGGTCTGCAGGATTTGCTTTCAGAGAGAGGCTCTAGTAGACGCCGCGGTCGTTGAGCCATGCGGCGTAGGTGCGGTCGAACTCCTCAAAGTGTTCGAGATACAGGGAACGAAGCTGCGAGAGCAGGGAGACGCTCTCGCCGTCGACGTAGCGGCCTGCGTGCGCGATGGCTTCGCGGACCTGGACGAGCAGGGTGACGTGGGCGGCGCGATGGGTGAAGAGACCGGGGAAGGCCTGCTGCTCGAGGAGACGCTCCTCGCTTTGGAAGTGGAGACGGGTGAAGTCGATAAGCTGCTCGAGCTGGGCGTTGATACGCTCTTTGCTGTTGCCGTTCATCAAGGTGAGGCGCAGATCATTGATTGTATCCATGAGGATACCGTGCTGGTCATCCATGGCTTTGACCCCGATAGTGCTGGCATGACTCCAGGAAAGTAAAGCCACAAATCCCCCCTTGATACAAGGTATTAGTGTACGAATAACCAGGGCGACGGCAATACCGCGCAGGTGGGAGCGGGGTGGGGACGGCGTAATGCGGTACAGGGTTACTCGAGGATTAGATCCGGCTGGGTTTCCTGGCCGCGGGTGGTGAGGATGAGGGCGGTGGCGAGGATGAGGGCGCCACCGGCGAATGCGTGTGGTCCGAGGTGCTCACCGAGCAGCTTGACGCCGAGCCAGGAACCGAGGGCGGGCTCGATGTTGAGGAAGACTCCGGCGCGCGAAGCGGGGACGCGATGGATGCCCCAGTTCCAGAGGAGAGTGGTAGTGGCGGTGCAGGCGAGACCGCTGATGGCGAGGGCTACCCATGCGGTAGCGCTGACGTGCGCGACGGGCGGGGGCGGCACCTTGTGCGAGAGCCAGGGATTGAGCAGAACGGGGCCAAGCACCCAGAGGGCGAGCATGACCGTGCCGGAGAGGATGGTATGGGCCGTAACGACGGGTGCGCTGTGGGTGAGCATGAGCCGCTTGCTGAGGAGAATCCAGGCAAGGGCGGTGCAGAGCGAGATGACAACGAGGATGTCGCCTTGGAGCGAAGGTTGCCCCTGGGAGGCGGGAGCATGGTGGGCACCCAGGACAATGAGCGCGGCGCCGACGCTGGAACCGACGAGAGCAAGCCAACCGATGAGGTCGAGCTGCTCACCGGCAAAGAGAGCGGCGGCGACGCCTAGAAGGACAGGCATGGTGCCGACCATGAGTGAGGCATGACTGACGGTGGTGCGTGCCAGGCCATGAAACTGAATCATGAATTGCACGGGAATACCGAAGAAGGCAGAGACGAGAAGGAGTCGCAATTCGCCGGGCGTGAAGCGGACACGATGAACGAGCGCGACGGGGAGCATGCCGAGGCTGGCAAACAGAAAGCGATAAAGGACCATGTGCTCGACGCTCATCTCATTGAGCGCGAGGCGGCCGAAATAAAAGCCGGTGCCCCAGAGGCAGCCGGCGAGGGCGCAGGCACCGTAGCCGAGGAAGGCGATGCGCCGGCTGATTGTTGCGCTCGTAGCCATGCCTTTCTTTACTGTCGCATACGAGCGGGTGTGGGTGTCACTGCCCAAAACAGGCGGCATCGGAGAGAATAGTTTGCGATGGGGAAGTGGATCCGGAAAGCTGAAGTTGGTGGGCTGGTTTTCGGGCTGGCGATTGCGGTGACGCTGCTGTTCCTGCCCGCGGCGGCGGTCGGGGAGGGACTGCTCTCGCACCATCGCAAAGACAAGACGGAGGAAGCGCCTCCAGCGCCAAAGCCATTTGTGAAAGCGTCGCAGGCGGCGGCCTTCAGTATTCCCGTGGAGCCGCTGGGCTTTTCGCCGCCTGGACCTTACTACCAAGGGCAGCGCGAAAGCATGGCGTCCCTGGACTTTCTGGACGAACACCGGCTGCTGTTTACCTTTCACGCGCCGGGGCTGATTCATCGCTCAGCGTCGTCGCAGTACGAGGAGCGGCATATTCGGGCGCTGGTGCTTTCGCTGCCTGATGGGGCGGTGGAGGCGGAGGCGCTGTGGACGTTGCACGATCATGAGCGCTACCTGTGGATGCTGGGGGATGGGCACTTTCTGCTGCGGGATCTGAACGACCTGAAAGAGGGAAACGGGGCGCTGGACCTGAAGCCGCTACTGCATTTTCCGGGGCCCGTGCTGTGGCTAGGGATGGATCCGGGGCAGCAGTTTCTGGTGACGGACTCGGATGAGCCGTCGCAGGCAGCATCCACGGCAGGCGCTGGCACCGACACGGACACGCAGCCGGAAGTGGTGTTGCGCATCCTGCGTCGCTCCACGGGCAAGGTGATGCTGGTGAGCCGCACGCGTAACGTGGTGCACTTGCCAATCAACACGGAAGGATACCTGGACGCGCTGCGATCGACTGGCATGAGTTTTTCGCTCAACCTGAACTTCTTCAGCGGCGGTAGCCGAATACTGGGCAAGCTAGATTCGGCGTGTGTTCCGGCAATCCAGTTTCTCGCGGAACAGGAGGCGCTGGCGAACACATGCACGCGCGACGGGGGACGGCTGCTCGTGGCCTATTCGACGGAGAGCGGGAGGATGTGGGAGGCGCTGGCGAGGCCGGAGCAGGTGTGGCCGCTGCTGGTGATGGCGCCAAATGGTTCGCGGGTGGCACGGGAGACGCTGGTCGCATCGCACCCGGTGGATGCATTCTCACCGCTGAGCTTTGACGATGTTCTGGGCCAACTGGTGGAGGTCTTCGACGCGAAGAGCGGCACACTGGTGCTGAAGGTTCCGGCGAGCCCGGTGCTGGATGGCGGGGGAAATGTGGCGATTTCTCCTTCAGGAAGGCGTGTGGCGGTGCTGGAGAAGGGGGCTATCCAGGTGTATGAGCTGCCTGCGCCGGCGACGACACCGCCGCCAGCCACGGGCCGGACTACGCGCTGAGGGAGATTTCACGGGGTGTTCACCCGGGACTCGCCTGTGTACACTATTGTGCGGGGGTTCACGTTGGCCACGGCCGTTCTACATTACGTTGCTGCAGCAGCCACGGACCGGGGCCGTAAACGACCTTCCAACGAAGACGCATTTGGATTTTCCGTGGAGGACGGCGTGTACGTCGTCTGCGACGGGATGGGTGGCGCGGCAGCGGGCGAGATCGCAAGCTCGCTGGCGGTGGATGAGATGCTGCGGCTGTTGAGCGGTCATGGCGCGGGCAGCAGCGGGAACCTGCCCGAGGCGGTAGAACAGGCGATTACGGCGGCCAATGAGGCAATTTACACACGGGGACAACGGAATCAGCGGCTGAGCGGCATGGGAACCACGCTGGTGGCGCTGGCTGTGGAAGAGAGCCATGTGTGGGTATTGAACATTGGAGACAGCCGCTGCTACCGGATGCGCCAGGGCCGACTGGAGCAACTGACAGTGGATCACTCTCTGGTGGAGGAGCAGGTGCGGAGTGGACGCATGAGCCGCGCCGAGGCACTGCGCTCGCCGCTGCGGAATGTGATCACCAGGGCGCTGGGAACGCAGGTCCGAGTGACGCCGGACGTGTTTGGGCTGGAAGCCGAGCCGGGGGATCTGTTCCTGCTGTGCTCGGACGGACTGACACGGGAGCTGCCCGATGCAGTGATTGAGTCGATGCTGGCTGAGAGTAGGCCGCTGGAAGACCTGTGTGCCCGCCTGGTGGGCGCAGCGAAGAAGGCGGGAGGGAATGACAACATTACCTGTCTGCTGGTAAGCGCGGAAGCCTGAAAAGACGTGCTGGATGGTATTTGCACAAGCGCGGACGGATGACGAGTGCGGGCTGAGGCAGAATTTCCAGAGGCTGGTGCGGTAACGATTCCACACAACAGCGATACAATAACCGTATATCCCTTGCTTACGACAGCAATGGGAAGCCGTCGATGGTTATAGAGGCTGCAGTCGGGTGAGCCAGAACCCTGCAAACAAGCGGACATCGACGATTGAGTAAAGAGCCAGTGACAATCGCCGGGCATGCATGAGCAAAGTGCCGGCACCATGAATAAAGCCGCGCAAGAGCGGCGTAATGAGTTCCATCGGCGCGATCAACAAATAGCATAGGGTGATGTCTGTGATTTGAGGCAGGCTGCTGCATGGTGACAGGAAGCGGCAAACAGCAAACACGCATCCAAATGCAATTGAGAGGCGTGGAATTCACGGGGTTGTTGCAGGGGTGAAGTTGCGCATTCATTCAGGGATTCGTGCAGGCTTGGTTGGGCGGCTGCTGATGTTGCTGCTTGTCTTCTGGCTGCTTCAGCCGGTTTGCGGGGCTGCGGCGGGTGGGGCGGACCGCAGGAGCGATCGAGCTTCGGACTCGCTGGATGATCTCTCGGACCACACGGGAGGAAGCCTAATCCTGCCTCCGCTGCCGGGCGGCATGCCACATGTGGTGGTGCCTTCGCTAAGCGCGGCACCCAAGCTGGCGGATTTTCTGGTATCGCCTCCGAATTCGCCTGTGGTTCGGCGGATGCTACGCATCTCGGATTTTATTGAGCGCTACCCAGATGATGGATCGCCCACCACGGAGCCGACGGTTGCTTACCTGGGCTACACGCATGAGTACCTCTATGTAGCCTTTGTGTGCGGGGACGACGATACGCATGCGGTACGGGCGCATCTGCTGCAGCGCGACTCGCTGAGCGATGACGACGTTGTCGAGGTGATGCTGGATACATTCCACGACAGCCGGAGAGCATTCATTTTCAAGTCAAATGCATTGGGCATTCAGGCTGATGCGCTGTATACGGAGCAGACCGGGTCGGACTACTCGTTCGATACGGTGTGGGACACCTGGGGGAAGCGGACGGCGGGTGGCTACGTGGTACTGATGCGGATTCCCTTCGCCAGTCTGCGGTTTGACCCGGCTCCGGACGGTACAGCGCGGACGTGGGGGCTAATCCTTGAAAGGACGATCACGCGCAAGGACGAAAGTGCGTTCTGGCCGCAGGTGAAGCACAATGTGGCTGGAAGGCTGACGCAGGAGGCTGTGGCGGAAGGCTTCAGGAATATTGAACGGGGCAAGAACTGGCAGTTTGAACCGTATGAGCTGGTGCACAGCTACAAGCAACTGAACACGGTGAACCCGATCAATCCGTTTTTTAACAACAAGCTCTTTCAGGGATATACGGGGCTGGACATGAAGTCAGTGTTGCATAACAGCCTGGTGCTGGACATGACGTTCAACCCGGACTTCAGCCAGATTGGCATCAATAACCCGGCACCGCCGAACCAGCGCTTCCAGTATTTCTTTCCTGAGTTGCGACCCTTCTTTATCGAGAATTCGAGCTACTTTCAGACGCCGCTGAACTTGTATTACACGCCGAATATCGTGATGCCGCAGTATGGCCAACGTTTGACGGGGAAGGTGGGCGACTACGCACTGGGGATCCTGAGCGTGGATGACCGAAATCCCGGCCTGCAAGTGCCGCAGGGTAATCCGCAGTATGGGACGCGCGCGCATTTCTATGTGGGGCGCGTGAATCGGGATATTGGAAACCAGTCGAACATAGGAGCGATTTTTGCGGATCACGAATATCTGAACTCATTTAACCGGAATGGCGGCGTGGACTACCGGGTGAGGGTGAAGGGCCGTTGGACGCTTTCAGGGCAGGCCGTAACTTCAGAGACGCGCAACCTAGATAACTCCTGGCAGAGTGGGCAAGCCGAGACGCAAGGTATAAGTTACTCTGACTTACATCGGCGTCTCTGGTTCAATTACAGCGATATAGCGTCAGGTTATCTGACAGAGACTGGATTCTTCACGCGCCCTGACGTGCGCGAGCCGCGAGGCGCATTTACGTATACCTTCAGGCCGGCGGAAGGCCCACTGTTGTCTCACTCGCTTCACGTGTATTCGGAGCGCATCTGGGACCACACGGGATTGCCCCTCGATTTCTATTTTGATCCCTCGTACAGCCTGGACTTCAAGCGTCGGACAAACCTCTCCTTCTTTTATGAAGCAGGGCAGGACCGGTTGCGGCCCGCGGACTATGCGGCTTTGACGGGCAATGTGGAGTATCACAGCAAGATAGCAGGCGCTAGTGTCTATTCGTCACCGAACCCTTCGGTGGCTATCGGCCTGACGGAGTACGCGGGAACGACGATTAATTATGAGCCACCGAGCGGGCATGGTCCGCTGCCAGTGAATGTGCAGTCGGATCACGTGAATTTTGAAGTGAAGCCAGTGCGGCCGGTGGATCTGTTCACATCATATGAGTTTGACCACTTTACTGATCCCGAGACAGGAACGGTGGCCTACGACAATCACCAACTGGTGGCGCGATGGAACTACCAGATGGATAAGGCGTGGTCGCTGAACTTTATCGGGGAGTACCTGGCAACCTTGCCGAACAACAACTACACGGAGCTTACAAACAATAGAGATGTATACGGGAATGTGCTGCTGACATATCTGCCCCATCCCGGCACGGCGCTGTATGTGGGCTATACAACGGATTATGTGAATCTAAATGCCGACCTCTGCACGCGCGGGGCGGGCGGCATGTGCAATACGAACTTTCCCATTCTGCCGCGCACAAACTCGACCTTGCTGAACGACCAGCAGATTTTCTACATGAAGGTTAACTACCTGTTCCGCTTCTAACGTACGCCGACGCGCGAGCGGCATCAGCTTCGCCGACTACTTTTCATGGCGCTCTTCCTCGAGACACTTTTTGAAGTAGTCGAGGCTGAGTTTGAGGCCGGCTTCGAGATCGATCTTCGGCTCCCAGCCGAAGAGGCGACGGGCTTTGCTGATGTCAGGGCGGCGCTGCATGGGGTCGTCGACAGGAAGAGGATTGTGGACTATGCGGCTGCTGGATCCCGTGACGCGCAACACGGCGTGGGCACAGTCAAGGATGGTCCATTCGGTGGGGTTGCCGATGTTGACGGGCAGATGCTCTCCACTACGGGAGAGACCGAGGATTCCTTCGATTTCATCGGAGACATAACAGAAGCTACGGGTCTGCTTGCCTTCGCCGTAGACGGTCAGGTCCTCACCGCGGAGGGCCTGCATCATGAAGTTGGAAATGACGCGGCCGTCGTTCTTCTGGAGCCGGGGGCCGTAGGTATTGAAGATGCGAACGAGGCGCGTGTCCAAGCCGTAGTAGCGGTGATAAGCCATGACGAGGGCCTCGGAGAATCGCTTGGCCTCGTCGTAGACGGAGCGGGGCCCGATGGGATTGACGTTGCCCCAGTAATCCTCGGTTTGCGGGTGGACGAGGGGATCGCCGTAGCACTCTGAGGTGGATGCGTGGAGAAACTTGGCGCCGAAGCGCCGGGCGATTTCGAGCGCGTTGCGAGTGCCTGCAGAGCCGACCATGAGGGTTTCAACGCCGAGGCGGGCGTAGTCTACCGGGCTGGCAGGCGAGGCGAAGTTGAAGACATAGTCAACGCGGCCGGTATCGAAGGGATTGCAGATGTCGTGCTCGATGAAATTGAAGCGCGGCTCGTTCGCAAGATGACTAAGGTTTGCGAGTGAGCCGGTGCAGAGATTGTCAACGCCAATGACGAAGTGACCTTGCGCGAGCAAAGCGTCTGCAAGGTGCGAACCAAGAAAACCAGCAACACCTGTGATGACTGTGATCAATGCATACTCCGGTGTGCAATCAGAAATGATGCTGCGTGAACGTGCCGCCTGTGATGAACGGACAGCGCGTTCAGATATTTCTACGGAAGTACCGAGACTGTAACGGCGGCTCCGAGGGCAACCTGCGACAAGATCTGGGTCCACATGGCAACATCGCGCAGGGCGGATGGCTTGAAGGTCTTATCGGGTACGACGATGGTATCGCCCGGATACATTTTGAGACTGTTGAACTCATTACCCCACATCCCGTCGGCCATACTGTAGCTTATGACCTTGCCATCGGCGCGAATGATGAACTCGCGCTTGCGATCAGCGTCCTTTGTGGGTCCACCAGCCTTGCCAAGATAGTCGCCCGCGCGTTTGCCCGGCTCAAAGAGGAAGGAGTTCTGATCATAAATGGCGCCGACGACATTCACGGTGGCCGGGACGGGTGGAACGATGAATCGGTCGCCATTTTCCATGGCGATTTCAGGGATGCTGTTTATGCCCGTGCTGTCAGGGTTGAACTCGAGCACGATGCGACCAGTTGCGCGAATCTGACGAAGGCGATTGAGAATCTCCTGCTGACTAGCCTGCGCAGCAGCAGCGGTGTTTGCGGTGGATGTTGGGTCAGTTTGGGAGGCGAGCAGCGCCATGTTGCTACGCTGGCTGCGGATGGCGAAGTTCTGCACGTACTCATCGATTCTCGCCTGCTGCAAGGCACGGGCAGAGTCGCGGGTGAACTCTGAACCGTATAGGTATGCATGCGGAGTGAGCCCGCCGGCGCGCTCAACGAGCTGGCGGAGGGTTTCGCCAGGCAGCACCGTGTAGACTCCGGAGTGCACGAACTCGCCTTCCAGGCGGACGAGTTTGGTTTGCTGCGAGAGAGGGACGCGGATATCCGCCTCAGAGAAGATGGAGACGACGTCACCGGGCTGGAGTTCAAGGTCCTGCGAGGCATCATGCTGAAGGACGAGTTTGCCGAGATCGAAGGGGATGAGCTGGGTCTTGAGGGTCTGCTTGTCGAGGCGCTCGATGACCGCATAGTTCCAGTCAATCTCCGGGGCGATCTGGCGGACCTGGGTGCGCTGGGCAGGTGCGCCGGCCATGGATGACGATGTACTATGCTCGGCTGCGAGAGCACTGCTTCCGGCACGCTGCTGTGCATTAAGCCGCTGATAGTTGTCGTATCCGTCAGGGAGTTGGCCCTGTTGCATGCCCGTGCCCGCGGGATAGTTGGAGTAGTTCTGTGACTGCGCATTGGTACCGTAGGGGTAGTTTTGCGACTGAGTCTCGGGAGGATACTGCTGCAATCCCATACTGCCTTGCCCTTGTTGCCATGGTTGCTGCCCCTGCATGCCTGCTGGAGCGGCGGATGCGCCGAAGCCAGGCTGCGGTGTTGTCCCGAACGGAGACGAAGGAGGAATCTTGAATGCGTTATCTCCATAAGGCTGGCGCAGATTATCGAGATTCTGCGAGGGCTCAAACTCCGGCGCGGGCAGGCCGAGCTGAGCACGGCGCCACCAGTAATTGCGGGTAATCAGCGAATCCTTGTCGGGAATGAGTTCGCTGACCTTCATGCCAGGATGCCATGCGAAGCGACCGGGGTTTGCAAGATTCCCACGGAGGATGACGGTCTGCTGGTACATCGGGATGATGGAAAAGACGTGTACCAGGTCACCGTCGGCAAGCTTTGTTGTGAGGCCTTCCTTGTCAAAGGCTACTTCCATGGCGCGCCGGTGTTGGTGATTCTCGATGCGTTCGATGGAGATGCGCGCCTGCGCAGCGACGGCGGAGACTTCGCCGGCATAGGTGATAAGGTCGCCGAGGGTCTCATCAGCACGCATCTCATAGATGGCGGGCGTGCGCACGCTGCCAAAGACGGCTGCCAGAGGGCCAACGGGTGGAATGAAGATGACATCGCCGGGCTGCAGTTTAACGTCTTTGGATTTGTCGCCCCGGACAAGCAGTCCGTAGAGGTCAAAGTCCGTGACGACACTGCCGCCCCGTCGCAACTGAATGTCGCGCATGGATCCCTGTACAGACGGGCCGCCACTGGCGAAGATAGCGTCTACGAGTGTGCTGAGCGAACTGACGGTATAGGCGCCGGGGCGGCGGGCCTGGCCGGCCACGTAGATCTGAATCGAACGAATCTGGCCGATATCAGCGGTCAGATCAAAGTTCTTGTAAATGCGCGCCACGGCACTGCGCAAATGCTCATCGAGTTGGGAGAAGGAGAGTCCAGCAACATGCACGGGACCTACTTGGGGCAGATAGACGTCGCCGGAGCGGTCGACGCGCAGATTGGCCTGAAAGTTGACCTGGCCCCAGGCGCGAATGCGCAACTGATCGTCAGGACCAATGACGTAATCGGACGGCACTGGGGTCATGTCCAACGGCGCGAAGGTGGATGGCACGGAACGGAAGAGGCTGGCGCTGTAGATGGGGAGAACTTGACCGGTGGTGGAGGCGACAAACTTCTGAAACTCCGTAAGGGGCTCAGGTGGCAGAGCAGTCTGCTGCATTCGGTTGCGCATTGCCTGCTGCCGATTCCAGAGCTCAAGGTCGTTGTATGTGTTGCTGAGCCGCTGTGAGCCAGGCGCAGATTGACCTGGGAGGGTATTCTGCATCGCTGGATTGTATGGACCCGGCATGGAACCGCTCGGAGGCATGTTCTGGGTGGGGCATTGCGCAGAACCGGCGAGTTGCGGATCCGTGCAATCGATTGTGTTCTGCCCAGACGTGGTGTCTGTGGACAAATCCTGAGTGGGTAATTGCGCACTGAGCTTGGCCGCTAACAATACGAAGAGAATGAGAACAGTCAGTCCGCACTTACGCAACCCAAGGACGCCGAACAAAGGTCGGCAAGGCACATAACCGACGCTACGGCCTCCATCTACCCAGCCGTTTTGTGAGCTGCTCATATGCCACGAGTCTAGCATGAGCACAATGCGAGAGGCCGCTGAAATTACAGGCGTTGGGACGTGAGACCAGCGGTTGTCCCGGCATGAAAGAGCAGGGAATCCAGAGGCGGCCCAACGTACTAAGCAGGGAGCTTAACTCAGCGGAGTTTGACGGGATAATAAAAAGTTTTAATCAAACCATTTGATAGGGATGCTACGTATGTAATGCACGAAGGATGGTAGGAGTCCAAGCACAATTGTAATAGCGGCGCGGCGATCTTTGCAGTATGTGGCTTACGGATCGGCCTGGACTTGGAAATCGAAAAGTGAGTGAGGCGGGCCGAATGTGTCGAATTGTTCAGTAATCATCAGCCTCAGCGATGGACAGGTGGATGTATGAGTTTTGCACCGGGAAGTTGATATTTACTTCAATGATAATAAAGGATGTGATGATTTTCGCATGCTGATGTAAATGCAAAGTTTAATTTAATATAATCTCAATTCAAATCATGACAATTTCTTAACAAAATAGGGCATTCAGTGCAAGTTAAGTTGGGCTATACTATGCCCCATAGACAAATTGACTTACCCGAGTTTGTTGTCTTGTGCTGATCCGGGCTTACTGCGTGGAGATAACGCACTCACCTTTCTTGGCGCTTCGAAATTGATACGGTTCTGCCGATGAAGTGATGGTGCAATGTCGGCAGCAGTTTATTCCTTCAACGAGTTCGTCGCTTGTTCCACTTTGGAGGATCAATTTGAGTACTCGTCCGATCATTTCGGCATCATCTAAGTTTGCCGCAAAGAGCCAGCACTCTCCTCTGCGCAGCCAGAGGCCAGCCGTAACAGACACTCGTGGGCCGAAGGCTTTGCATGTGGTGGGCCGGGAGCGCGCTCCTCACACGGGAGAGCAGGAATTGAGCACATGGTCCGCTTCGAGGGCGAAGCGCATCTTTGATTGTGCATGCGTTCTGATTGCACTCCCCGTTCTGATTCCAGTTTTTCTACTGGTTGCATTTGCCGTGCGGGTGACGTCGCGCGGTCCTGTGATGTTTCTGCAGAAGCGAATGGGCTGCCACAATCAGCCTTTCACAATTTTCAAGTTCCGAACGATGACGCATGTAAAAGGCGGCAGCCACAATGCGGTGACTACGACGGAGAACCAGGAATTTACTCCAATTGGGCGCTTTCTGAGGCGGTGGAAGCTGGATGAGTTGCCACAAGTGCTGAATGTATTGTCGGGAGAAATGAGCCTGGTGGGGCCTCGGCCCAAGTTGCTGGAGCATCAGATTGCCGAGCTTTGTTGCCGGCCGGGAATTACTGGAGCAGCAACGATCGCTTTTGCGCGTGAGGAGGAAATACTCGCACGCGTACCCGATCACCATCTCGACGATTACTATGCGGAGGTGGTACTGCCTGTGAAGCAACAATTGGATGCAGAGTACATGGCATGTGCGACGTTTGGATCAGATTTGAAACTGATTATCGAGAGCGCTTTGCGCCGCTGGGATCCAGCGGTTGTGGATCAGCTTCTGAATGCTGCTCTTGCCGAAGAAGAGGAGAGTCTGCGCACCAGCAACACTCAGATTCCCGCGATTGTGTCGATCACGGTGAAGGCGATGGATGGGCATGTGCCGGTGGAGACGTCAAAGCGACTGTCGGAAGCCTGAATCGACGCTGCAGAAGCTAAAGAATAGCGCATTGCATGTAAGGACCAAGCGGGGCGAGGATATGGAATCTTTGCCCTGCTTTATTTTGTATAGTGAGGAAACCAGGTAATCTGCACGTTGGCTGTGGTGTCGCGCTGCAGGCCTGACTTGTAGATAGGTGCCTTCCAGGCCTCAAGTTGTAACCAGCCGAGAACCTCGATGTCCTGGTGCACGCGCTTGCGCACGAGGAGTTGATAGTCATTCTGTGTGGTGCCGCCCGGAATGAACTGCGGAGAGGCTTTGGCGTTCCTGTATATAAACTGAATTTCTTCCTGCGGTGAAAGGTGGTAGGTGAGCCACGCCTGCCCGCCCTTACCTTGGCGGCCCACCCAGTCGCCGACGAGAAAGCCTTTGTTGGTTGGGCCCTGCTTCTGAATAATTTCCCAATATAGGAAGCGACCGCTCGACATCGAGGAACTGATGGTATCAGTGCTTGCGCCTTCCAAGCGCAGGTCAAGCTGTTGCAAGCCTGGAAAGCGCGCGAGATAGATGCCAGGGTGGAAGCCTGCGCGTCGCGGTGCGCTGATGGGGCTGACGTCATCATGCACGAGCGAGTCAGTGTAAAGCGTGACCCAACGGCGCAGGAAAGGCAGGCGATAAGTGAAGTCGAAGGTGCCGAAGCGAGCGCCAGGATCGTCGCGCGAGTTTTTTTCCTCCGGAGTAACGTTCTGGAAACTGAAGAAGCTGTGGAGGAAAGTATGGAGCGTGATAGGGGCGTGACCCTTACCGCCCCAGATGGTGAGTCGGCTAAAGCCGAACTCGAGATCGCGTGTGGGCTTGAAGCTGATTTTTTCCAGATGGACCCAAGGCGAGTTGGGGTAGGTGTGTCCTTTCAGGCTGCCCACGAAGAAGTCATAACGGAAGGGACCGGTGATGTGCGAAAGCAAAGGAATTCGGAAGGGCTCAACGCGATTGATTTCGAAGGCGTAGATGTTTTCTGCGTTGTTACTCCACAACATGGAAGCGCCCTGGTCAGGACCGAGCCAATGGTCATTCTTGCCCAGAGAAACTTCGTTACCGAGAAGGTGATAGGAGAGGTTTGCCTCCAAGATCCGAAAGACATTGGTTGTGGCAATGGGTCCTTCGGGTATCGTGTCCTGCTTTGGGTTCGTGGCGATGGGAATGTCGTCGATATTATCTGACAACTCAGTGGCGAGGGCATGGGAGTAGCCTTCGGCAGAGGGAGCGTGCTGATACTCCCCACGAAAGTAGAGGGAAAAACGTCCTGCATGAGCGCGCGCGCTGAAGCCTGAGTAGTTATTGAAGCCGCTCTCGTAGGGGCGGCCGTAATCATTGATGATGGCCTGGCCGAGGTGAAAGCTGTCGCGGAGCGGCGAGCCAGCGATGCCGCGCATCTGCGTGTAGGCGCTTTCCAATATGTAGCGTGGATCCGACAGGCTCGTTGTGGCTTCGATATCTGGCTGCACCTCTCGCAGGACAGCGAAGTAAATGACACGAGCCTCATCGTTGTTAGTGTCGCTAGTGATCCTGTCGGCGCTGAGGGCCAGCATGTGTGCGATGCTCAAGCGCGTCCAGGGACGCAAGCCAAGATAGGCTGTGTCAATGTAGCCGAGAGCATGCAGGCGGTCCAGGGCGGAATAGAGCCAACTGTCCATGGGGACATAAGTTGAACCGTTGGTTCCGGTGTCAAAAGAGATTAAGTCGGGTGCAATGGGAGAGGCGCTAGCTTGCGCATTCGATGTCTGAGCATACATGGGCAGACGCACGCAGCTCAGGACCAGTATTGCTGAAAGAACAGCGCTTGATTTCACCTGGGCCTCTATATCCAGCAGGAGTTGGAGTCCATAGCTCTGCTGCTTTGACTGCTTAGTCTTTCTATCTCAGGTTCAGTCTCGATGATGCTACAGAGCATGTCAAGCAGGCATGGCACGCATTTGCAAGGTTGCCTATAGGATCACCAGTATTCAACAGTTCGGTACGGAGTGTGTGAAGCTCTACGAATTGATGAAGAGTCTTCTTGAATTCTCTGTACACTAAGCATGGAAGGAGAGGTGTGAGGCACAGATGCCCGATCCGATTAACTTCGCATTGGTTGCTGAGGAAGCAATTGCGAGACATGGTGCTGTGATCCAGAGATTGAAAGAGCAGCAGCCCGCGCTGGAAAGGATTGCTGATGCCATGTCGCATGCGCTGCTTGCCGGGAACAAGATTCTCTGGTGTGGCAATGGAGGAAGCGCAGCCGACTCGCAGCATCTGGCTGCGGAACTTGTGGGCCGCTTCCGCCGTGAACGGCGCGGGCTCGCTTCGATTGCACTCACCACCGATACATCTCTTTTGACGGCGATTGCGAACGACTATGGTTATGAGCGAGTGTTCAGCCGGCAGGTGGAGGCATTGTGTCAGAGAGACGATGTCGTAGTTGGCATCTCCACGTCAGGGAATAGCCGGAATGTTCTGCTGGCACTCGAAAAGGCGCGAGCAGTTGGCGCGTTCACAGTCGCATTCACGGGAGAAGGCGGCGGGGCCATGGCTGCGCTTGCCGATGTGGCTCTCTGCATTCCGTCAAAGGACACGGCCCGCATCCAGGAGGCGCATATCCTGTGTGGTCACATCCTGTGCGATTGGATCGAACGCGTGGTTTGTGGCGAAGAAAACGCCTGAGGCGTAACGTGCGACATGCACAACGTTGATGGGCTGGCTGGGCCATCTGGTTCGTAAGATGCGGCGTACTGCGTGCTTGCGCGCGGAAACCTGATTAGTCGCTGGATTGCGCGCAGGAGAGAACCTCCATCACTCGATAAAGCTCCGACTCCCACGATGGAAGCCGTACGTCGAACTGCTCAGAGAGCTTTTGATTGGAAAGCACAGAGTAGCGTGGCCGCGGAGCCGGCGTTGGATACTGGCTGGTTGAAATGGGGCGGACGACGGGGAGCTTGCCGTTGAGCAGGGTTTGTGCCCGTGCGAAGATGGCATGGGCAAAGCCGTACCAGGAGACACTACCGGAGCAACTCATGTGGTAAACGCCAGACCACAGTGCGGGCGAGCTTGAGGGCTGTGCGAGAACTTTGCTGACGACTGTTCTGGTGGCATCTGCCAAGGCGAGTGAGGAAGTTGGTGAACCAACCTGGTCGTCAACAATGCGAAGTTCGTTCCGTTCAATTGCCAGTCGCAGCATGGTGAGCAGGAAATTATGGCCATGCGGGCCATAGACCCAACTGGTGCGGAAGATCAGGTGTCTTCCGCCGATGTGCTGAATGGCCTGCTCGCCGGCAAGTTTTGTTTTGCCGTACGTACTGAGCGGGTTGGGCGGGTCGGTCTCGACCCAAGGTTCGGTCTTCGAACCGTCGAAGACGTAGTCAGTGGAGTAATGAACGAGCAGCGCGTTGGCGCGGAGCGCCTCTTCGGCAAGCACACCCGGTGCCTGGGCATTGACGGCTGCGGCAATATCCTGCTCAGATTCGGCGCGGTCAACGGCAGTGTAGGCGGCTGCGTTGAGAATCACAGAGGGAGAGACATTGCGAACGAGCGCGCGCAACTGATCGGGCGCAGTGAAGTCTGCCTGGTGGCGATGTGCGGCGATGATCTCGCCGGTGCCAGCGAAGCTGCGCAGCAACTCCTGCCCGAGTTGACCTGCCGAGCCGAGAATAAGGATGCGAGGAAAGCTGTTCACGCGAAAATCTCCGCGTCGCGGAGGAGGGTGCCTTTTGCGTCCTTGTCTGAAAGGATGGCTTGCTGTGCAGCCATGGGCCATGGGATGCCCAGATCCGGATCGTTCCACAGGATAGTGCGTTCGCCAGAGGGGCAGTAATAGTCAGTGACTTTGTAGGCCAGGCCCACGGTGTCAGTGAGTGCGACAAAACCGTGGCCGAAGCCGACGGGGATGTAGAGCATGGCGCCTGTCTCTGCGGAGAGCTCTAGGGCAACGTGGCGTCCAAAGTTGGGTGAGCTGCGGCGCAGATCGACCGCGACGTCGAGCAGGGATCCGTGGGTAACGCGCACGAGCTTGGCCTGCGGCTGGATGACCTGATAGTGAATGCCACGCACGACATTTTTTCTGGATACAGAGAAGTTATCCTGCACCCAATTGGTTGGCAGTCCTGCGCGCACGATATGGCTCTGATTCCAGGTTTCCCAGAAAGCACCACGGTTGTCACGGTAAATGGTGGGAGTGAGCAGCAGAATGCCAGGCAAGGATGTCTGAGTGATGATCACAGCGGGTCTGCCTCGGTTAGGAACTGCGGCTCGTTGCGGAGAGTGAGCAGATACTGGCCGTAACGGCTTTTGCGGACGGGCTGCGCAAGCTTTTCGAGTTGTTCGGCCGAGATGTATCCAAGGCGGAATGCGATTTCCTCAGGGCAGGCAATTTTGAGGCCCTGCCGCCGCTCGATGGTCTGAACAAAGATGCCGGCATCGAGAAGAGAATCGTGCGTGCCGGTATCGAGCCATGCCATGCCTCGGCTCATGACCTTCACGTTGAGCTTGCCTGCGTTGAGGTAGAGCCGGTTGAGATCAGTGATTTCGAGTTCGCCGCGCGCGGAGGGACTGAGGGATGCGGCAAGACTAATGACGTTGTTGTCGTAGAAGTAGAGGCCAGTGACCGCGTAGCGAGACTTGGGGATCTGTGGCTTTTCTTCAATGCTGATGGCGCGGCCGGACGCATTGAATTCGACTACGCCGTAGCGCTCAGGATCCTGGACCGGATAGGCGAAGACGGTAGCTCCGCTCTCGAGTTGCGTGGCGCGTTGAAGATGTTGCGAAAAGGACTGCCCGTAAAAGATGTTGTCTCCGAGGATGAGGGCGCTGGTATCTCCTGCGATGAAGTCGCGCCCAATGAGAAAGGCCTGCGCAAGGCCGTCCGGGCTGGGCTGCACGGCATAACTGAGATTGATGCCCCATTGATTGCCGTTGCCTAGTAGATCGGCAAAGCGCTGAGTGTCCTGCGGGGTGGAGATGATGAGGATGTCGCGCAGACCCGCCAGCATGAGGGTGGTCAGCGGGTAATAAATCATGGGCTTGTCGTACACGGGGAGCAACTGCTTTGAGACTACATTTGTGGCGGGATGGAGTCGCGTACCGGAGCCGCCGGCAAGAATGATGCCTTTCATCGTGCAACCCTTTCCTCATAGTTCTGCCGAATCCAGTCGCGATAGGCGCCCGTGCGTACGTTTTCCACCCATGCGCTGTTTTCCAGATACCAGGCGACGGTTTTGCGCAAGCCCTCCTCGAACGGCAGCGAAGGCCTCCAGCCGAGTTCGTGGGTAATCTTGGACGCATCGATAGCATAGCGGAGGTCGTGGCCGGGGCGATCTGTGACGAACCTGATGAGTTTGCGGCGCGGACCAATGGAGGCGTCAGGGCGGAACTCGTCTACGAGATCGCAAATGGCGGTGACGACTTCGAGATTCTTGCGTTCGCTGTTGCCGCCGATGTTGTACGTCTCGCCGATGCGACCGCTCTCGAGAACTGCGCAGATGGCAGAGCAGTGATCGCCGACAAAGAGCCAGTCGCGCACATTACTGCCATCACCATAAACGGGAAGGGGCTTGCCCTCCAGCGCATTCAGAATCATGAGAGGGATGAGCTTCTCAGGAAACTGATAGGGGCCATAGTTGTTCGAGCAGTTTGTGGTGAGCACGGGCAGCCCATAGGTGTGATGGTAGGCACGGACTAGGTGGTCAGAGGCAGCTTTGGACGCAGCGTAGGGGCTATTGGGCGCGTAAGGTGTGGTCTCAGAGAATGCGGCGTCGCCATGCTCGAGTGTGCCATAGACTTCGTCGGTGGAGACATGAAGGAAGCGGAAGTTGCACCTCTCGGAGTTGCCCAACTCCAGCCAGTAGCGGCGAGCCTGCTCAAGCAAGGTAAAGGTGCCCTGCACGTTGGTGCGGATGAATGCGCCGGGATCGGCAATGGAGCGATCAACATGGCTTTCTGCGGCGAAGTGTACGATGGCAGATGGCTTATGTTCGCGGAGTATCGAGGCAACAAGATCGGCATCGCAGATGTCACCGCGTACAGACGCGTAGCGGGCATCACCTTCGAGCGAGGCGAGATTGCACGGGTTGCCGGCGTAGGTCAAAAGGTCGAGATTAATGAGCGCGCCACGTTGCTGGCTGAGCCAGTGCAGCACGAAGTTGGAGCCGATGAAGCCTGCACCGCCTGTAACCAGAATCGCTGGGTTGGAACTATTCATGGTTCCCATTGTCCCTTAGACGTTGAAGTAGAAGAGGATTGCGAGGTCTTTGTTCCTGTTCTTGCTGTGTCAATTTATTGCTTAACAGCCGTGTAAGCTCCAGAGTCTCGACGCGCTTCAGCACCCAAGGCGATGCGCATTCACGAGAAGTCTAACATGCTCTGGGAGTTAGATGCATGACACTTCTTTGGGCACACGGATGTGACTCGTTGCAGGGATTGAGGATGCAGGTGACTGGGAATGGCACGTACAACATAGTCTTTATACTGAACCGGAAAAAATCAAATCGGAATCTCTGGGCGGAAAGGCAAAGAGGAAAAGTATGAACAGAATCAGCCGACGTACCTTCCTGGCTTCTGCCGCATTGTCACTAGCGGCAAGCCAACTACCCGCACAGGGAAAGCGGCGCGTCCAGAGGGCACTGGCGATTCCAGCGGAGGCAACGGGCCCGCAGGTTCCGAGGGATTTTGTCGGCCTCTCGTACGAGGTGCAGCAATTTGCCGATCCAACATTCTTCTCGGGAGAGAATGAGGGGCTTATTCGCGCGTGCAAGGGGCTAGCGAGTGGCGGTGTATTGCGACTTGGCGGCAACACTGGTGAGTTTGCCTATTGGAAGCCCACGCCCAACGCGCCGGAGCCGAAACATCCGCATACGCGCGAGGTTGTGGGTGAACCCAAGGCACAGTACTATGCCGTGACACCCGAGGCTGTGCGCAACCTGGCATCTTTTCTGAAAGCCACGGGCTGGAGCTGCATATATGGAATCGGCATGGGAACGAACACACCGGAGCGTGCTGCGGAGGAAGCAGCATTTGCAGCAGAGGCGCTGGGTGACCGATTGCAATACTTCCAGATAGGAAACGAGGTGGACTTGTTTGGGAGACACCTGCGTGACCCGAAGACGTGGTCGGCAAAGGCCTATCTGGAGGAGTGGATTGAATTTGCACGCGCTGTCGCGGGCCGAGTGCCGGGCGCAAGATTTGGTATGCCGGATGTGGCAGCTCGAGTGTCGTGGTTGACGGAGATTGCAGACGCGTGGGGCTCAATTCAAAATCCGCCGCATGTGGTGGCGCTGACACATCATTATTACTTTGGCGGTCCAGCAACAAACCCTGATGTGAACATAGCGAACCTGCTAAAGCCTGCGACCATGGCGAAAGTACAGGAGATGGCTGATGAGGCTTTGGCCGCCGCGCGAAAGATGGGCGTGCCTGTGCGGATGACGGAAGGGAATACGTGTTATCGCGGAGGCAAGCCGGGCTTGTCGGACGTATTTGCCGCGGCGCTGTGGGCTGCGGACTATGCGCTGCTGCTGGCGAGCAACAGTTACTCAGGCGTGAATCTGCATGGGGGCACGCAAAAGCCGATTGCGAACGGACTTGGTGGCTTTTTGCCGGGTGATGTTCTGCTGCGAGATCAGGGGGAATCAGAAGAACAGATCGAGAAGCATCCCCATCCGTTCTACACGCCTATTGCTAGCTTCGGCGCGGAGTATCGCATGGAGCCGGTGGCCTATGGCCTGAAGTTTGCGGGAGGCTTTGCCGGAGCCACGCTTGCTCGGGTCAATTTTTCAGCACAACTGCAAGCTACGGGAGTGAATGCGACGGCGTACGCAGCGAGACTTGAGAGCGGTCACACGTCCATCATTGTCTTGAACAAAGACGCGGAGACGGATCTGGAATTGAGCCTGGACTTTGGCGCGGAGAGAGCGGGAGAGGTGCGAAGCGAAATGCTGCTGGCTCCTGCGCTCGACAGCCGCGTGGCAGAGATCAGATCGCAGGAGAAATCAGGATTGCCGAAGAGTGGGACGTATCGCTTGACGGTGCCTTGCGCGAGCGGAGTGCGGTTGACGCTGGCCTGAACGCGAACTGTCTCGGCGGAAACGATGTGCGATTGTTGCCAGACAGATGCCTGAGGGCGTTTATCCAAATGCGAAGTGCCCGGGTTGAGCTGTCTCAACGAAGGAGATAGAAACACTGGACAGGAAGAGCACCTGGCTGCAAAGGGCTTCTCCCACCACTGCGCTGCGGGAGGATGTTGGTACGCGTGACGGTCGCCTTACTCAGAGGCTTCGGCTTCATACTGATCTGAGACCGGCGTCCAAGAATCGTCGGGATTAAACAATTCCATTTTTCGGAAGTTATCGAGAGTTCCGGCACCAAAGTCCTTCTCGTAGATGACGCCATCCTGGCTGACAATGAAAGTTTTCACGCCGGTGACTCCGTATTCCGCGGGCGCAGCAACCAGCGCAAAGCCTCCAATCATCAGACCCTTCACCACATAATCCATTTTGCCGAGTGGAGCTGCGGGGCCCTGGCCCTTGAGAATCTTGAACAGATAACCGTGGTATGGTTCCAATTCAGGGGAATAGCCCTGTTCGATTGCCCTGGCGATCTTCTCGCCGATGGGACCGTCCCAGGTGCCGTCCGGATTTTGCCAGGCCAGCCCATCCTGCTGGCCAGGTGAACTGATGATGCGCTGGGCATACTGATTTACGTTGTAGCCTTCGCGCGGCCTGAGCACGTACTCCTGCTGCGCCTCAACGTAGCCGTGGCAGATCTGGATTGCATCCAGTTCGTTCGCGCCGATGCGCCGATACAAGAGCTCCTGGCGGCCGACTTTGCTGTCGAAAAACCACTTCTGACCGCTTTTGACGAGCGGGACCGGGAAGGGCCAATCCTCTTTGCCGACCAGCAGAAATGCGCGATTCCCTGTTTTCGGGTCCATCGAAACATGCAACTGCTCATGCGCGGCAGTGGCGAACTTCAAGGCATGCTGCCTGTCCTGAACGAATTCGCCAGTGAACACGATGTCTCTGCCTTCAGGACCAAAGATCTCGGCGAGAGTCAGCTCGTCATAGTCCTCGGCAGCCTTGACCAGCACATCGGCAGCCTGCTGCAGAGAATCGAAGGTACGAACGGCAGCGGGGGGCGCGGCCGCGCCCATTGCGGCCATTTTCGTCGCAGGTTGCTTTTGTGCCGAAACGAGAGCAACGAACGAAAACGCTGATGCCACCGCGAGCAAGCCTGCCAAGAGTCGATGGGTGTTCACCGAAGTTGATTTCATTTCCGCACTCCCAAATCTGCCTCTGCGCATTCAGGCATCCCTACCGGCGCCGGCCTCCACCGCTGCGCATGCCTCCGCCACCGCGGGACATGCTCGACGCGCCGCGGCTGGAGCTGCGCCGTGCACTTGAGCCGTTGTAGCCTCTTGTTCCGCCACCAAATGCATCGCGGTTGCCGCCACCCGATCGTGACAGATCACGACTGCCGATGCGATCCGGTCCGCCGCCAAGGGATCGGCCATCTGCGCCAGCCGCCCGGCCGGGCGCTCCCGCACCCAGGCCGCGGCTGCTGGAGGGACGACCGCCTTGCCGGCTGATTTGCTGGCGGGCGGTTGCCTGGCGCCTGGCAAGAGAATCGCCCCGCGCTGTGCCACCGAATCGATCTGCAGTGGCGCGGTCCTTATAGGGCGCTCCGCCGCGGTGTTCAGGATTATGTTGCCAGCTAGCGCGGTCGCCGCCTGAGGGAAGGGTGGATGGACGGGTGCCACCGGCGCCGGGGCGATTGCCGGTGCCTGGGCGATTGGTGCCCCGACCTGGCAGATCATTGTTCACTCGATTGCCGCGATCAATGTTTGTGTTGCGATTGAAATTGTTGTTGCGGTTGATATACACGTCGTTATGACCCCAGCCGCAGCCCCAGCCCCAGCCGCCGGACCAGAAGGCACCCATCATGACACCGAAGCCGAAGGAGATGGCCATGCCCGCAGGGTAATACCATGCAGGCGGATAGTAGATGGGAGGATAGGGATAGACCGGCGGACCGTATATCACGACCGGATCGTACGTGGGCACGTAAACCACCT
>JAKAFB010000099.1 GCA_021818105.1 Acidobacteriota bacterium
GAAGGGAAGACGCGCGTCGAGAATGTGCTCAACCTCAGGATTGCCGCGGGAGAGAGCGTTGCCGATGACGACCAGGTCAGGCGCGGGCGTGAGATTGGACGCCGAGTAGGGCTCGAGAATCGGAATGCTGAGCGAACGAAGCAGGTCGCTCATGGGCGGATAGGCGGCCTTGTCAGAGCCCGTGATGCGATGGCCCTGAAGCTGGAGGAGTCCGGCGAGCGAGGCCATGGCCGTGCCGCAGATGCCGCTGAGATGGATGTGGCGGGGAATCGCGGTCATTGCGTCACCGCCGGTTCGAGCAGTTGCAAGTGGGCCTCTTTATTGGCGTGCAGCGCGGCCTGGACGCCGAAGGTGAGTGTGACGTTGTGACGTGAGACGTGGCCGCTGCGGAGGCCAATGGCGATGGGGATATCCATGTCATGGAACACATGCTGGATGACTTCTTCCAGCAAATGTGCAGGAGCGCCGGGCGAGGCGCAATCGAGCATTTCACCGAAGATGATGCCGCGGATGCCTTCGAGCTTGCCGGCGTGGCGAAGCTGCCACAGCATACGGTCAATCTGGTAGGGTTTGGCGCCTGTGTCTTCAAGGAAGAGGAGCTTGCCCTCAGTGTGCGGCTCCCAGGGCGTGCCGAGAAGCGAGACGAGAATGCTGAGGCAGCCGCCGTAAAGCGTGCCCTGCGCTGTGCCAGGCTTGAGGGTGCGCAGGCCTTCGGCGTGGCCGACGGTGTAGGGATTGCCGGCGAGCGCTGCATGGAAGCTTTCGAGATGCACGCCGTTATCGAGGGCAAAGTCCGCGGCGACCATGGGGCCGTGAAAGACGGGCAGGCCAAGCTTATCGAGCAGGTGGAGCTGGAGTCCTGTGTGATCGCTGTAAGCGAAGAAGGGCTTGGGGTGGCTGCGAAGGAGATCGAGGTTGAGGTTACCGAGAAGGTAATTGGATCCGTATCCGCCGCGTACAGAGGCGACGATGGAACTGTGCGGATTGGCGAAGGCGGTGTGAAGATCGGAGAGTCTCTGCTCGGGCGTTCCGGCAAAGAAGAGCGGGCCTCGATGCTGGGTGTGGGCGCCGAGTTGGAGCGCGAAGCCGAGAGAGCGCAGGTGTTCGAGGCCGCTGTCAACGCGCTCTGGAACGGCAAAAGATGCGGGTGAAATGATGCTGATGCCTGCGCCAGGTACGACGGCGCGGGGCTTGAGCAGCGGAATCTGCATAGGCGTGGACGACATGGCTACCATGCCTCTCCGCGGGCGATAAGCGTTGCTGGGCCGGTGAGCATGAGCTCGGCGCCGGGGCCGCTCCATGCAACGGTTTGCGGGCCGCCCGGCGCGACGACGCGCAGGGGCGAGGAGCAGCCATGCAGCGCGATGGCAGCGGTGGCAGAGGCGGAGCTGCCTGTCCCCGATGACGTTGTGGGGCCGACGCCGCGCTCGAAGATGCGAATTTCAATTTCGTTGGGGCTGACGACGCGGATGAATTCAACGTTGGTCTGATGGGGAAAGCCAGGGTGCATGCAGATCTCGGCACCGATGATTTGCCAGGCACGGTCGTGCACACGGAACTGCGGATTGTCGACGCTGATGACGAAGTGAGGATTGCCGGTGGAGATGGCGGCGCCCTCGACTTTGCTGTCGTCTGCGAGGAGAACGGTCTTGGGCACGATGGTGGGAGTACCCATGCCAGTGGTGACGTCGACGGTGTAGCCGTTGGTGGTCTCTATGGCGTTGACGACACAGACGCGGAGGCCGGCGTCGGTTTCGATGTGCAACTCGTCACCCGGCTTTGCGTTGAGAGAGGCGGCCATCCACGCGGCAACACAGCGCGTGCCGTTGCCACTGATTTCAGCGATGGAGCCATCGGCATTGTGGAGGCGGATGCGGCCGGAATTGGGGCCGGTCCGGGAGAAGAACTCGATGCCGTCGGCGCCGATGCCGGTGTTGCGGGCGCAGAGTCGGCGCGTGAGGTCAGCCCAGTCGAGGCCGGCGGCGGCTTCCTCGGTGACGATGAGAAAGTCATTGCCGCAGGCGTGGGCTTTGGTAAAGGGAATCAAACGTCCTCCGGGATGCGCACGGAACGCTGGAACCGGGAGAAACAAAGAGGTTGCACGCCTTGCGCGGATTCTGTGCCCATGGTGGTTCCTAGCCCGATGCTATCACTGTGCGGGGGCTTTGTTGAGGGCGGGCGGGGTTGAGACATAAACAGTGGCGGAGGGCTGACCGGGGCAGGTGAAGCGCTGGATGAGGGTGAGCCCGGCGGGGTGCGCGTGCACGGCCTGGGCGATGTCATCGCCGTCAAAGGCGAGGATGATGGCGGCGTGTGCGGCGGGGTTGGCAAGGGCTGCCTGATAGAACTGCTTGTCGCTCTCGTTGATGGTCTGGCGAAGGGGGATGCCGGTGAGGGTGACGAGTTGTGGGTAGACGGAGGTTTCCATAAGGATGATGCCGCCGGGGCGGTTGGTGAGAAGGCTGCGGAGGACGGGAGGAATCTGCTGCTCAAGGGGTCTGCGGGCGTCGATGTTCTTGATGCCTTCGACGTAGGTGAGGGGCTTTTCGCGGACAATGGCAAAGGCATTGAGGCCGACGGCGGCGAAGAGCACCGCGGCGGCATAGCGCGTCCATCGTTGGCTGGGCTGCTTGAACTCGCGCATGGCGGCGAGGGCAACATGTACTGCAAAGCCGAGCCCGAGAGCAAGAGCCGGGAGGAGTTCCATGCCGTAGCGGGTGTTGTACCAGGAGTGTGGCCACCAGACGGGGATGAAGATGGGCACGGAACCGTAGGCGATGGAGTAGGCATAGAAGGGGACGGGCATCCAGAGCAGCAGAGCCCAGGCGAAGGAGCGGCGGTGCGCGGTGATCCAGCCCCAGGCAGTGCCGAAGATAGCGAGGATGAGCAGGAAATAGCCCCATGCGAGGGCTGCGGCGTCCATCTCAGATGCCTTGAGGAAGTAGTGCAGAGCAACCCACATATTGTGCCAGCCGGGATGTGGTGGGCCATTGCCGACGGCGGTGCGGACCTCGATGGCTTTGGCGGAGTAGGGTCCGCGGGCGAAGTCGAGCCAGTCACCGAAGGCAAGGGCATTGTAGAGGAACCAGAGGATGGGCGCGGCGACGATGAGGATGCTAGCGAGCCAGAAGGTGCGGGAGCGGAGCTCGCCACGGCGCAGCAGGATGAGGCCGATGACAATCCAGGAGAGGAACGCAAGAATCCAGCCGTCGTAGCGGGTGTAGACGGCGGCGATGAGAACAGTCGCGACGAGCCAGAGCAGGCGCGTGGCGCGGGGAGAGCCGGCCAGGATGGCGCGATGCCACTCGACCAGACAGACGATGGCCCAGACCATTTCGCAGAGGAAGAGCGGCTCGGTCATGGCAGTGGTCTGCAGGTAGAGGAGGTTGGGATTGGTGGCGAAGAAGGCGAGTGCGATGGCAGACGGAAGAGGCGAGAGCCACAGACGTGCGAGGCGATAGAGGCCGATGCAACTGGCAATGTAAGCGAGTGCGGAGGGAATCGTGCCGGCGATGCCATTGGCCCACCATGCATAGATGGCAACGAAGGGGACCATCAGCAGATGCGGCAGGGGGAGCCAGACGGAGCCAAGCTGTGTGAGGCCGGGACGATGGGAGTCAAAGATGCGGCGGGCGATATGGAGATGAGCAACAGCATCGCCGTAGTTGAGCATGGCGCGGTGCTGCCAACTCCACAGGACCGCGGCGAGCGACGCTACCGCGCAAGAGGCTAGCACTGCCAGACTCTCTGCGCGGCGAAGGGGCTGCTCAGTCAAGGTGGGTCAACTCGCGGAAGAGTGCGAAGCGGTTGTCGATTTCCTCGCGCGTGAGCTGCTGCAGGCGCTCGGTGCCGAAGCGCTCGACGGTGAAGGAGCCCATGACACTGCCGTAGAACATGGCGCGACGGAACGTGGCGGGTGTGAGCGCGGGCTGCGAGGCGAGGTAGCCAAAGAAGCCGCCGGCGAAGCTGTCACCTGCGCCGGTGGGGTCGATGACCTCCTCGAGCGGAAGCGCGGGTGCGCGGAAGGTCTTTGCGCCGGCCTCGTGGTCTGCTTTGTGGAAGACGGTGGCGCCGTATTCGCCGTGCTTGACGACGAGCATGCGCGGACCCATGTCGAGGACAGCGCGGGCGGACTTGACGAGGTTGCTGTTGCCGGCCAGCATGCGCGTTTCCGTGTCATTGATGAGGAGGACATCAAGGCCCTTGAGAACTTCAAGCAGCGCGGGGCGGTGGTCCTTGATCCAGTAATTCATGGTGTCGCCGGCGACGAGGCGCGCCTGCGGCATGGCCTCTCGCACGCGGCGCTGGAGGACGGGATCGATGTTGGCGAGGAATAGGAATTCGGAGTCACTGTACTCGCTGGGGATCTTGGGCTGAAAGGAGCCGAAGACGTTGAGTTCGGTGTTGTGTGTTCTGGCTTCGTTGAGATTGTCGAGGTACGAGCCCTCCCAGAAGAAGCTCTTGCCCGGGGCGCGCTCAATGCCGCGCATGTCAATATTTCGCGCAGTGAATACCTTTTCCTCGTGGGTGCCGAAGTCCTCGCCGACGACGGCGATGACGCGCACGTCAGTGAAGTAACTGGCGGCGAGTGAGAAGTAAGTCGCCGCGCCGCCGAGGCAGCGCTCGCGGCGGCCTGCGGGGGTTTCGATGGTGTCAAACGCGACGCTGCCGACTACGGTAATTGCCATGTAACTTTCTCCCTTGCTCGAACTAAGTCACCGAGCGTGCTTTTATCCAAGATATTTGCCGAAGAGCAGCTGCAGCTTTTCGCGCGTGGCAGCGGGGATGAGATCAGCCTGCGTGAGAACGGCGAATTTGGCGGCGGAGGCGCAGGCACAGGTGCGTGCCTCAGGCGTTGAAGGGGGCATGGCGGCAACGGCGGCCTTGACGACGCGCGTGGCGTTGTCCGCGTTCTGGTGAAGGACGGCGACGATCTCCTCGATAGTGACGGCGTCGTGGCCTTCGCGCCAGCAGTCGTAGTCCGTGACCATGGCGATGGTGGCGTAGCAGATTTCGGCTTCGCGGGCGAGCTTGGCCTCCTGCAGGTTGGTCATGCCGATGACGTCGGCGCCCCAACTGCGGTAGAGGTTGGACTCAGCCTTGGTGGAGAACTGGGGGCCTTCCATGCAGACGTAGGTGCCGCCGGGCTTACCGACGACGCCCGCGGTTGCGCAGGCTGCAGCGGCGGTCTTGGCGACCGTGGCGCAGACGGGATCACCGAAGGCGACATGGCCGACGATGCCATCGCCGAAGAACGTTGAGACGCGATGGAAGGTGCGATCGATGAACTGGTCGGGGATGACGAATTCGGTGGGCTTGTGCTCTTCCTTGAGCGAGCCGACGGCGGAGACGGAGAGGATGCGCTGGACGCCGAGCTTCTTGAATGCGTAGATGTTGGCGCGGAAGTTGAGCTCCGAGGGCAGGATGCGATGGCCGCGGCCGTGGCGCGCAAGAAAGGCAACCTTGCGGCCTTCAAGCTCGCCGAGGACGAAGGCGTCAGAGGGCGAGCCGAAGGGGGTTTCGACGCGCTCCTCGTGGACGTTGGTGAAGCCTGGCATGGAGTAGAGTCCACTGCCGCCGATGATGCCGATTTCTGCCTGAGCCAAGGGCTGCTCCTTATTGTTCTGGATGGGCCGGAGGTTTGGCCCACGTGCCGGAGTGCTGCAAACACTTCAGTATAAAGGCTGGCTATTCGGCTGGGCGGGACTGCGATGCGCGGTCATTGCCTGGGAACGACGAGTATGGTGATGGATTGAGCCGGAAAGGTTGTGGTGAGGGAACTGGTGGCGCTTCCCGTTGAGGGTGGGGTCACGGTCAAGTCAGGTTGCGGAGCAATGGCCGAAAGGTTCGCGCTGCTGTAAAGGAAGACCTTGGCTGGACCGTTCGGGGTCATGTTGGCGAGCGACAGCATTGATGTCAGGTTGCCGTAGGTCTTGTTGATAACGACAATGGTAGCGGTATTGTCCCTGGTGCGCAGGGCGCCGTAAACGGAGAGCTTGCCCTGGTCTGCGCTGGTGGAGGCCAAGGCCATGTCGCCAAAGAGCGAATTAGCGCCGTCGTAGTTGCGATAGACCTCAAAGGCGATGAGGCCGGGAAGCTGTGTGGTGGGATCGGGTGCGCCCCATAGCGTGCCAAGGTCAAGGCCCTCGCGACCAAAGATGCCGAGAATGTCAGCCTGGGCAAGCGCGCCGTTGATGGATTCGAGTCCGCCCCAGTTGTATTCGGTGATGGCGAGCTTGGTGCCGGGGTAATCCGCGTTTACCCACTGGTGCATCATGGGGATGACGCGCGGGGCCTGCGCAGGAGGCGAACAGCTTGTGGTGTAATTCGCGTCTGTGACGTAGTTGGGCTGCGGGAAGTTGGGATCGGTATAGGTGGGATCCCAGAAGACGCGTGTGGAATTCAGTCGAGCCTGCTGCACAGTGGTGTCTCCCGCGGTGGAGAAGGCGAGATTATCCGGGGCAAAGTAGGTGTGCAGGTCGAGGTAGTCGAGTAGGCGCACGCCGCTGTTTGCCGACGCAGCGGCGAACTGCTGCAGATAGTACTCAAGGAGCGGGACGCCGCCGTGGGCGGAGCGATCGACGGGATTGCTCCAGGGCTGGTAGCAGGGGCCGGAGCTCCAGCCGGATTCTACATCCTTCTTGGAGTAGAAATAGTCCCACCAGTAATCCATGACGGGACCGCTGACCTCTGCGGTGGGATCAGCGGCCTTGACGGCCTGTGCCGCGGCGATGCCGTTCCTGGTGACTTCGTCATAAGTGAAGGGAGTGGGATGGACGTCGCGATGGACTGCGTCCCACCAGCTTGGCTCGTTGTCGAGGTCATAGATGGCGACACCGCCACTGGCCGCGTTGCCGAACTTGCTGACGAGGTAGGAGACCCACTGGCCGGCCCATGAGGCATCAACGGCCTGGCTGGTGACAGTGGGGTCATTCCCGGTGATGGGGGTCTTGTCAGGATTTTCACCGTCGCCGCAGGTTCCGCTGTAGGGGTCAAACGCGAGTTGATTGGGGTAGGTGGATTTGGGAAAGCTGCAGGAGGTGCCGTCCTTTGCCACCCAGCCGAGAACGGGCATGGTGCCGACGGTTTTAGCGCCGATGGACTGGTCGGAGAGAACCTGCGCGTTGAAGCCGCTTGTATCCTGCTGGCCGGTGCCGACAATGTGGTTCTCGAAGTACCAGTCACTGGCGGAGTTGGTGACGTCGAGCTTGAAGTTGTAGCGGGAGGTTGCGTTTCCGCCCCAGCGATCGACGGAGATGTTGGCGGCTTTAGCGGCGCTTTGCTTCATCTGGAAGAAGTTCATGCCATAGATGAGGGGATTAATGGCATGGGTCTGGTTGCCCGCATCGACGGTGAGCGAAGGGCCGGTGGAGGCCGCGGGTGCAGTAAGCGTAACGGTGACGCTGCCGGAGACGGAGTTGTCCTGATTGCTGGTGGCGGTGACTGTGACGGTGCCGGAGGCAGGCGGAGGATAGGGCGTGGTATAGAGGCCGGTTGCATCGATATCGCCGGGGCTGAGGGCGCTGCCCGGCGTGGGCAGAACGGACCAGGTGACGGAGCCATCAGTGACGCTGGGGCCTGAGACTGTTGCGGAGAATTGCAGCGTGGTACCGATGACGGCGGCCGCGGGATTGGGCGAAACGGTCACCGAGGTGACGCTGGAGGGCGCACTGTAGTTTGCTGTCACGGTGGCGCTGGAATTCATGGTCACGGAGCAGGCGGCGCCATCTGTTGAGGAGCATCCTGACCAGGAGGAGAACTTGTTGTTACCGGAGGAGGCGGGAGCAGTGAGCGTGACTTTGGTGCCCGCATTGTAGGTGCGCGTGAAACTGGTGGAACCGCTGGCGACACCGGAGTTATCCGCAGGCGTGACGGTGATGGCAACGCCGCTGGAAGGGTTCGACGAGTTGACGGTGAGTGCGTAAGTGGCAGGAGCGCTTGAAGCAGAGCCACCGCCGCAGGCCGCCAGCAGTAGACAGGCGCCCGTCACAAGGCAAAGCGGAATGACTGTGCGCTGCCGCGCTGGATGACGGCCGGCACGCAGATCCGGGAAGGTACGCGTGATAACTCGATTTATCACTGTCGCTCCAATTACGCGAAGTCTATCGCCGCAATCTTAAACTGCGCAAGCTGGACTGTGCAGGGCGGCACTAGATGGCAGCCGAGGCAGAGGCATCGAGGGTTAGTGAGTAAGCGGTGGACTCCGTGATGGCCCAGCCGGCGATGAGGAGGCTGGGCGCGAGGATGGCGGGCGCGTCGCCGAGTTGGCCCAGCGTGGTCGAGTGGGTTTGCTGGTCAGGTTGCGCGGCGCGGGAGACAAGGACGCAGGGGAATTCGGGCGGAAGCCCTTCCTGAAGCCACTCGAGCGCCAGCAGGCTCAGGTCGCGGCCGGGCATGTAGACAACGCGGGTTGCGTCCTGAAGCTGAGGGAGCGGCGCCTGGTTGTGCGACTGCGCGTGATGGCCGGTGGAGAAGGTCACGCTGGATGCCGTGTTGCGGCTGGTGAGCGAGCAGCCAACAGCTGCCGCGGCAGCGAAGGCGGCGCTGATGCCGGGAACGACTTCATACGGGATGTCCGCTTCGGCGAGCGCGGCCATTTCTTCCGCGGCGCGGCCAAAGAGGAGCGGGTCGCCGCTCTTGAGGCGAACCACGCTGCGATGGGAGCGGGCGTGCCGGACCATCAGCGCGTTGATTTCCTGCTGCGTGATGTTCTTGACGCCGCAGCGCTTGCCCACGTTGACGATTTCAGCGGACTTCGGGGCCAGCTGCAGGATGGCATCGGGAACGAGGTCATCGTGGAGAATGACCTGCGCGGACTGAATGAGGCGCAGTGCTTTCACGGTGAGCAGGTCTGGATCGCCGGGGCCGGCGCCGACCAGATAGACCCTGCCCGCTGCCGGCTTTTCCGCAAGCGGCGCAAGGGCCATCTGGCGCGACGGGCATGAGGCTGCGTCGCAGACCTGACGGTGCGCGAGCTGGTAGAGGAGGGCTTTGCGGGCTTCGCCGCGTGGGTGCGTTGCGAGAACGTCGCGGCGAAGCTGGCCGAGGTTCTCGAGCCAGGGCCCAAGGTCCTGCGGGAGCTGCTCGTCGATTTCGCGGCGCAGGCGTTGCGCAACCGCGGGGCTTTCCCCGGCTGTGGAGATGGCGATTTGCAGAGCGCCGCGGCTGACGACCGAGCCGAAGAAGAAATCACAGTTGGGAATGTCGTCGACGCTGTTGCAGGGGATGTTGCGCTCGACTGCGCCGCGATAGACCTCAGCGTTGACCTCAGCGGAATCGGTTGCGGCGATGACGAGGAAGTTGCCGTCGAGGTCGACGGGTTGGAAAGCGCGTTGGACCCACTGGAGCTTGCCCTCGGCGGCGAGTTGCTGAATCTCAGGCCGCGCCTCGGGCGCGACGACACGCAGGCGCAAGCCTGTTTTGAGCAGGCTGCCGATCTTTTCAAGCGCAACATTGCCTGCACCGACCAGAAGGCCGGGGCGGTTGTCGAGTTTGAGGAAGATGGGCAGCAGGCTCATGCGTTGCAATCCTTATTCGGCAACGGTGTGCGGGACATGGCCGGTGGGCTGATCGCGCTCCGCTGCGGCGAGCGGCTCGCCGGCAAGGAAGGCGCGAAGTTCTTCGTCAGAATGGCGCTGGAACCAGACGCGCAGGTTTTCGTCGCCGTGGCGCGTGGTGAGGT
>JAKAFB010000100.1 GCA_021818105.1 Acidobacteriota bacterium
GGCTGGGTTCGATGACCGCAGCGACCTTCTCGTCCGCGAAGAACTGCGCCACCTTGTCGATCATCTTCAAGCGCTCGAGGTAGGCTTTGAGGCGTGCCTGCATTTCCGGCGACATGCCTCCGCCGCCGGCGCCGACGGGAAACGCGGCAATCTCTTCGAGTTCCTTGTCGGTGTATCGGTCGAAGAGAGCCTTGTCCACGGGCGGCACGTCGCGCATGGGCCCGTAGAGAACAATTTTGCCGGCGAGCTTGCCCTTGTACTGGTCAAAGTCCTTTTCGGTCTTGATGCTGACGAAGACAACGTCACCGGTGACGGGGCCGGGTGTGGAGGGCGACCAGGGCGTGGCCTGCAGAATGAGCATGGCCGTGTCTGGCGTGACCATGCGGGCCCAGGTATTGAGCTGCTGCCAGCCCATGCCGAACTCGCCCCAGTCTTCCAGGTGCGCGTTTTCAAGGCCGATTTTGGTGAGCGTGTCGCGGGTCCACTCGTTGGCCTTCTTCAGGTTGGGCGAGCCGGTGAGGCGCGGGCCGATGCCATCCATGAGCGCGCTGGCAAATTCCATCACATGCGAGTGGTTCAGTCCTTCATCGCGAATGCGCTGGTACATGCCTAAGTCCAGCGACTCGGTGGCGGGCTGTACCTCAGTGTAGGGATCGGTCTGCGCGGGCGCTGCTGGCTTGGGTTTTGGCTTGTCGGCGGCGTAAAGAGCAATAGAAACGGACAACAGCACTGCTGGAATGCAGCGCGATAGTTTGATCAGCATGGTCATTGGCTCCGGTCAAAAGAGGGTGCTTGCCGTTGGGAGGAATTTTACGGCAAGCCCCCTCATGGCCAGAGCAAAGAGGTGGGCAAGCGGGACATGCGCGGGTACAGCCGCTACTAGTCGCTGGTGTTATCCGGACCGGAGGGCAGCTGAATGGAGACAAGTGAGAAGCGCGTCTGACCATCCTGCGGCTTTTCGAAGCCGACAATGTGCTGCTTGTGTTTGGAGCCAGCCTTCAACTGCACGCCGCCGCCAATGTCCACATTGGAGTGCTTCTTGTCATCGGCACAGGTGAGGCCCTCAGGGGTTTGGGTGGGCGTGCCGACCGGAGCGTTGTTCTGGCAGGTGATGACCGGACCGTAGCGGGCCAGAGCCTGCTTATAGAAGGCAATAACTTTCTCCTGCGGGTCGGCACTGGAGTAGGAGACAACGCGCACGCGCAACTGCCACTCGCCAAACCCCATGTGGACGTCTGCGGACTTGTTATCGTCGTTGGTGCCTTTCACCATCTGCGCGCCGGGATACACGGGCAGGCCGAGATCGGCAGCTGTGGTCTGGTCGGTGTTCACATGGATTCCGCCAAAGGGCGTATCCACCTGCACGCGCTTTTCCTTCCCGCTGGAGTCCTTGTCAACGTTCACTCTGCAGCCTGCTGCCCATGCCACCAGTGCAAGGCTTGAGAGCAGGATCATCGTTTTGCGCATCATGGCAACTGTTCCTCTCGTCAAGTACTACGCCCAATCGCTTGAAAAGGTTCCGGAGCCGGCCTGTCGGCGGTCCTCTCTTTGTACCACAGCCCTGCAGCTGCTGCGCTCATCCACGGCTGGACTGGGTGCAGAGATCGGAGCGCAGGCTGCGCGGTGATAAGGTGGAACCCATGAAGAATGCGTTTACTGGAGCCGGCGCACTCCTGCTGGCGGCAGGTTTGGCGGTCCACGTTGCAGGGCAGGATAAAGCTTCTCCGCATGCATCACCGGTGGAGGTACACATCCATGCGGGCCAGCCAACTGGGCCATATACGCCCATCTGGAATTACTTTGGCGCGGACGAGCCGAACTATTTGTACGCGCCGAACGGCAAAAAGTTGTTGGGCGAGCTGGCAGCGCTCAGCCCCGTGCCGGTTTACTTCAGGCCGCATAATCTCTTCACCACCGGCAACGGCGAGGGATCACTGAAGTGGGGATCGACCAATGTCTATACTGAGAAGCCTGACAGCTCGCCGGTCTACGACTGGACGATAACCGACCGCATCTTTGACGCGCTGGCAGGTGCGCATGTGCGCCCGCTGGTGGAGATTGGCTTTATGCCGGAGGCGCTCTCGACGCACCCGGAGCCTTATCGGCACAGATTTCCGAAAGGTGACATCTTCACCGGCTGGACCTATCCGCCCAAGGATGAAGCGAAGTGGTCAGCGCTCGTCACGGCTTATGCCGCACATCTGCATGAGCGCTACGGCAGCCAGGTATCCACGTGGCTTTGGGAGGTGTGGAACGAGCCCGATATTCCCTACTGGCACGGCACTCCGGAGCAGTATGACCGGCTCTATGACCTGACGGCCGCGGCCATTCGCAAGGCGCTGCCGGACGCAAAAATCGGCGGGCCGGAGGCGACAGGCATCAGCGACCACTCTGAACCATTTCTCCGGCAGTTCCTGGAGCATTGCGCCCACGGCGTGAATGCGGCGACTGGCGGCAAGGGTGCCCCGCTGGACTTCATCAGCTACCACCCGAAGGGCAAGCCCACGGTTGTGGATGACCACGTGGTGATGAGCGTGGGTACGCAACTGCGCGCGGTTGCGCGCGGTATGAAGATCATCGCCAGCTATCCCGAGTGGCGCAATACGCCGATCATCCTGGGCGAGAGCGACCCTGAAGGTTGCGCAGCCTGCCGCGGTACACAGAATGGCTATCGGAATGGGCCACTCTATGGTGTGAGCGTGACCGAGGCCACACTGCGCACTTACGAACTAGCGCGGCAGTACGGTGTGAATATCCAGGGAGCGGTAACCTGGGCATTTGAATTTGAAGACCAGCCGACGTTCATCGGATTCCGCTCACTGGCGACGAATGGCATCGACAAACCGGTGCTGAATGCCTTCCGCATTCTGGGCATGCTGGGCGGGGGTAAGCCGGGAGCCGAATGGCTGGCAACAGAAAGCAGCGGGGCGCTGCCGCTGGCGCAAATTCTGGAGCACAGCGTGACCGGAGCGCCCGACGTGAATGCCGTGGCCACGCGCAACGGCGCCGAAGTGGACGTGCTGCTGTGGAATTACCACGATGCGGATGTGCCCGCGATGCCTGCGCAAGTCCACCTGGCGGTGGATGGATTGGATGGGAAGCGGGTCACCGTGAACGAGTTCCGCATGGATGCGGAGCACAGCAATGCCTATCGCATCTGGTTGCAGATGGGTAGTCCAGCGCATCCGGATGCGGAACAGATGGTGCGGCTCCAGAAAGCGGCTGCGCTGGAAGAAACTGTACCTGGCCACGCGGTGCGCGTGCGCTCCGGCAAGGCGGCACTCAGCACAATCCTGCCGCGACAGGCAGTGGTGCTCATTCGCCTGCGCTCACACTGAGCGCGGTGCACGATGAGGCGCACAGGTTAGTGCGAGGAGTGGCCGTCTTCCTTGCTGCTGGTGGAAAAGAGAATGGCTGCGAAGAAGACAACAATAATCAGCGGCACGACAAAGAACGGGGAAGTGATGTTCATGGCGTAAGACTCCCTAGGGCAATAGAGTACCAAATGCCGCGCGCTGGATGTGTTGTGCAGGATTGTCTTTGCGCGAGCACGTTGAACTCGCCGTCAGCGGGCTACCGGCGGCCTCGCTTACACCCAGCCGCCATCCACGATAAAGCTTTGGTTGGTGATGGCGCTGGAATCATCCGCAGCCAGAAACAGCACCAACCGGGCCACATCCTCGGGCATGATGTCCCGCTTGAGGGCCTGGCTGGCCATGATTTCCGCCTTGTACTCCGGCGTGTACCAGAGCTTCTTCTGGCGCTCGGTGACAATTGCGCCGGGCAGCACGGCATTTACGCGAATATTGGATGGCCCCAGTTCATGCGCCAGTGTGCGGGTCATACCCACAATGGCCGCCTTGGCCGTGACATACAGCGGCACGCCGGTGGAGGGAATCATCCACGAGATGGAACTCATATTGATGATGGAGCCCCGGCCGGCCGCGCGCATGGTGGGCAGAACGGCCTGCACGGCAAAGAACTGGTGGCGCAGGTTGACGGCGATGGAACTGTCCCAATACTCCGGCGTGACCTCTTCGATGGTATGGCGCTGGTCGTTGGCGGCGTTGTTCACCAGCACGTCGATGGTGCCACGGTCCACCAGCACCTCGCGCACGGCATCTTGGAGTGCGTCGATGTGCGTCACATCGCAATGGACATAGAGGGGAGGGGGAAAGCCATGGGCTTCGAGTGTTTCGACGAGCGCGCGCCCAGGGTCATCCTGAATATCAAGGAAGGCGACGTGCGCACCCTGCTGGGCAAAGTGCGTCACCATCGAGGCCCCAATGCCGGTGGCGCCGCCGGTGACCAGAATGGAGCGTCCGCAAAGGCTGGGATAACTTGCAAACTGCATGTTGGATGACGGGTCGATAGTGTGCATGAGGCAGAGTGGCTGCAACTTGCCAGACGCGGGCCAGTATAAACTGGCTGTACTGCTGCGGTGAACCAAGCATATATCTCACGCAGTGGGACAGCGTCTCCCACTGGTGGGAGCATACTGATAATGAAGCTGAATGCGCGCGGGGATCTTCCCCTTGAGTTCCCCGATTTCCACTTCGGCGATTAGACTTGCAGGGGCGATTGACAGCAAGCGAAATGTGACGCGAACCAGCGGAGAAACAGAGCCCCACTCTATCCGACTGTGCCGCTGGAGTGGGCGCAAACAAAGAGACGCAAATCGTCGCACGCGCTATGTCGAGCGGCGGCTTGCTGGCATGCAAAGCCTGCCGCACACGGATTGAAAAATAGCAGGACCCCGCCCGCTGCGGGATTGCAGTACGGCACGAGCGCAGCAGTACAAGATGCATCCGCCGCAATACAGTTTAAGGACACTGCCACGACACGTATTTGGGGGAATTTATGAAGGAAGCTCCTCGTTATCCCGGCATCCGGGTCACTGCAAACGGAAACCAGCTTGTCTCGTATCACACGGAGACAAGGATTGCTGATGCCGGCGTGTTTTATCCGATTACGCCCTCGACGGAAGGCGGCGAGCTCTTCCAGCAGGCCTATGCGGAAGGCCACCTGAACGTCTTTGGCCATAACACGATTGCCATTGAGACTGAGGGCGAGCATGCGGCGCAGGGTGGCGCCATTGCGCATTCTGTTTGCGGCAAGCGCGTGGTCAACTTTACCTCCGGTCAGGGTGTGGTGTACGGCGTGGAGCAGGACTATCATGCGCCGGGCAAGGGTTCAACGATGGTTCTGGAGGTGGGTGCGCGTGCGCTCACCAAGCATGCGCTGAACGTGCATTGCGGCCACGACGACATCTATGGCGCGCTGGACACCGGCTGGATCATGGTGTTCGGCAAGGACGCACAGCAGGCCGCTGACCAGGCGCTCATCCTGCGTCGCGTGACGGAGCAGAGCCTGACGCCGGGCATGAACATCATGGACGGCTTTCTGACCAGCCACCTGGAGCGTACGTTTTACAAGCATGAGTCAGAGCTGATTCGCGAATATTTGGGATCGCCCGAAGACATCATCGAGTGCCCGACGGAAGCACAGCGTGTGCTGTTTGGGCCCACGCGGCGCCGCGTGCCCAAAATGGTTGATCTGACCAATCCGATTCTGCTGGGTCCTGTGCAGAATCAGGAACACTACATGCAGGGCGTCATTGCGCGGCGCAACAACTTTGCCGAGCCCATCCTGCAGTTCCTTGAAGATGCGTATGAGAAGTTTGGCGAGTTGACAGGCCGCTACTACGGGCTCATCAGCCAGTACAAGACCGAGGATGCGGACACCGTCTTCGTCTCGCTGGGTTCGGCTGCTGAAAACATTGAGGCTGCTGTGGATTACCTGCGCCAGACGCGCGGCGTAAAGGTTGGCTCCATTCATGTGAATGTGATTCGGCCCTTCCCGGAGGCGGCTATTGTGGCGGCGCTGAAGGGCAAGAAGAATGTCATCATCCTGGAGCGCACGGATGAGCCGATGGCCGGTGACAATCCGCTGGGCCGCGACATCCGCACGGCGCTTTCCAAGGCTGTGCAGTACGAGGGACACCCTGCGGCCAAGGGCCTGCCTGCTCTCTCGCCCAGCGAGTTGCCCAACATCTTCAATGGCAGCTACGGCCTTGGCTCGCGCGATTTCCGCCCCGAGCACATCATTGGCGCCTTTGAGTACGCCACGGCGGGCCGCGCGCGCAAGGATGGCAAGACTGCCGCCGACGGCACCAACTTCTTTGTGCTTGGTGTGGACCATCCCTACAGCGTGGTTGCCGAGGAAACCCCGTCGCTGCTGCCGGAAGGCGCGGTGGCTGTGCGCTTCCACTCCATCGGCGGCTGGGGCGCCATCACCACCGGCAAGAATCTGGGCGCCATCATTGGCGATTTGAATGATCTGCTCTACGAACGCGACGGCCTGCTGGATGAGAAGGGCAATCCGAAGGAGATCATTCACGTTAGCGCGAACCCCAAGTACGGATCAGAGAAGAAGGGAGCGCCGACCAGCTACTTTATGGTCGCGGCCAAGGAGCGTATTCGCGTCAACTGCGACCTGCGCCACGTGACCACGGTCCTGTGCTGTGACCCCAAGGCCTTTACGCACACCAATCCGCTGGACGGCATGCAGGAGGGCGGCAGCCTGGTATGGGAGTCCGACGAGGAAGGCGAACAGGCGTGGGAGCGCCTGCCGCTCTGGGCGCGCAAGCAGATTATCGACAAGAAGATTCGCGTCTTCACTCTGCCGGGCTTTGACATTGCCCGCAAGGCCACGGACCGCGGAGACCTGCAGTTGCGCATGCAGGGCAACGCTTTTCTGGGCGCGTTCTTCGCAGTCAGCACGCTCCTGAAGGAGTTCGGCATTACGCAGGAGCAGTATCGCGAAGTCGTTCACAAGCAGTATGTGAAGAAGTTCGGCAAGTTTGGCGATGCCGTGGTGCAGTCAAACATGGAAGTGATGCTGCAGGGCTTTGAGCGCGTGAAGGAGATCAAGATCGGCGAGTTGAGCGCAGCAGACCGCTCGACGCTGCGCGGCGAGGCGCTGATGCCGATTCTGGAGCTGGCCACCGCCGGTGGCTGTGGTATCGGCTGCCGCTCCACGCCCACGCCGAAGTGGCAGGCTCCACGCCCACCTGTGTCGAGCATCGCCACCTTCGATGCGGAGTTCCGCTCGCACTACGGCTACAACCAGCCGGCCACTCCGCTGGCCGCGATGGGCGTGATTGCCGCGGCCACGGGCGATACGGCCTCCAAGTACGTTGCCCGCCGCGAGACGCCGCTCTACATTCCTGAGAACTGCACGCAGTGCATGGAGTGCATCTCAGTGTGCCCGGACACGGCGCTGCCCAACTGCTCGCAGGACCTGAGCACGCTGCTCTCAACGGCCATCTCGTACTACGTGGCTGACGCCGCCGAGCGCACCAAGCTGCTGCGCGCCCTGCCGGAGATTGAGAAGCTCACGCGCCAACGGATGCTCGCCGAAATCAAGACCGGCACCCCGTTGCCAAAGATTCTGCATGAAGTTGTGGATCAGGTGGATGGCTTCTCTGCGGAGTCCAAGGTGCAGTTCTTCAACATTATTGGGAAGGTGCCGATGGCGTATCAGAAGGTGAATGCCATCTTCTCGTCGCCGGAGCGCAAGAGCCCCGGCTCGGGTGGCATCTTCTCCATCTTCGTCAGTGACCTCTGCAAAGGCTGCGCAGCTTGCGTGACTGCCTGCGGTGACCACCAGGCGCTGAAGATGGTGCAGGAGACCGAGGAGATCAACGCCGAGCATGAAACCGGAACGCTGTTCCTTGGGCTGCTGCCGGATACTTCGCAGAAGTACCTGGGCCTGTTCAACGCGGAGCATCCAGCGGACTCAAAGACTGCCACGCTGCGCAACATGCTGATGGTGCGCACGAATTATGACGCGCTGGTGGCCGGTGACGGCGCCTGTGCCGGATGTGGCGAGAAGAGTGTGCTGCGGTCAATAGCCGCCGTTACTGAGGCGTACATGCGCCCGGTCTTCCACGCCAAGAGCGACCGCTTTGTGGCCAAGGCCGGCGAACTGGAAAAGAATGGCGTGGCGCGGCTGGCGGCGCTCAAGGCGAAGAACCCGGGCGAGTATGCGCTGCTGAGGCAGGCCATTGCGCACCTGATTCTTGGCCTGGGCGGTGAGGATAATACCGACACCTTGGCCCGCATCGCGGCCTACGAGGCAGAGCACGGAGCAATTACCGATGCGCAGCTTGTGGAGGCGATTGCCGCAGTGCTGCTGACTGAGGCATTCAACCACAAGAGCCTGCAGCCCGTGGATGGCCGACTGGCCAACGGCATGAGCGTGATGGCCATGGCCGCGCACACAGGATGCAACACCGTTTATGGATCAACATCGCCGAACAACCCACATCCCTATCCGTGGATGAACTCGCTCTTCCAGGATGGCATTACGGTGGGCTGGCTGATGGGCGAGAGCTTCATTGTTGACCACGCGCGGCGCTCTGTCATTCCGGAGCGGCTGGCGGACGCGCTGCTCACGCGCGATTCAAACGTCATCAACGACGAAGAATATTACCACTTTAGCCATTTCACCGATGCGCTGATGACCGACCAGGAGATTGTCGAGCTGCCCAAGGTATGGGTGGTCGGCGGCGACGGTGGCATGGGCGACATCGGCTACCAGAATATGTCGAAGGTGATTCTGCAGAACCGGCCGAATGTGAAGGCGCTGATGCTCGATACGCAAGTCTACTCCAACACCGGCGGGCAGAACTCCGACTCGACGCCGATGCTGGGCGGCAACGACATGAACGTCTTCGGCGCAGCCACGCAGGGCAAGAACACGGAGAAGAAGACGGTGGCTGAGACGTTCCTTGCCGGTCACGGCTCCCCATTCGTGGCGCAGGTTTCCATGGCCAACGCGCCCAAGCTCTACCGGGCGATTCTCGATGGGCTGGAGTATCGCGGCACCATGTTCCTGCAGGCCTTCACCACCTGCCAGCCGGAGCATGGCGTGGCCGACGACATGGCGCTCTTCCAGGCGCAGCGCGTGCGCGACTCGCGCGGCGTGCCGGAGTTCGTCTTCAACCCGCGGCTCGGCGAGAGCTATCAGGAGGCGCTGGACATCAAGGGCAACCCGTCCATCGACATGGATTGGTACGAGACCAAGATCAAGTCCACCGGCGAGGCCATGCGCTACACCGTGGCGCACTGGGCCACCACGGAAGCGCGCTTCCGCAACCACCTGAAGAAGATCAAGCCCGAAGCGGCGGCCAAGATGATTCATCTGGACAACATGCTGGTGCGCATCACGCAGCAGGATGTGGTCTACCGCCGCTACCTCAACCCCGCACACCGCGCCTTTATCCCGGACTTTGGTGTGTACATCAAGTTCGAGGAAAACGGCAAGATCGAGTACCGTGCGTTGTCCCGCCAGCTCGTGATGTTCTGCGTGGAACGGCGCAAGGCGTGGCGCATGCTGCAGTCCAAGGCCGGCATCGTGAACAAGGAGTATGCCGCGCAGAGGGCGATTCTGGCGGATGTGGACGCAGGCAAGATTTCGCTGGATGAGCTGTTCGCGCGCG
>JAKAFB010000101.1:0-5005 GCA_021818105.1 Acidobacteriota bacterium
GCCGGCCTGCCGCGCATCCGCGTCATTCACGGCCACGGCGCCGGCATCCTCCGCCGCGGCGTCCGCGACTTCCTCAAGGGCCACCCGCACGTCGCCCACATCGAAGAAGCCCCACAAAACGAAGGCGGCCAGGGCGCCACCCTCGTCGACCTCCGCCAGTAGTCCCCACTCCCTGACCTCGTCATCCTGACCGCAGCATGCTACCCGCTCCCACACACTAGTCTTGTCATCCTGAGCGAAGCACGCTTGGGGCCCCGCGATCGCGCAGCGAACGTGGGGTAAGCGGAGCGAAGGATCTGCTTTTGTTCTTGGTTCCCCCGGCCAGCCGCTCCTTCGCAACCCACAAAGCGCCCGTCATCTTGAGCGAGCTCAGCGGAGTCGAAAGATCTGCGGTTGCTTTGCGTAGTCTCCGGTTAGCCGGTTACACACTCGGAACCGTTGCGGCCGGCTAAGACGGAAGCCGCGGGCAACTCAGGGTAGTTTGTGGCCGTCACTTCTCAAGTGTCTTTTGGAAGCTCGTGGAGCTCTCCAGTTCCGTCCGCACGGCGGGATCGATCCGCTCTGTATCGATTGGTTTAAAGTTCCCAGCCTCCTTCAAAGCTTGTTGGCAGGAGACCTCCTCGATTTGGCTATCAACGTAAGCCACAGGGACGAGAAGAGAACCGCTTATATACTTCGCGCTTAGGCGAACGCAATAATGATCGTTGGCCTCGATCTTAAGATGCAGTGTGGTCTTTCCGGGGTGATTGGAGTGATATGGAACTGTGAATAGGTGTTCTCCCGCTGCAAGGTGGAAACTCATGAAGCGCCCGCCCTGAGCGTGCGCCAGCCTCTGGTTGCCGTCGAAGAGCCACCCAGTGAAGGGGACCGTGCCGACCGGAACGACAGCGGCCTTTACCTCTTGTTTGGCCGAGAGCCTGATTGAATAAAAAGTCACGGTGCCAGTTTGGGCGAAACAAGGCACTTCAACCGCAACAAACGCCAGAAGCAGCAAATGCGAGACACGGAGAAACATCGATGAAGAATACCACCGCCAACCTAAACCAATGGGAGTAGCGTTGCCTAAACGGAACTCACCCGCCTCTTACCCGTCCCTCGTCTCCGTCAACCTCCCCCCCACCCGCGCCCACGTGCAATCCCCTCATTCCACGCGCCAAAAGACTCCACATCCATTTGCGTAGAATTTCCCCGCCTTCGCGCACCATGGAATGGTGATGGAAATGGAAACGAAAGCAACGGGACTCGTCATGGCATCTGCGCCTGCACGTATCAAATTGCAGCTGACCTTGCCCAGAGGACCCTACCCCCTACCCCCCCTTGAATATTTTTATTTTCCACAGAAAGCTTGCAGAAAATTACGCGGTCTTGTGAAACACTCGCGCAAGAAAAAGGCCCCGGAGAAAATCTCCGAGGCCTCGTTTGGTAGTGCATTCTCCGCGCCGAAGGCGCAGTTGCCTTGACGGCTAGTCCTAGGCCATCGCTTCGCGGCCCATCGGCTCAAACCGCAGCTCGTTGGAATTGCGGTCCACGTCGATGCGCACGTGCGCGCCATGCAGCACCTCGCCGTCCAGGATCTTCATCGCCAGCGGGTCCTGCACCATGCGTTGCAGTGCGCGCTTTAGCGGCCGCGCACCATACGCGGCATCCGAGCCCGCCGCCAGAATCAGTTGCCGCGCCGGCTCCGTCAGCTCCAGCGAAATCTGCCGGTCGGTCAGCAGGTTGCGGATTTCATTCAGCCGCAGTTCCAGAATCTGGCTCAGCTGTGCCGCACCCAGCGGACGGAAGATTACCGTGTCGTCCACGCGGTTCAGGAACTCTGGCCTGAAGTTCTCGCGCAGCACGCGCAGCACCGTCTCGCGCGCCATCTCAAAGTCGTGCTCCGTCTTCAGCGCCTCGGGCTGCAGCGCATGCGAGCCCAGGTTCGACGTCATGATCAGCACCGTGTTCTTAAAGTCCACCGTGCGCCCCTTCGAGTCCGTCAGCCGCCCGTCGTCCATCACCTGCAGCAGCACATTGAAGACATCCGGGTGAGCCTTCTCGATCTCGTCCAACAGCACCACCGAGTACGGCCTCCGCCGCACTGCCTCGGTCAGCTGCCCGCCTTCCTCATAGCCCACATAGCCCGGAGGCGCGCCAATCAGCCGCGCCACGGCATGCTTCTCCATGTACTCGCTCATGTCAATGCGCACCATGGAGTGCTCGTCGTCAAACAGGAACTCAGCCAGTGCCCGCGCCGTCTCCGTCTTCCCCACACCCGTCGGCCCGAGAAAGATGAAAGAACCAATCGGTCGCTTCGGGTCACTCAACCCCGCGCGCGACCTGCGGATGGCGTTGGCCACTACGGAAAGCGCGGCATCCTGTCCAATCACGCGTTCGCCCAGCCGCTGCTCCATCTGCACCAGCTTCTTCACTTCGCCTTCGAGCATGCGCGACACGGGAATACCCGTCCACTTGCTCACAATCTTGGCGATGTCTTCCTCGTCAACTTCTTCCTTCAGCATGCGCTCCGCGCCTGCTGCGCCGTCCTGCTGCGCATTCAACTGCTTCAGCTCAGCTTCAAGCTTTGGCAGCTCGCCATACTGGATCTGCGCCGCACGGTCGAGTTGTCCCTTGCGTGTCTGCTCTTCAGCCTCAAAGCGCAGAGCTTCAATTTTTTTCTTCAGCTCGCTGATGCGCGTAATCGCATCGCGTTCGCGCGTCCAGCGTGCACGCAGCGCCGTAATCTTCTCCTGCAGTTGAGCCAGCTCGCGCTCCACCTCCGCGAGCCGCTCCCTGCTGTTCGGGTCGGTCTCGCGCTTCAGCGCCGCCTGCTCGATCTGCAATGAAGTGGCCTCGCGTTCAAGCTGGTCAATCTCCGTCGGCACAGAGCCGATTTGGATCGCCAGCGACGCAGCGGCCTCGTCCACCAGGTCGATGGCCTTGTCCGGCAGGAACCGGTCGCTGATGTAACGATGCGACAGCGTCGCCGCCGCAACAATCGCCGCGTCCTTGATGCGCACATTGTGGTGCGCCTCGTAGCGCTCCTTCAGCCCGCGCAGAATCGCGATCGTGTCCTCCACGTTGGGCTCGCCCACGTACACAATCTGGAAGCGCCGCTCCAGCGCCGCGTCCTTTTCGATGTGCTTGCGATATTCGTTCAGCGTGGTTGCCCCAATCGCGCGCAGCTCACCGCGCGCCAGCGCTGGCTTCAGCATGTTGCTCGCGTCAATCGCTCCTTCCGCCGCGCCTGCGCCTACCAGCGTGTGCAGCTCATCGATGAACAGAACAATCTTCCCGCTGGACTCTTCAATCTCCTTCAGCACAGCTTTCAGCCGGTCTTCAAACTCACCACGATACTTTGCCCCCGCCAGCATCGATCCCAGGTCCAGCGAGATAAGGCGCTTGTCGCGCAATGCCTCCGGCACGTCGCCGGACACAATGCGCCGCGCCAGTCCTTCCGCTATGGCCGTCTTGCCCACGCCGGGCTCGCCAATCAGCACAGGATTGTTCTTCGTCCTGCGGCTCAGCACCTGGATTACGCGGCGAATCTCCTCGTCGCGACCGATCACCGGGTCCAGCTTGCCGCGCCGCGCCAGTTCTGTCAGGTCTTTGGCATACTTTTCCAGCGCCTGGAACTTGGCTTCAGGATTCGGGTCGGTCACACGCTGCGCGCCACGCACCACTGTGAGCGCCTGCAGAATGGCCTCATGTGTTGCGCCCAGCGCCACCAGCGCCTCGCGCGCAGCATCGCCCTTTAACTGAATCGCGCCCAGCAGCAGATGCTCCGTAGAGATGTACTCGTCTTTGAAGTTGGCAGCGTCATGAAAGGCCTGATCCAGCGCTCGATTGAGCGCCGGGCTCAGGCCTGGCTGCGCCGTGGCGCCCGCCACGCGAGGCAGTTTCCCCTCGATTTCGCGCAGCGTGCTTTCAAGGCGTTCGATGGGCACGCCAATTTTTTCGAGCACCGCGGGAATTACACCCTCGCGATCCTCGACCAGGCCCAGCAGCAGGTGAACCGGCAGGATCTCGGGATTTCCCAACTCTGCCGCCCGCTCCTGCGCCCGCTGCACGGCCTGCTGCGCCTTTACCGTCAACCGCTCCCATCGAATCGCCATGCTTTCACTCCCAGCCACCGGTTTCCAGTCCCATGCTCCCGGCTGGAAGTCCGGACTCCATTCTGCGAAGCGTGCCCACACCCCGCGCCGTGCCTTAATAAAACCTCACCGGGTAACCCTTTACGTCCAACCCGGCGTCTCAGCGAGCCTCAACCTGCCGGCCGCCCCCCAGCAATGGGCGGCCGGCAGCACCCGGCAGCTTTACGCCGCCACGTTCACCTTGATCTGCTTGGGCTGGGCCTCTGCCTTCTTCATCAGCTCCAGCCTGAGCACGCCGGCAGTGTAGCTGGCCTGCACGTGCTCAGAGTCCACAGTCGAGGGCAACGTAAACGCACGATAGAAGCTGCCGTAACTCCGCTCGATTCGGTGGAAGTTCTCTTCCTTCTCCTCGGCCTCGAACTTGCGCTCGCCCTTTACGGTGAGAATGTTGTTCTCAACTCGCACGTCCAAGTCCTTCTCTTCAACACCCGGAATTTCGAGCTTGAGGACAACCTTCTTTTCGTCCTCATAAATATCAACCGCAGGCACAAAGCTGGCAGTCGTCAACGGGCTTTCCGCTTCCTTCATATCCCGGAACAGCGTGTTGAAACGATTCTGCAGCGCAACAACCTCACGGAATGGATCCCAACGCGTGATTGCCATAATCGTGTCCTCCAAATGATCTCTAAATGTCATGAAGCGGCGTTAGCATCTCACCGCTTCCAATCTTCTGATTAGACTATAGCACAAACGATTCATAAAATATGAGCGTATAACGCTAATATTTTAGAAAATAAATATAAAATATTGTTGGACAAAGACTTATCTGGATAATTTCTCTTGTTCTTTCAGGCCGGTTGCTGCTCAGGCAAGCTCGGATGCCGGGTTGGCCGTGAGGGCTGGTGATTCCCCGCCCGCGGCCAGCCGGGTCA
>JAKAFB010000101.1:5105-9119 GCA_021818105.1 Acidobacteriota bacterium
GCAGTCCAGAAGAACAAGAAACCTCCAAGCAGCATGCACAGCACGGCCATTGGGCGCATCCGCGCTGAGATTTGCCTGTACGGCCAGAACGCTACAAAAGGTGCCGTCGAGACCGCAAGCAGCGCGATGGAACCCGACAGATTCACGGTCAGAGTATTAAGCAGCCCCACAAGCTGAACCGACTGGCCTGCTGGAAGGGCTAAGGAGACGCCTAGTAAGAACCCGATTCCCACGGAAACTGCAACAGCCGCCCAATAGAGTCGGGGCACCCCGCGCCTTGCCAGTGCAAAATAAAAGAGGACGAATACGATAGAATCTGCAAGATTCACCGCTGCCACGATTGCTAAATCGAGCCCCAATGGATAATTCATCAGCGCCGAGCCGCAATACGCCCGAATCCCAAGGGCGGCCCGGTCCGCGCACCACAAGCTCAGATACAGCAGTTCCGGGCGGCTGCGGTCGTAGTAGAAGAGCCCCAGCAGCATGAGGCCGGCGACGCCGATCAGCGGGTACCAGAACGCTACGCGCAGGACACTCTCGCTCTGGGCAAGGACAAAGCTCGCGCGCCGGCCGGCCAACGCCTCCAGATCTCCTGCGTGGATCTCCAGTGGTCTCGTGAAATTGAGTGGTTGCCGCGTGGTGATTCTCAACGCGATGGTGTCCGGCTGGGGTCCGACTGCGGATACCGGCAATGCATACTGCCGGATCGTGTTCATGCTGAAAAAGCCGCTGCGGACGTTACCCGAACCGCCGACTCGGATTCCATTCACAAAGATCTGGTAAGCCGCTTCCAGCGTCACCTGAATGGCCGGATGCGTTGCGCCGCGAATCAAGCCAAGATCCGCATGGCACCGGAACCAGATATGCGGTACGTCAGGTAGCAATTTCCACTGCGCATACGGCTGCCAGCCGCTCTCGTCGAGTGTGGGCGCTGCCCATGCGGGATTGTCACCGGCGCGCCAGACGCATTGTTGCGGCGTGATCGCGATGATGGATTGCGCGGCGAGCGCGCCGGGCAGCGCGAGCAGGAGAGCCAGCAATGCGGCGTGGAGTTCCGCCACGCGAGGCGGGCGCAGGGGAAGCATGGGAAAAAGCATACTCCGGTGCCTGTTTCTGCAATAGCGAATTCTCAGAGCTGGCGCGAGCCGGTGCGTTGAGGGCCGCGGCGCTTTGTCATTCCGCCGGGCCGCACGCGGCTCAGGCTTGAGCGAACTTGGGCACGGAAATCGTCGTTGTGGACTGCTCGCCGGTGCCCAGGCGGGTGAAGGTGAGCACGGTGATGTCGTCATCCTGGCCGAAGTCCACGGCGGCTTCCATGGCTTTGGCGGCATCCGGGCGGGAGGAGAACAGCGCGCCGAGCCGCTCGAAACTGAAGATTTCCCCGCTTGCGCTGCGGGCCTCGAGCAGGCCGTCGGTGTAGCAGGCAAAGTGGTCGCCCTCGTGGAGGTGCATTGCGGTTTCTTCGTAGAGGCCGGCGGCCACGACGCCGAGCGGCAGCGCTCCCGGCAGGCCGAGCTCCTTCTTGTTGAGGAAGGGCGCCGGGTGGCCGGCGCTGGCGATGACGCAATGGCCGCCGGGGTCCAGCCGCAGCACCAGGCAGGTGGCGAAGCCTCCCTGGAGCCGGCCGAAGAGTCGATGGTTGAGCTCGGCCAGCATTTCCGCGGGGTTGGGCGCGAAGCGGGCCAGTGTGCGTACCGCGCCCACGATGAGCGACACGGTCATGGCGGCCCTGAGGCCTTTGCCGCTCACGTCGCCCAGGATGATGAGCGTCGAGCCGGTGCGGTCTCCTTCCAGCGGCATGATCTGGAAGAAGTCGCCGCCGACCTCCTGCGCGGGGCGGTAGGCGCTGGACAAGGCGAATCCGGGAATGGGCGGAATGGTCTCTGGAATGAGAACCTGCTGCAGCTCTCGCGCGCTTTTGAATTCCTGCTCCATCGCGTTCTGGCGTTTGATTGAGTCCTGCAGGTAGCGGTAGACGGCGTAGATGATGGCCAGCAGCAGCAGGGTGCTGGCGATGGTTTGCGCGGTGAATATGTTGCCATTGATGGTGAACAGCGGCGCGCCGATCTTCTCGCCCAGCGTCCAGTGGGTAAAGCGGCTGCCCTGCTGCACGGCGATACGCACCACGGAGACCATGCCGTCGAGAAGGGCGGCAATCGCGACCAGCCAGCGTGTGGCGTCCAGGCGTTTGCGGAGCGCGGCGGCTACCAGCACCAGCGGATAGGCCTCGGCGAGGGTGAACACAATGGTCAATACACCGTCTGCCGCCTGCACCCAGGGCGCGATGAGCGGATTGCTCCAGTCCAGCATGGTCAGCAGGCCGTCCAGCGATGTAGCGCAGAGGCTGCTGATGGCCAGCAGGCGGGTGAGATGCGCGAAGGTGGGAGATTCGTCCAGCTTGAGCAGATACAGCAGAAGGAACCAGAGGGAGATGTCCGCGAGAGATAAAACCGGCTGCAGCCAGCCGAGAGCGAAGTTGAAGGAGAAGGGAATGCGGAGCCCGACCAGCAGGGTAATCAGCACAGGCGCGCCGCTGAAGACGGCCATCCAGAGAACGACGCGCTGCGAGCGGTTGCGCATCCACGCGAGCAGGCTGAGCACCATCACCAGAAAGTAGAGGGAATTCAAGCCGAAGGCGTACTGCCGGCTTCGCAGCCAGGCGTAGTCGGATTCGGCTTTCAAGCCGGCGATGGCGGACGGGCTGCCGACGACGGGCGCTGCATACAGCCCGCCCAGTTTTTCTGAATCAAACGAAGTCAAGGGCCCCTTCCACACGCGCAGAGCGAGGACGCCTTCGCGGGCGGGTCCCATGCCGAAGGTCTGCGCCGGCGGGCTATACGGCCAGGAGGGGTGTGGAGGCATCGTGCCATGGCGGCCGATGAGCTGGCCATTCCAGTAGATTTCGTATGCATCGTCGATGTGCCGGATCAGCAGGGCAACGTCAGGCGGTGCGCCGGGCGCAAGCGAGATCCGGATGTGCTTCCGATACCAGGCGAAGCCGGTGTAGGCCGGGTGGCCCTGCGCGCCCCAGGTCTTGTCCGGGCTGAGCTGCTCCCAGCCGACGCTGTTCTGGTCGTCGCCGGTTTGCGGCAGCGCCCATGCGGAGTTGTCGCCCAGATGGAACTGCCACGGCCCATCGAGCGGAGCGGAGCCTTTGCCGAGACCATCGATAGCAAGCACAGGGGCGCTGGACTGAGCGGCGGACTGGGGCAGGGCTGCGAACAAGGCAATCAACATCAACCCCACGGCGAGCATGGAACGACGGGGAAGCGAAAGCATGACAAGAGCATACTCCGAAACGTCAGGTGGAATTGGGCATTTTCCGGGGTACTTTCATCCCGCCAGTGCCCGCAGGCGCTTTTGAGAAAGGTTCAGGTCTTGCGCTCTACAATATGCGTCAGATGATGCATGTCTTCAGCCTTCCTGCCTACATGGACTGGCACTGGCTCTGGCTCACGGCGGCTGCCTTTATGGCCGGGGTGCTGAATGCCGTTGCAGGGGGCGGCTCCTTTCTGCTTTTCCCCGCCATGCTGAGCATGAAGATGCTGCCCATCCAGGCCAACGCCACCAATACCGTGGCGCTGTGGCCGGGCCAGCTTTCGTCCATTGCCGCCTATCGCCATGACATTCGCAGGAACCTGCGCATGGCCCTGCCGCTGGGGCTCGCGGGGCTGCTGGGCGGAACGGCGGGCGCTATCGTTCTGCTCATCACGCCGCAGTTGACCTTCCTGCACCTGGTGCCGTGGCTGCTGCTTGTCGCAGCCATCATCTTTGCTGTGAGCGGTCCAGTCTCGCGCTGGCTTGAGCGCCGGAACGCGGCCCGCCGTGCAGACGCCGCGGGCCGCGCGCATGCGCAGCGCCGCCTGCCGGTCTTCGTGGCCACCGTCGTGGTCTGCTTCTATATAGGCTACTTCGGAGCGGGCGCGGGATTTCTGATCATCACGCTGCTATCACTCTTTGGCTACCAGGACATTCATGAGATCAATGCGCTCAAGGTGGTTTCCACCACGATGG
>JAKAFB010000021.1 GCA_021818105.1 Acidobacteriota bacterium
ATCCAACCGATACGATGACATTCGATCAGCGTGAAATGAGCATGCGCGGCAACAACATCCCATTTGCGCACGCCACCGCATTTCACGAGATGATTCCAGGGCACTTCCTGCAGTTCTACATGTCGGCGCGCTATCGTCCTTATCGCAGCGCGTTCGAGACGCCGTTCTGGATTGAGGGTAACGCGCTGTGGTGGGAGATGCTTTTCTGGGATAAGGGATTCGACAGTACGCCGGAAGAGCGCGTTGGCGCGCTGGTTTGGCGGATGCACCGTTCCGCGCGCATCATCTTCACCATGAACTATCACCTTGGCAGGTGGACGCCGGAACAGTGCGTGCAGTTTCTCATCAACAGTGTTGGGTTTGAGCCGGACAACGCATCCGCAGAGGTTCGGCGATCCTTTGATGGATCAGTTGGCCCCCTCTATCAAAGTGCGTATCTGCTCGGCGCGCTTCAGTTTCGCGCAATGCACCACGAGCTAGTCGACTCAAAGAAGATGACTGACCGCGAATTCCACGATGCAATTCTCCACGAAAACTTTATGCCGGTCGAGCTGCTTCGGGCGGACCTTGAGAATCAGAACCTGACTCGTGACTTTAAGACAAGCTGGAAGTTCTACGGCGATCATCCCACGCACCCCTGAATTGCATATGTTCGTGGAACATTCACCACAGTCTTATCTTATGAGAGATCGAAAATAGGCAAGAGGAGTTGTGCGTAATCTGGAGTTCTCCGCAGAGACTGTGAATCTGTGGACTGCATCGTCGTCTGAATTTCCTGCCGTGATACGCGGGGTTAAATTCTGGCCTGGCGGTCACGGCGAATGCTGAAGAACAAGCGGCTAAGATCCCAGAGCAGCTGAAGTACAACAATCACGAGCACGATCAGCAGTGCTTTGTGGATGCCCGCGTTGAGCGTGTTGATTGTGGAGCCGTAGCGAGCCATGTCGAGTTCTGGATTCTTAAGCATTACGATGACGTGGCCGGGTGCTCGGAGCAGCACTGCGATGGGAATGAGAGCGAAGGCCTTGAAGACGATGTGCTGAAAGGGCTGCGGACGCTGCCAAGTACCCCTGGCAAGATCAATGCCGCGCCACACAAGCTGGAGGACGTTAAGCGCAATGACCCATGCGTAGAAGAGAAGCAGTACGGGCGCAAATTGGAAGGGGGATTGATCGAAATACTGCGCTCCTGGGCCAAACAGGAGAGCCGGATACTGCGGAATGAGCAGAAGCCAGATAAGGAAGAGCAATCCGAAGATTACTTCGGCAATTGCTTTTGGGAAGCTGCGCGGAGCCAGGCTGGGGTGAACCTTTTCCAGCGGAGGCAGCGAAGCAGGCGACCAACGCGTGGCTTGCTGGACGAAGGGCGCGCACTTTTCTGGATATCGAGCAGAGAGGAACTCGATCACTGCAAAGACGAGGGTAATCCAGGCTGCAACGCCGAAGAGGACACCGGGGACCCGAAGAATCGCCTGAGGGACGGCAGGGGCATCAGGCTGGCCGAGCGCGATGAGCACAGCAGTGATGGCCGTGTAAATGATCAGAGCCCACATCAGAGCCGTCCGTAGCACAAACCAGTACATGGGAAAAATGGTGGGGCCGATGAGGGACTGTTGAGGCAGATAGCGTGCAGCCATCTGCATCGGTGATCCCATCTCACGAAGCCAGTCCTCGGCTTCGCCTTGGGTAAGCGGGCGGCCAAGTGCGGCCTCCTTGTCTTCCAACTGGGCTTCGAGATTGGCGCGCAGCTCTGCGAGAATGTCCTGCTGACGGGCGCGGGGCAGGTGCTTGCTGATGGCTTGCAGATAACGGTCGAGGAGTTCCATGGCGTTTTCCTTGCTGTACGCTACTCGGACTGCCCGAGGATGCGATGGATGGATGCGTTGAGTTCCTGCCACTCTGCCAGAAGTTGCGTCAGCATCTGCTCGCCGAGAGCGGAAAGACGGTAAAAACGCTTGTTGCGCTTATCCTCTTCGCGCCACTGGCTCACCAGCAGGCCTTGAACCTCAAGGCGACGCAAGAGCGGGTAAAGAGTGCTTTCATCAATGACTAAGCCGCGATCGGCAAGCGCCTTGCGGAGTGTGTAGCCGTAGTGCTCCTGGCGTAGTTGGCCAAGTGTGGCCAGGGTGAGGCAGCCACGGCGAAGCTCCAGCCGAAGGTTCTCGAAGAGGTTTTCACGGTCGCCCATCGCACGCCTCACATACTGTACGAAACATACTGTATGACATATAGTGTGTAACGTCAAGTATCAGAAATGAGAATTCCTTGAGGCAAGGACTGCGGGGCATGGACGAAGGCTCAGTCAGGGTAATGCAAGTGTGGAGGCAGGCATCGAGTCGCGGGCCGAGATAACTGGAATCACAGGCATTAGGGTGCCATATTTCTGTAATAAACAAAGTGCGGCGGATCGCTGCCAAGGAACTGTTCTGGCATCTTGAAGGATGCAGTCAGCACCAGCCTCCGAGGGTCCGGGCTTGGCTTACGGCACTGTCTGGATCACGATATCGTCAGCGGCTAGGCTCCGCCGCTACTGAAGTCGATCCGGGGATCCATCAAGCCGTAAGCAAGGACGGCATGGCATTCGCACCCGCTCGGGCAGACCCTGCATGTCCTGTCGGGCGTGGGCCGCGTGCAAGGAATATGCGATCCCTCTGGAAGATTCACACCGGCGACACGGTCTTCATTAAACCTGTAGAAATGCGCTGGCATGGCGCAGCGTCGTAACACATATATGATGATGCACGTTTCCCTGCATGAACGGGGCGAGAATGCATCGATCCTGTTTGGGGAGAGAGAGTAACTGGCGAGAAGTACACTGTTGCACGGCCAAAAGAAGGGTGAAACCTGGCGCTTGAGCCGAATAGGTCGTCGAGTCGGTTAGCATTGCCAACTACGCTCTCATCGTTTGGTTTCCTGCAGTTCCTACCTGTGCTGCTGTGTTTTCTCTCTACGTACTTAGGACCGGCTTGCTCTGTGCGAGACCTCCTCTTGGTTGATTGAAGCGTGTGCGTTAGACTGCTCGCACATCTATGAAGGCCAACCAGTCATTAGTATTTCAGCAACGGCGCATCTGCAGAGCATACCGAATCAACTTCCTGACGTTCTTCACGCTGATGTTGACAGCGCAATCCCTGATTGCCCAGCGCATGCCGTTACTGAAGCAGATCGATCTGCCGCATCCTTACTATTACCGCGAGATGTATCTGCCGCAGTTGACCACGGGACCGAGTTCGGCTGCATGGTCTCCTGATTCGCGCTCGCTAGTGTATTCCATGACTGGATCGCTATGGAGGCAGGCATTGGATTCAGGCACAGCAGAGCAACTCACCGCAGGACCTGGCTATGACTATCAGCCTGACTGGTCTCCTGACGGACGTTGGATTGCCTACGTGAAGTACCAGCACGACGCGATGGAACTTTGGGTCCTCGATGTTGAGAAGAGGCAGGTGCATCAACTCACCTTCGCCGGGGCTGTGAATGTTGAGCCGCGCTTCTCGCCAGATGGCAAGCATATCGCTTTTGTCTCCACTGCCTATCACGGCCACTTTCACATTTTTGTCGGCGACTTTCAGGATGGAGAGTTGACGGGCGTACAACGGCTCACCGGCGAGACGCGAAGCAATCTGCCCCGCTTTTACTACAGCGAATTCGATCACGAAATCAACCCTGTGTGGTCGCCGGATGGGAAAGACCTGATCTTTGTTTCCAACCGCGGTCATATCTACGGAACCGGCGCCTTTTGGCGGATGAAGGCAGAACCCGGCGCGGAGGCACACGAGATTCACTACGAGGAGACTGCGTGGAAGGCGCGGCCGGATTTCTCGCCTGACGGGAAACGTATCGTCTATGCGTCGTATCTGGGCGGCCAGTGGCATCAGCTCTGGCTTATGCCGTCAGAAGGCGGCGATCCCCTTCCGATTTCCTACGGGGACTTCGACAACACCAATCCCCGCTGGTCGCCGGACGGCACACGCATCGCATTCATATCAAACCGGAGCGGCAACACCTCACTGTGGGTACAGGATGTTCTGGGCGGAGCGCAGCGCCAGGTTTTTGCGAAAGACAAGCACTATTTGCTGCCGATGGGGCATTTGAGCATCACCGTCCTCGATCCTTCAGAAAGGCCGACACCTGCTCGCATCTCAGTGACAGGTGCGGACGGTAGAGCCTACGCGCCCGATGATGCATGGATGCATGCCGAAGACGGCTACGTCGATCCTAAGAGCGCGTTTGAGAGCCATTACTTCCACAGCACAGGCAAGGCAGAGTTGGAAGTTCCTGCAGGCAGTGTTCAGGTTGAAGTCACCAAGGGACTCGAGTACTTCGTGGCAAGAGAGATCGTTGCCTGCAGCCCGAACGCTCATCTCATCATCCATCTGAAGCCACTGCAGATTCCCACGGACGCGAATTCCCGCTGGGTAAGTGCTGACCTGCACATGCACATGAATTACGGGGGGACTTATCGCAACGCGCCAACTAACCTTGTGGCGCAGCAAAGGGCAGAGGGTCTATTTCTGGTTGAAGATGTGGTGGTGAACAAGGAGCAGAGGATCCCTGATATTTCCTACTTCCGAACCACTCCTGACCCAGCCTCAACCCCGAACCACTGGCTGCTCTACGGGCAGGAGTTTCACACCAGCTACTGGGGACATTTGGCGTTGTTAAATCTCACGCATAACTTTCTGCTGCCGGACTACGCCGCATATAGCAATACCGCAGCAGCGAGCCTTTTCCCAACGAATGCAGTGGTGGAGGATCTTACGCACAGGCAACAGGGCCTGGTTGGCTACGCGCATCCCTTCGATATCGAGGTGGACCCGGCGGGCGACCGCACGCTGACACACGGTCAACCTTTGGATGAGGCTCTAGAACTGCCCGTAGACGCGGCCCTGGGTAAAGTGGATTACGTCGAAGTGCTGGGCTTCAGCGATCACCGCATGACGGCATCAGTCTGGTACCGCCTGCTCAATTGTGGATTTCGACTGCCGGCCGGAGCGGGCTCTGACACCATGGCCAACTATGCTTCGCTCCACGGGCCAGTCGGCCTGGTCCGCGTCTTTGCCAGCATTCCCAAGAATGCAACACCCCCGGCGCCTTTGATGGAAGCACTCAAGCATGGGCGTACGTTTGCCACCAACGGCCCGCTGCTGGGGTTGACCCTCGGCGGCAAGGCTGTGGGCGACGAATTGAAGCTCCCGGCGGGTGAGAACAAGGTGGAGTTCGCTGGCTGGTTTCGTTCCTTTGTGCCTGTCGATCACTTTGAACTCGTTTGCAACGGCAAAGTCGTGCGCGACCTGAAGCTCCACGGCGACCGGCAATCGGCCAACGTAAAAGGCAGCATCCTGATCTCGCACAGCGGCTGGTGCGTTCTTCGCGCGTCCAGTGACAAGGCGGAGCATCCAGTGCTTGATGACTACGTCTACAGCACAACCAGCCCAATCTACGTGAACGTAGAGGGATCTGCTCCAAGGCCGGTAGAGGACGCCGAGTTCTTTATCACATGGATTGACCGCCTGATCGCAACGACAAAGGCCAACAAGAATTGGAACACCCCTGCGGAGGAAGCATCCACATTACGGACACTGGAGCAGGCTCGGCAGATCTATGCAAAATTGCTACGGTAGGTGAGATATTTGCATCCCAGTGCAGACTGAGAGCTATCTATAAAGATGATGAATTAGTTGGTTACTCGTCAGCGCCAGTATCATGCCCGCTCATCTCGCGCGTACCCGCATTGGGGTCGAATATACCTGCCATGCACCCACGCGCGGAGTGCCTCAATGCCAATCCTCCCAATGCTGCAGCCAAGGCATCCAGCATGCTCGAACAAACTTGCGTATACCGGCGCACTAGCTTGCGATCGCCAGCAAGCGCAGCCCCTGCGCATGGTGAACGGCGTGGGAACATGCCGGACATATACCCTTCCTGCCTCTAAAGCAACCGGGCTGCCCGAGTAGCTTTCCATCGGGTAGCCCGGTCGCATTACGATGAACGACCTGCGGTTGGAATCAATGAATCTGCAAGCTGCTAAGTTGGTGATTGAAATTCGCCTTTCCTTCTTAGCGTGATCCCATCTTGAAGTTCAGACCTGCAATGTACCGGAAGTTATTCTGCCCTGCGTCGTTGAAGATGTTCGTGAAACGCGTATACAGGTAATCGAACTGACCGACCTTGAAATCAATCCGATCATTGATCGGGATATCGAGTCCGCCGCCTGCCGACATCGCGAATCCATTGCCGTTTGGTGTAGAAGAAATGGCGCAAGCCCCAGCTACGGGTTGGCAAAGGGTCTTGTATGCATTGCCATACACAGAGCTATGGGCAGCACCGAAGAGAAGGTCGAAATACGGGTGGACCCTGGGCGCCGGGTAGAACTTGACCACAGGCCCGAACAGGTAAGTAAACAGATTGCCTGATACGGATCCACTGGCACCGGAGGGAAAGTCTGTGTTGGGCGGGATCGTGAACTGAGTGGTATTGCTGTTATATCCCTGCAGGTCCATCGCGATTCCTATGTTATTTGTGACATTGTACTTAAACATGCCTCCGCCGCCGTTGAAGCTATGTCCTTTCGTATAGGATGCGCTGGGAGAGTAGCGTGCAAATGAGTAGTCTAAACTCAGTTCCATCCTTGGAGCCTCCTGCGCCCATGCCCACGAGCCCAGAAGCATCACAGCCGCAAATTGCACTACATGACGAATCTTCATCTCCATCTCCAATGTCTGAGATCCGAACCATCACAGCTGAACTGCATAAACGGCAATTCCCATCGATACGGCTCAAGATAGGAATTTCCGCAACTCTGCGGTCCCCTGTGACTCAGCGCAAAGTATCTCGCCAACCAGTTCTTCGGGCTACTAGCAACAATTGCAGTGATAGAGGAGAAAGTCATCGATGGTGTAGCTTCCTTCAGCGCTTCTGCCCAGCAACAGCCCATAACAATGGACTCAGCGAAGAAAGCCTATTGCTTGCGAGAGGAGCTTTGGAATGCGGACCAAAACGTCCGCTAGCCCCAAACATCGCGTGCTACGTCAACAACCATCTGCAGCTTGGCCCACTGTTCGTCTTCAGTGAGGAGATTGCCTTCCATAGTGGACGCGAATCCGCACTGGGGACTGATGGCAAGCTGCTCCAGAGGCAGGACCTTCGCTGCCTCATCGATGCGCTTGAGCAAGTCTTCTTTTCTTTCCAGTGCCGGACGCTTGGTGCTGACGAGCCCAAGGACCACGGTCTTTCCCTTCGGAACGTAAAGAAGCGGCTCAAATGTGCCTGAGCGCTCATCGTCATACTCCAGCAGAAATCGATCGACATCCAGTTCGTGAAATATGCGTTCTGCGATTGCTTCGTATCCGCCTTCCGCATACCAGTGGCTCCGATTGTTTCCACGGCAAAGGTGAATAGCTCTTGTGACATTCGGGTGCTTAGCTGCAGCAAGGCATGCATTGTCTGCTTTTAATGATGCGGACAGCATCTGCGCGGGATCAACACGCAGTTCACGCTGCATCCATGCAGCCCATTTCGGATCGAGGTAATAGCTGTACCGCGGTGCATCTATCTGCAGGTAGGAGATTCCGCTAGTCGCAAGGCATTTGATGTCCTCAGCCATGATTGCGGTGATCGCATCGAGCAGAGCATACGGGTCTTTGTACACCACATCAGTGATGCCATATTTGAATGAAATGGCGGGGAACTGTGTAGCACTCGGGAGCGTAATCTTGATAGCGCCCTGAGAATGTGTGCGCAGGAATGGAAGTTCGCGGCCAGTAAGGGGCTGCTTCTGGTGGAGCGCTGCATTCACAATTCCGTTGATTCTGCTAACGGTTGGCGATGCCTGCTTGTCCTTCTGTGCCCCCTCTTTCCACATGCGAGCGACCTCGCCTGAAAAGTCGAATCCGTCAACCGCATCTGTGAAATCGCTCATGAAGTTGGTGCGGCGTAGTTCGCCGTCGGTAAATGCTTCAAAGCCGATCTCTTTTTGCCGCTGCAGGACGCGGAGAATGTGCTTATCTTCCAATGCTTGAAGGACCTGAGCTGACACTTGCGAATGCCTTGCATCGAGAAGCTCCGCAGGGCGGAGAAGACTTCCAACGTGATCGGCGCGATAAGACTTGGACATAGTCGATTCCTTCCCAAACTTTCGTTGAGCTCTGGCTGAGTGGTTCAGATGAGTATCTCGCGAAGTGTACGAGCACCCTCCTGGAGGGCAGGCAAGCAGACTTTGACCAGCGTGGATGAGTCGACACGCGTGACATGTGTCCCCACGTTGATCGCCGCCACAACCTGATTACTTCGTGTCAATACTGGAACTGCTATAGACCGTAAGCCTGCCTCGAGCTCCTGATCCACAATTGCGTAACCATTTCGCAGCGCGGAGAGGATGGCCTTTTTCAGTTGTGGAATCCGCGTGATCGTCCTCGGCGTATGCGCCTTCAGTCTGACCTCATGCAAGTACGATTCAAGCTGCGCCTCTGGCAGACTTGCAAGCAGAACACGACCCATCGACGTGCAGTATGCAGGCAACCTGCTTCCGACAGAGAGCCCAGCTGCCAACACACGGCTTGCCGCAGATCGCGCAACGTAGACAATTTCAGTTCCGTCGAGCATGCTCATCGAGGCGGATTCATGCACTCGTTCAGTAATGCGCTCCAGAACAGGCCGAGCTGCTTCGACAACCGAGGAGGATGAGAGAAAGGAAAAACCCAGGCGTAGCACCTGGGTCTTCAGCCGATATACCTGCCGTGACCGCTCCACATAGCCAAGACGCTCTAGAGTCAGCAGGATGCGGCGAATTGATGCGCGCGAAAGACCAGTGGATTGAGAAACCTCAATAATCGTGCGCCCCTCAAGATGTCCCTCGAAACTCTCAATTACGCGAAGACCCCTAGCAAGGGAGAGTACGAAGTCGGGATTGCCTGCCTGTGCAGCAAAGACATTGGCCGACCCCGCTTCATGTGTTAAAGAAGAGGATTTTGCGGTGCCCATCTTGAGCTTTCCTTTAGTGGCCGATTATCGCACATCTTGTACAAGTCTGGATAATTGCGTAATAATGCGGCCACAGAAAATGGAGGTCTAATGGCGGAGTGGGCAAGCCTGTCTGAAGCGGTCGCGGCGCATGTGCATGATGGCGACACGATTGCGATGGAGGGGTTTACGCATCTTATTCCGTTCGCAGCCGGCCACGAGATCATCCGGCAGGGGAGACGAAGGCTGTCTCTCATCCGCATGACGCCCGATCTCATCTATGACCAGTTGATTGGCGCAGGATGTGCCAGCAAGTTGACATTCTCCTGGGGCGGAAATCCTGGCGTAGGCTCGCTTCATCGCTTCCGTGACGCGGTGGAGAACGACTGGCCAGTACCACTCGACATTGAGGAGCGCAGCCACAGCGACTTGGCGAATGCGTACGTGGCTGGCGCTGCGAATCTTCCATTCGCCGTTCTGCGTGGCTACAAGGGGTCTGATTTCGCGCGCGTCAATGACAAGATTCGTTCCGTTACGTGTCCGTTTACGGGAGAAGTTCTTGCTGCAACACCGGCTGTACGGCCGGATGTAGCTGTGATCCATGCGCAGAAGGCAGACTGGAAAGGGAACGTGCTTCTTTGGGGCATTATTGGCGTGCAGAAGGAAGCAGTTCTGGCTGCCAAGCGCGCCATAGTCACTGTTGAAGAGCGCGTGCGCACGCTCGACGCTCCACCGAATGCGTGCATCCTTCCCAGTTGGGTAGTGGCGTCGGTTTGCGAAGTCCCCCGTGGCGCAACGCCCTCGTATGCGCATGGATACTACGAACGTGATAACTCGTTCTATCGTGCATGGGATGGCATTTCGCGTGATCGTGAACGCTTCAGTGCATGGCTCAACAGGCATGTTCATAAGACTCAAGATTTCAAAGAATATCTGAGCTTGCAGAACGACCCAAAAGTGCAGGCGGTGTACCAGTGACTGCTGCTTATACATCTGATGAAATGATGACAGTGGCCGCGGCCCGCATGTTGCGCAACAGCGCTGTTTGCTTTGTAGGCATAGGACTTCCGTCAACCGCAGCTAATCTTGCGCGCCTTACGCATGCTCCAGATGCGGTACTTATCTATGAGTCTGGGCCGATCGGTGCAAAGCCGTCGGTGCTGCCGCTTTCGATTGGTGATGGCAATCTTGCAGAAACAGCTGACACAGTGGTGTCAACTCCTGAGATTTTCCGCTATTGGCTGCAGGGCGGGCGCATTGATGTTGGCTTTCTCGGCGCGGCGCAACTTGACCGATTCGCAAACATCAACACCACCGTCGTGGGCCCGTATAAAAAGCCGAAGGTTCGCCTGCCGGGGGCCGGTGGTGCACCGGAGATTAGCTCGTCTGCCAAAGAGGTGCTGATCATTATCAAGCAGTCGAAACGCACGCTTGTTGATAAGCTCGACTTCATCACGTCAGTAGGCTTTTTGAACGGCGGCGACGCTCGGGAAAAGGCCGGATTACCCGGCAAAGGTCCTGTAGCAGTCATCACAGATCTATGCATTCTGTGCCCTCATCCTGAAACGCGCGAACTTGAAGTTACAACGATCCATCCAGGGGTCGATCGCGGAATGATCATTGGTAGCACTGGATGGCAGATCCGATTCGCAAGTGAGTGTGGTGTGACAGAACCGCCTCGAGCGCAAGAATTGCAGGTTCTACGCGATCTAAAGGAGCGCACCGCTGCCGCCCATGGCGTACAGGGAGATGCTGCATGAAGCAGGTTTTCATCTGCGATGCTGTGCGCACGCCGATTGGTCGCTATGGAGGAGCGCTAGCTAAGGTACGTACGGATGATCTCGCCGCAGTGCCGATTTGCGAACTCATGCGTCGCAATCCCGCATCGGATTGGAGCGCACTGGATGATGTGTTGCTGGGATGCGCCAATCAAGCGGGTGAGGACAATAGGAATGTAGCGCGCATGGCTCTGCTTCTTGCTGGTCTTCCTGCAAGCATCCCGGGGTCCACCATCAATCGGCTTTGCGGTTCCGGTATGGATACAGTGGGTATAGCGGCACGCGCAATCGCCTGTGGTGAAGCGGATCTATTCATTGCCGGCGGTGTGGAATCTATGTCACGTGCGCCATTTGTGATGGGCAAGGCCGAGGCAGCTTTTCAGCGTACAGCCGAGATTTACGACACTACAATCGGCTGGCGATTCGTGAATCCAAAATTGCGCGAGATATACGGAACAGACTCAATGCCTGAGACAGGAGAGAATGTCGCTCGCGATTACGCCGTGGAGCGGACCGCGCAAGACTTGTTCGCGTGGCGAAGCCAGATGCGAGCGGCAAAAGCATTCGCCAGTGGATTTCATGCGGAAGAGATCGTTCCAGTTGAGGTGCCGGGCAAGAAAGAAAAGACGATTGTCTTACAGGACGAGCACCCTCGTCCGGACACGACGCCCGAAAAGCTTGCTAGCCTTAAGCCTTTGTTTCCTGGTGGAACCGTGACCGCAGGCAATGCGTCCGGAGTGAACGACGGAGCAGCAGCGATCATCGTCGCTTCAGAAGAAGCAGTCGTACGCAACGGGTTACGCCCACGTGCACGCATTCTCGGCATGGCGGTCGCGGGAGTTTCCCCACGAGTAATGGGTATCGGCCCAGTGCCGGCAACGCAAAAGTTACTCGCACGGCTCAACAAAACAATTGCAGACTTCGATTGGATTCAGCTCAATGAGGCGTTTGCGAGCCAAGCGATCGCTTGCCTCAGGCAACTGGGCCTTCCGGAAGATGCCGAGCATGTGAATACAACCGGCGGGGCGATCGCGCTCGGGCACCCGCTCGGAATGAGCGGTGCACGGCTGGTAATGACAGCTGCTCATCAATTGGAGAAATCTGGTGGAAAGCAGGCCTTGGCGACAATGTGTATTGGGGTGGGGCAGGGTATTGCATTAGCAATGGAACGTCTCTAAGGAGGAGATGAATGACGAATTTGGCCACTGTTCGAGAGGCGGCTCCAAACACTCAGCCTGCGTATCATTTTCCGCCCTATATTTCGTCTGTTGCGCGCTCCCCACGCCTGCCTCTCGTACTTCTTCCTGACACGCACACAGAGAAGACTGGTCCCGTCTTCGGACACTCTCTCATCCGCCCAAACGACAGCGATCTCACCGCGCAACATGAAGGATACCCACTTGGAGAGCGAATCTTCGTTCATGGGCAGGTCCTAAACGAAGATGGCAGGCCTGTTCGTAATGCATTGGTTGAAGTTTGGCAGGCCAACGCGGCGGGAAGGTATCGCCACAAGGTCGACAATCATGATGCGCCGCTCGACCCGAACTTTTCCGGCGCGGGGCGCATCCTGACGGATCACGAAGGGCGCTACTTCTTCAAGACCATCAAGCCTGGCCCATATCCTTGGGGGAACCATCACAATGCGTGGCGCCCTGCCCACATTCACTTTTCATTCTTCGGCGCCGGAATTCTGTCGCGGCTGGTAACGCAAATGTATTTTCCTGATGATCCGTTACAACCACTTGATCCCATCTTCAACAGCATTCCCGATGAAGCCGCACGAAATCGTCTGGTGGCGCGCCTGGACATGAACCGCAGCGAACCGAACTACGCTCTGGCATATGAATGGGACATTGTCCTTCGAGGTCATGGTGATACGCCGTTTGAGGAACCGCGCAGATGACGACAGAACTTAAGCTGATCCCAAGCGGCTCGCAGACAGTCGGCCCGTATTTTCGGATCGGACTTCAGCATTTGATCGACTGTGTGCCTGTGCCTGAAGAGGAGAGCCCAGAATTGATTACGATTCGAGGGCAGGTGCTTGATCGCGATGGAACTCCTGTAAACGATGCGATGCTGGAGTTCTGGGCTCCAGCAACCGAGGGCAAAGAAGCAATGGGGAAGGATGACCAGGCGCCATATCCCGCTGGCTTCAGGCGTGCAGCGACGGACGCGAATGGAACTTTCTCAATCACTATCCGCCGACCTGTTTCGATTGCTCTGGGCGATGAAACGATGCAGGCCCCGCACTTCCTTGTGCTGGTATTTGCGCGCGGCCTCCTTCGCCATCTGATATCGCGTGTTTACATCACCGATGGCCCGAGTAACGTATCGGACCCGATACTCCGCCAAATTTCTCCAGAGCGCCGAGGCACACTCATTGCGCAACAGGATGGACCAGGCACCTTTCGTTGGAACGTGAGACTGCAAGGACAGGATGAAACAGTATTCTTTGCCTGGTAGGGAGATAACTCCGCAGATGAGAAGTGAACTCAACTCGTTCCTCTTTTCGACGCCTGCAATGTCGCGTGTCTTTTCTGCGGAGTCACAGCTGCGCGCCATGATGCAATTTGAATGGGCTCTGACCGTCGCGCTCGAAAAAGCAGGCCTGGCCGATTCTGGCACGGCATCGGTGCTTGAGTCACTGCTCGAAGCGGACTTTATCGACATCGAGTTACTTTCAAGTGAAGCGAAGCAGAGCGGGAATATCGCGATTCCATTTGTGCGGCAACTGGCGAACGCCGTAATGGCTCGCAATGATCGCGCGGAACGCGCCGTTCACCTGGGAGCAACAAGCCAGGATGTACTCGATACGGCGCTCGTCTTGCAAATTCGCAAGGCGCTTGAACTGCTTGGTGCAGACCTGGAAAGAGTGGAGAGAGCCTTAGTACGGCAGATAAAGCTGCATGCAGACACTGTGCTTTCCGGAAGAACCTGGCTGCAAGCTGGCCCGCCGACGACGTTGGGTCTGAAACTCGCGGGAACACTTGCTGCAATGCGTCGTGACCGCGTTCGTATTCGATCTGCTCGGAAGAGGGTGCTGGTACTGCAGTTCGGCGGAGCTGTCGGAACGAGGGCAGCATTAGGAGAAGCTGGTGTCCAAGTCGGTGCGGAAATAGCCCGCATTCTCAAACTGGAGGATCCCGAAATTCCCTGGCATACTCAGCGGGACAATCTGGCTGAGATGGTACAGGTGCTTGCGCTGCTGACCGGAACTCTCGCGAAGTTCGCGAAAGATATTGCGCTTCTCATGCAGTCCGAGGTCGGTGAAGCCTTCGAGTTGGCAGATCTGGAACGCGGTGGATCGTCAACGATGCCGCACAAGCATAATCCCATTGCATGTGCGGCAGTGCTCGCGGTGCACGCCACTATGCCGGCACTCGCTGCAACCATGCTGACCGCTATGCCGCAGGAACACGAGCGAGGACTTGGCTTATGGCAGGCTGAGTGGGAAAGTGTGCCCGAAGCATTTCGACGTACCTCGGCAGCGCTAGCCTATACGGTTGAAATTGCAGAAGGCCTCGAAGTTGCCCCGGAACGCATGCAAGCCAACCTTGATGCATCCTTGGGATTACCTATGGCGGAAGCCGTTAGTCTCGCGTTGGCACAGAAGATCGGAAGGTCAGAAGCCCATAAAGTATTAAAGAAAGTCGCCGATGGTGCGCGTCGAGAAAAAAAGCATCTCTCCGAAGTACTCAAGCAGCAGCCAGAGGTTTCAGCGCACTTGAGCAGCACTGAAATTGACCGTCTCCTCGACCCCAGGCACTATCTTGGCTGTGCGCACCAATTCATCGAACGTGTTCTGGGGGGCGCCGATGCCAGCCATTGAAGGTGCGTCTGTGCGGTACTACTACGAACTGAGTGGTAATGCCGACGGGGACGTACTGGTCTTTGTTAACTCGCTTGGCTCCAACCTCCGGATGTGGGAGAAGGTGCTCCCTGTTTTCGAGCGAAGTTATAGGGTCCTGCGTTATGACATGCGGGGGCATGGCCAAAGTAGTGCTCCACTAGGGCCATACTCGATTGAGGAACTTGGTGAAGATTTGCTCTTCCTCCTCAACCGCCTTGGATTTGATCGCGTAAATCTCTGCGGGCTGTCTCTTGGCGGACTCGTTGTGATGTGGGTTGCGATTAATGCGCCTCAACGTGTGCGCCGTATTATCCTTGCAAATACTGCAGCAAGGATTGGTACCTCCGAGGCTTGGAATCAACGGATTGCAGCGGCACAAAGTATGTGTATGGCATCGCTAGCTGAAGCGACAATCGATCGGTGGTTCACGTCTTCATATCGTGATTGCCATGTAGCAGAGATGGAACTCATACGCACCATGATTGCATCAACTGATGCTAATGCCTATACAGCGTGCTGTGGAGTGTTGCGTGATACCGATCTGAGAAGCAAACTTGGGTCGATCAAGGTGCCTAGCCTGGTTATTGCTGGCAAGTATGATCCCGCAACACCACCTTCTGATGGGCGTGCTCTTTACTCAGCTCTGCAAGCTTCTAGCTATGTAGAGCTTGACGGGTCGCATCTCTCCGCATGGGAACAACACGAAGCGTTTGCTGAAGCAGCGCATTCATTTTTGGGTTTGAGGTAAAACCGTGCATGGATGAGCGAGAGCGTTACGAGCAGGGGATGCGCATTCGCCGAGACGTGCTGGGCAATGAGCACGTTGACCGGGCACGGGCTGCACAAAGCGAGATCGACGTGGACTTTCAGGATCTGATCACTCGTTATGCCTGGGGAGAGATATGGGCACGCCCTGGACTGTCGCGGCATATGCGAAGCCTGCTGACGATCGGTCTGATGGTCGCCATGAACCGAGGCGATGAACTTAAACTGCACCTGCAGGCTGCAGCAAACAATGGTGTAACACTGGAGGAGATTCGCGAGGTTCTGTTGCACTGCGCTGTTTACTGCGGCGTTCCGGCGGCTAATTCTGCCTTCCATGCTGCGAAGGAAGTTCTGAGTAACCTGAAGGCATCCAGCGAGCTAGGAGAGTAATGACACGCTTCGAGACACAGGTCGGTATTGTGGGCGCCGGTCCAGCTGGCCTAATGCTGTCTCATCTTCTCCATCTTCACGGGATCTCGTCCATAGTTCTGGAGGCAAAGTCTCGAGCCTACTGTGAAGCGCGAGTCCGAGCCGGTGTTCTGGAATACACCAGCGTGGAAATGCTGCGGGTTGCCGGGTTGGCCGAGCGGCTAGAACGAGAAGGCCTTCGCCATCATGGCATTGAACTGGGACTCAACGGAGTGAGGACGCGCATCTCGTTCCTCGAACTTACCGGCAAACATGTGACTGTGTATGGGCAGCAGGAGGTAGTCAAGGACCTGATTGCCAGGCGGCTCTCAGATGGCGGCGACCTGCGATTTGATTGTGGAGATGTTTCTGTCCACGAGTTTAATGGCAGCATGCCGAAGATCCGCGTGAGGAAAGACGGCAATGAGGATGAAATCTGCTGCGACTACATAGCGGGATGCGATGGATTTCACGGCATCTCTCGTGAATCACTCCCATCTGGAGCTCTGACTTTCTACGAACGCAGCTATCCATTCGCGTGGCTGGGTATTCTGGCAGAGGCGGCACCTTCTCGTGACGAGCTGCTTTACATGCACCACGAGCGGGGATTTGCACTTTATAGCATGCGTTCGCCCAGCATCACACGGCTCTACCTGCAATGCGGGCCCGATGAAGACATCATGCAATGGGGCGATGATCGCATCTGGAGCGAATTGAATATCCGTCTCGCTTGTGAAGATGGATGGCATCCAACTCAAGGAAAGATACTTCAAAAGGGTGTCACATGCATGCGAAGCTTTGTCGCCGAGCCTCTCCAGTGCGGGCGCCTCTTCCTCGCAGGCGATGCTGCGCACATCGTGCCGCCGACAGGTGCGAAGGGTATGAACCTTGCCTTTGCCGATGTGTACTATCTCGCAGAGGCGCTCAGCCGCTTCTATCGTGAGAGTGATGCCAATGGCCTGGACAGTTATTCATCAATCTGCCTCCAGAGGATCTGGAAGGCACAGCGCTTTTCCTTGTGGATGACTTCACTTTTGCATCGCTTTGAACACGATTCGGCCTTCGATCGCAAGCTACAGATTGCGGAATTGGAATACGTAATGACATCCCGAGCGGTTGCCACTGCACTTGCTGAGAACTATGTTGGCTTACCGCTACATGGATTCTGACTGTGCTCATGGTGGAGTGCTCAGGCATTGGCGAAAGGACGAAACCTATGTCGAACTATGAGGGACGCTGGAATACTGTCCGTGTCGAGGTGGACGAGGGAATTGGCTGGGCGATCCTGAACCGGCCTGAGAAGCGAAATGCGATGAGCCCAACGCTCAATCGCGAAATGTGCGGGGTGCTCGAAGCTCTTGAACTCGACGATGCGGTCAAGGTGCTCGTGCTTACAGGTGCAGGAGAATCCTGGACGGCAGGAATGGACCTGAAGGAATATTTCCGCGAGATCGATCAGGCTCCGGAAATCGTTCAGGAGAGAATTCGTCGTGATGCGTCTATGTGGCAATGGAAGCTTCTGCGCATGTACGCCAAGCCTACGATTGCCATGGTCAATGGCTGGTGCTTCGGTGGGGGTTTTTCGCCCCTTGTTGCATGCGATTTGGCGATCGCCTCTGAAACTGCGGTGTTTGGATTATCGGAAATCAACTGGGGAATTCCTCCGGGAAACCTCGTGAGCAAAGCGCTCGCAGATACCGTTGGACACCGCAAGGCACTTGAGTTCATCATGACGGGCGATACGTTTACAGGTAGACAGGCAGAGGAGATGGGACTTGTCAATCGTGCGGTTCCTCTCGAACAGTTGCGCGAAGAAACCGTGGCGCTGGCGCGAAAGCTCGCTGCAAAGAATCCAGTTATTCTCCGCGCGGCCAAGCATGGCTTCAAGCGATGCAGGGAGCTCACGTGGGAGCAGAGTGAAGACTATCTCTATGCCAAGCTCGACCAGTCGCAATTACGCGATCCTGAGCACGGACGTGAAAAAGGCCTCAAGCAGTTCCTGGATGAAAAGAGTATCAAGCCCGGCTTGCAAAGCTACCGGCGGTAAGAGACTGTATCGGAGACGACTTTGACCAGTCTGGATGAGAAGGGATCAGCCTACGCTCGATTCGATAGACTCCTGCGACCAAGCTCGGTTGCACTCGTCGGAGCTTCTGCAACTCCTGGTTCACTAGGTGCATGTGTACTTGAAAATCTGGAAAATGCTGCATATTCCGGAGAGCTGTATCTAATAAATCCAAAACATCCGGTGATTAGCGGTCGGTCTCCTCTGGGATCCATCGACGAATTGCCAGAGGGCATTGATTGTGCTGTGTTGGCGATCCCGGGCCCTGCCGTTCTAGCATCTGCTCGGGCCTGTGCACAGAAGCGCGTCGGCAGCGTCATCGTCTTCTCCGCCGGGTTTGCTGAGGGCGGCGAAGATGGTCATAATGCGCAACAGGAACTGGCACGTATCGCACGAGAGAATGGCATGTTGCTTGTGGGGCCAAATTGCCTCGGCATAGTGAACTACGTTGATCGAATTCCACTCACCTTTGTTGTGACACAGCCGCAGGAATCGGTGCAAAAATCGGGTGCTGCAATTCTCTCGCAAAGTGGTGCCCTTGCCGCGGTAATAGCTGTCAATATGCGTCACCACAGGCTTCCGCTCACGTATTCAATCTCCACCGGAAACGAAGCGGCGCTCGGTGTAGAAGATTTTCTTGAAGATCTGATTGATGATGAAGCAACAGGCGTATTTGCTCTCGTCGTTGAGCAGTTTCGCCAGCCTCGGCGCTTTCTTGAACTTGCGCGTCATGCCCGCGCTGCAGGGAAATTCATCGTATTGCTCCATCCGGGCCGCAGCAGAGCAGCCCGTGACTCTGCTGCGACGCACACAGGCGCCATAGCCGGTGATTACGATGTGATGCACACACTCGTCACGCATGCCGGCGTGATTCACGTGGAGAGCATGGAGGAACTGGTCGACGTAGCACAGCTGCTTGTGCGCTGCCGGCAACTTCCTCGCGGAGGAGCTGCTGTATTCACTGAGTCTGGCGCGTTCAAGGCGCTCGCCCTGGATCTTAGTGAACGCGTTGGGTTGGAACTCCCGGATCTTTCACCACCTGCAGCACAAGCTTTGAGGGACACTTTGCCGGCATTTATTCCGCCATCGAACCCCCTAGACCTCACGGCACAAGGATTGGTGGATCCTAGCCTGTATCGCCGCACATTGCCTCCGGTCCTCGGCGACGATTGCTTTGGTAGCGTTCTGCTTGGCATCATTCTTACGGATCCTAAGACAACTAAACTCAAGCTCCCCAATATTGTCGATGCAATTCGTCATTTGAAGCCCAGTAAGCCAGTGGTATTTGCAGCTCTGGATGAAGGAGCTCCGTTTGACTTTCAGGAGTTGGACGACCTGCGCAGCCTGGGAGTCGCGTGCTTTCCTTCTGCGGAGCGTGCCATTCGAGCGCTTGCGCACGTGACCGCACTTGGGCAGATGGAATGCAATACCGGACAGCCAGGTATCTCCTGTGGGCCAATTGGCCGACTACGTCACGGCTTTCTTCCGGAATATGAAAGCAAGGCGGTTCTACACGAGATTGGAATTCCGATCCCTGCTGGTCGCCTCGCGAGATGCATCGACGAAGCTGTCAGCATCGCACAGGAGATAGGCTATCCCGTGGCGCTGAAAATGCAGTCTGCCGATCTTCCACACAAGACGGAAGCCGGTGGCATTGTATTGGGAGTCAACTCGAAAGAAGCCGTCGCGGAAGCATGGCTGACGCTCCATCGCAATATTCAGTCGTATCGGCCCGGCCTGGTGCCCGATGGGATTTTGGTTGAGCGTATGGGGGATATGGGCGTCGAACTGATCGTTGGTGCCCGTAATGACAAGAACTGGGGCCCCGTCTTGCTCATCGGGTTCGGCGGCATCCTTGCGGAGGCGATTCATGATGTCCGCATTCTTCCTCCTGACTTGCCTGCCGAGGCCGTGAAGAAGGAGTTGAATCAGTTGCGCTGTGCCGCGCTTCTTCGCGGGTTCCGAGGCACACCTGAGCTCGATGCAGACGCGACATCGGATGCTGTATGTCGGCTTGGCAGCCTGATGCGAGCAGTGCCTGAGATTGCCGAGGTCGACATCAATCCTCTCGTCGTTTTCCCGAAGGGGAGGGGCGTCATGGCATTGGATGCATTGATCGCTGTTGCTGGCCATTCTGATTACGGGCCGCCGAATATAGGAGGTCGCAATGAATGAAGTTGAACTATTAATAGGTGGAAAGTCTGTGTCGGCGAGGGATCGTCAGGTCTTTCTTCGCAACAATCCCGTCACCGGTCAATCTGCGACCAGGGCCGCAGCTGCAAAGTCACATGATGTAGATGAGGCCATTTCCATGGCCGCAAGGGCTTACCCCGCTTGGTCGGCAACAGGCCCCGGGCTTCGCCGTGAGCTTCTGCAGCGAGCAACGGACGTGCTTGTGACGCACGAGAAGGAATTCATCAGCCACATGATTGCCGAAACAGGCTCAACCGAGGGTTGGGCTAGTTTCAATGTAATGCTTGGTGCTTCGCTGCTTCGCGAGGCTGCCGCCATGACAAGCCAGATTTCCGGCGAGGTTATCCCGAGCGATATCCCTCAAAACCTTGCATTGGCAGTGCGCCAGCCTCGCGGCGTGTGCGTCGGTATCGCACCCTGGAATGCGCCAGTCATCCTGGGGGTGCGCGCTCTTGCCATGCCACTGGCCTGCGGGAACACGATTGTCTTCAAGGCTTCTGAACTCTGTCCAGCAGTCCATCGGTTGATCGGAACAGCCATGCAAGAGGCCGGACTTCCAGACGGAGTCGTCAACGTGCTTACGAATGATCCGTCTGATGCTGCTGAGGTCGTAGGCGCGCTTATCGACCATCCCCTCGTACGTCACATCAACTTCACAGGCTCAACGCGTGTTGGCCGAATCATTGCTGAGCGTGCCGCCAAACACTTGAAGCCTGTACTGTTGGAGCTGGGAGGAAAGGCCCCATTAATCATTCTCGACGATGCGGAGATCGATGAAGCCGTGAATGCTGCCGTATTCGGCGCATTTCTCAACCAGGGACAAATCTGCATGTCCACGGATAGGGTCATCGTCGATGAAAAGATCGCGGATGAATTTGTTCAGAAACTGTCTGCAAGAGCCACAGCACTGCCTTTGCAAGATCCTTCCCTCGGCCCTACAGTGCTCGGATCTATCGTGAGCAATAGCTCTGCAGAGCGAATTTCCATGCTGGTGGACGATGCTGTTGCCAAAGGCGCGAGTGTGACTGCAGGCGGAAATCGTAGTGGCACTCTAATGGAAGCGACGGTGGTCGATTGTGTAACGCCCCAAATGCGAATCTATGCAGAAGAGTCGTTTGGTCCCGTGGTCACAATCATCCGGGTTAATGGGGACGAGCATGCGCTTCAAGTTGCCAATGACACAGAATTCGGACTTTCAGCTGCCATTTTCAGTAAGAATATTGCGCGGGCCTGGAATCTGGCGCAGCGTGTTGAGAGTGGGATTTGCCACATCAACGCGTCCACCGTTCATGATGAGCCCCAGATGCCTTTCGGAGGAGTGAAGGCATCCGGGTATGGGCGCTTTGGGGGAAGATCCGCCATTGATGAATTCACCATACTACGGTGGATCACGATGCAGAGTGGGAAACGACACTACCCGTTTTAGAAAGTCTTTCAAGAACTCCCCCGCCCACAACTGAGCAGATATGGGATGCATAGTATGCGGTCATTTCCTAAGCTTCATGCGGGAAGCATCAACATGTATTCACACCGCGCGCCCGGAATGCCCGGCCTGATTAGTTCTCCTGAGAACTTGATCTCCCTCGACAGTGCACAGTCATCAATCGGCTGGTATCGGATCCGGAAAACGCCCTGGATTGAATCCATGGCTATTGCATAAGGGGAATAGGATTGAGGTGCCTACAGCACAACTCGACAAGCTATGCACTATTTGGCCGGACGAATCCGCACGCAGTTGTCATTCGCTGTGCATGGGGGCAGAGACAAAAGGTTCATGCATTTGCAGATCCTGATCGCGAACGCCCAGTAAGTACAACAAACCGTCGAGCCCAAGGCAGGAGATGGACTGGTCAACGCTTTGACGAACCAGCGGCTTCGCGCGATAGGCAATGCCCATCCCGGCCAGGTTCAGCATGGGAATGTCATTTGCGCCATCACCCACTGCAACCACCTGTTCCAAAGAGATGCCTTCGCGCTTGGCGATTTCTGCAAGCAATGCAGCCTTGCGCGCGCCATTCACGATCGGCGGAACCACATTGCCTGTCACCATGCCATCCACAATCTCCAGCTCATTGGCATGTATGTAATCAATGCCCAAACGCGCTTGCAGATGACGTGCAAAGAATGTGAAACCACCTGAAAGAATTGCAGTCTTATAGCCCAGTAGTTTGAGCGTACGAATCAGCCGCTCTGCACCTTCGGCTAGCGGAATTGAGTTTACGAGGCTGTGAACCCGTTCGGCAGGGAGTCCCTTCAGCAGCGCAACACGGCGGGTGAAGCTCTCATCAAACTTGAGTTCGCCGCGCATCGCAGCCTCTGTAATTTCTGCAACCCTATCGCCCACCCCTACCATTTTGGCCAGCTCGTCTATCACTTCTCCCTGGATGAGCGTCGAGTCCATGTCGAAAACAAACAGCCGGCGGTTACGGCGAAAGATGCTTTCGCGTTGGCACGCAATATCAATCGAGAGATCCTGCGCCGTAGCGAGAAATTCTTCGCGCATCGGAAGTTCCTGGTCAGGCTCGCCACGGACAGTCAGCTCCACGCATGCGCTAGTTGGACTGTCTCCCAGCGATAGTGGACCAGAAAGTCGCTCGATTCTCTCGATGTTCATTGCGTGCGCTGCAATGATTGTGCTGATGCGTGCAAGCTGTTGTGCTGTAATGGAGCGGCCCAGCACAGTGATGATGAAATGATCGTGGCGCAGTACTTGCTTCCAGTGAAGTAGTGCTTTCTGAGGAATGGTTTTAAAGCGTGTTAGAAGGCCAAGTTCATGTGCACGGGTTTGTAGCGCGGTCTTTAGGGGCGCAAAGTCGCACGCTTCCGGGACTTCAAGAAGAATGCCCCAAGCCAGATTTTCATGCACTACTGCCTGGCCAATGTCCAGGATATTGACCTTGTGATCTGCCAGAATATGGGTGAGTGCGGCGGTCAGTCCCGGTCTGTCAGGTCCTGAGAAATGAATGAGGATGGCTTCATTGTGCGGTGCTGATCGCATGTCTGAAGCAAGTATAAAGTACTACGCAGCAGCCCGATGATCCTCAGTCCGGCCCCTACCTTGAAGTCATGCAATCCCTTGTACAAAAGGCCTGAGTCTTTCTTTGTGTATTAAACCAGTGCTATGCTGCTTGCACTACTACCCACATTGGCTGCGCCTCAACCCGTGGAGTGCCCAGCTTGGATGTGGAGACACGGGCAATTGTGCGATGTGTACGTGCAAAGGAGTCACATGGCCTCTCCGAGTTCTTCCGCCGCAAAGCAGACCGGGATTTCCGATCAGGTTGCGGGAGGCATCGCTTACATCATGGTCCTTCCCGCTATCTATTTCCTTGTGTCTAATCGCTACAACACAAGGCCGTACGTTCGTTTCCACTCTTGGCAGGCTATCTATTTTTTCTTTGCCAGCCTCATCATTACCGTTCTGCTCGGCGCATTATCCAATGTTGTTCCCGCGCTACGATTCCTCAATTTTGAGCACTTTCCGCTCGACTCGCTGCTGATCGTAGTTCTGTGGGTTGTCGTGCTGATCAAAGCTTTTAACGGGGAGTGGTATAAGCTGCCCATCATCGGTGCCATGGCTCAGCGCCGGTCACGCCGATAATTGCATTTCCACGCACATATCCTTCAATTGCACGGGTTTTTCATCGAAAGTACATCCATGCACCCACTGTGCTAACGGCGGCGCTTGCCGCCCTTCCGTCGTGCCTGCTTGAGCACTTTGCTCACGTGGGTGGGAGCCTTGCGCGGCTTTTTCTGTGTGTGGGGAGCTAGCGCGGCCCTTTTTCCCGTCAGGGGAATTTCCTCTTCCACAATCGAGAACTGTAGCTTGCGCTCCTGTGCCAGAATGCGATCCAGAATCACCTGGACGCGGTCGCCTGCGCGGAACCGCCGTCCCAACCGCTCGCCCACAATCTCGTGTGTATTTTCTCGCCATGTGTAGTGATCATCACGCAAGGAGTCAATCGGCACAAGCCCCTCCACAAACAGGTCAATCAGCTCTACAAACAATCCGAACTTTGTGGGATTCAGCACCAGAGCCGAAAACTCTTCACCCACACGGTCCTGCATATAACGCACCTTCTTCCACTCAACGAGTTCCCGCTCTGCATCTGCGGCTCGACGTTCGCTCTGGCTCGCTTCATCGGCAATCTGCGCCAGTTCCGTCTCAGGAATCGGAGGTTCACCTGTCACGACATCCTTCGCGACACTCCGGCCTGCCGTCAGCCTAAATTGCGGGTTGTGTCCCTCATGAACATGCGTCCACGGTGAGGCGTGTCGTCCCTCTCCCACTTCTCCGGTACCCGGAATGCCACGGTGTAACATCTCTTTCGCGATGCGATGAACAATCAGATCAGGGTAACGGCGGATGGGCGAGGTGAAGTGTGTATACGTCGGAGCAGCTAGCGCAAAGTGTCCTTCATTAATCTCCGAGTAGCGTGCCTGTCGGAGTGAACGCAGCATCAGATAGCTCAAAATGCGCTCTTCCGGTGTGCCCTCAATGCGCGATGCCAGCGCTTGGTACATGCGCGGTGTCACGGCAATGTCCTCGGTCACTTCATGTATGCGCGGGTTCCGTCCGCGTCCATAAGATTCACGCCGCTCCCCGCGCGTCTGGATGCGCCGCACTGGTAGTGCGCCAAGGCCAAGCGAATGTCCAAATGTTGCGGCAATTTCCTCAAACTGTGCCACGCGGCGTGGCTCCGGTTTTTCGTGTATGCGATAAAGCGACGGTACGCCCAGGTCTTCCAGCCACGTCGCCACGCATTCATTGGCCGCCAGCATAAACTCTTCAATCAGCCGGTTAGCCCATGTGCGCTCTGCTCGCGTTACGCCGCGCATCTGCCCATGCTCGTCAAACTCAATCACTGGCTCCGGCAGGTCAAAGTCGATGCTGCCACGCTCCTCGCGCCGCTTGTTCAAGAAACCTGCGAGCTTGCGCATGCGCTCGAACTCCGGAACCAATGTGGAGTAATGCATGCGCATTTCCACATCGCCTTCCAGAATTGCGTGCACTTCGTCATATGTCATGCGAGCCGCGGAACGGATCACGCCTTCTGCAAGCTCGTAGCTCACGATGTGTCCTTCTGATGAGATTTGCATAATGCAGCTCAGCACCAGGCGATCCTCATCGGGACGCAGGCTGCAAATATCTGTAGAGAGTTCCTGTGGCAGCATTGGAATGGCCCGGTCCGGGAAGTACACACTCGTGCCACGTAGCCGCGCTTCCAGGTCAAGGTCCGTGCCTGCGCGCACATATTCAGCCACATCGGCAATATGCACCTGTAACTCGTAGCCCCCGCCCGCGTGTTCCTTCACCAGCACCGCATCATCAAAGTCCTTCGCCGTTTCACCATCAATGGTCACAATCGGCAACCCGCGAAAGTCCCGCCGCCGCGCTACCTCCGCCGTATCCAGCTGCGCAACCGTTCGCGCCTCGGCCAGCACGTGCTCAGGGAAAATGCGTGGTAGCTGGTGCTTGCGAATCATCATCTCCACATCCACGCCAAAGTCATCCGGATCGCCGAGCACTTCAATCACGCGCCCCATCGGCTGCCGAGTCGGCGAGGGCCAACTGGTGATTTCCACGTCCACCACAAGCCCTTCCAGGTCGTCATGCTTAGCCGCTGCCGCAGCCTCCTTGCCCAACACGCGGTGTGGCGTAATGTCTGTGCCCGCAGCGGACAGCTCCTGGCCCGGCGAAATCAGAATGTGCTGTGACATGCGTTCGTCAAAGGGCACAACGGTGTGTTCCCGCGTTCTTCCAGCGCGGGCATAATGGAAGACGCCCACCACCGTAGGGTTGCGCCGCTCCAGAATGCGCGCAATGCGTCCTGCTCGCCGGCCATCTGCGCGTGGCGGATCCAGTTCCACCAGCACCTGATCCCCCTGCATGGCGCCGCCCATTTCGCTCGGCGGAATGAAGATGTCTTCCATCCCCGCGGCCTGCCGCGGATTGGGCCTCACGAACCCATAACCGTCGCGATGCAAATCCAGCCGCCCGGCAACCAGGTTGTCGCGTCCGCCGGCAAAGCCAGATACCGCCCTCGGCGTACCCCACTGTTCACGGTCCACCTTGGTCAGTTCCCCGCGCAGCGTTAACCGTGCAAGCTGTTCGAGCAGCAGGCGCCGCTCCCGTCCGCCGCCTAGTCCCAACTCGCGCACAAGCTGCTTGAAGCCTGCCTTGCCACCGGGCGATCGGCCTATCCTCGCCACCAGTTCGCGGTCTGTCATACCTCCAGAGTAGGACAAAAGCAGCTTCCGCGCAGGCCAATTGATTCATCGGGGTGAAACAAAGAGTGAGTCTCAGCCATTAATGTGTGCCAAGCCGCACGGGCTGAACCTTTCCAGCGCGTCTTCACGCACCATGCAGTGTGAAGACAACGAATGGGCTGGGAACGCACGCTGCACTCGACTACCACGCTACTGCTACAATGGATAATGTTGCAGTGTGCGGTGAAGCACTTGTATCGCATCTCCCAACCCTGACGGCTTTTGCCCAATCCACGCGAAGGAATTCCACGCTTGTGAGCCAGACGATACGCAATATCGCCATCATCGCCCATGTTGACCACGGCAAGACCACACTTGTTGACGCCATGTTGCGCCAGTCCGGCACCTTCCGCGCCAACGAGCAGGTAGCCGAGCGGGTGATGGACTCGAATGAGCTGGAGCGGGAACGCGGAATCACTATTCTCGCCAAAAACACGGCCATTAACTATGCTGGCGGCAAAATCAATATTGTCGATACGCCGGGCCATGCCGACTTTGGTGGCGAGGTTGAACGCGCGCTCAAAATGGTGGACGGCGTGATGCTGCTGGTGGATGCTGCCGAGGGGCCGCTGCCGCAGACGCGCTACGTGCTGGCTAAGGCGTTGGAGGCCAAGCTGCCACCCATCGTCGTCATCAATAAGATTGACCGCCCCGACGCGCGCCCACAGGAAGTGCTGAACGAGATCTACGACCTGTTCATTGATCTCGACGCCGATGAGCATCAGCTTGAGTTCCCCGTGCTCTACGCGGTTTCAAAGGCTGGTACGGCAACCACTGACATGGCAAAGCCGGGCACGGACCTGCAGCCTCTGTTTGACGCAATTGTATCTACCATCCCTCCCGCCACAGGTGATGTGGACGGCGCGCTGCAAATTCTCGTTACAAATCTCGACTACTCCGACTACTTCGGCCGCATCGCCATCTGTCGCGTGTTTCAGGGCACGCTCCATGTCGGGGATGAGGTGTATATCTCCAAACGGGACGGCTCCCTCCAGAAGACGCGTATCACCAAGCTCTTTACCTTCAGCGGCCTCAAGCGCATTGAGATAACCGAGACTACGATGGGCGACATTGTGGCCGTGGCCGGCGTGGAAGGCATCACGATTGGTGAAACCATCACCTGCGTGGAACATCCCGCGCCTCTGCCGCTCATCGTCATCGACGAGCCAACCATCGCCATCCAGTTCAGCGTGAACAACTCACCTTTCGCCGGACGCGAAGGCCAGTATGTGACCAGCCGCAACCTGCGCGAGCGGCTGGAAAAAGAGCTGCTCACCAATGTCTCTATTCGCGTGGAAGAAACAGGCTCGCCGGATACCTTCAAGGTGCTGGGCCGCGGCGAATTGCAGCTTGCAATCCTTATAGAGATGATGCGCCGCGAAGGCTACGAACTCATGGTCGGTCGGCCTGAAATCGTAACCAAGGCCGTGGATGGTGTGCGCATGGAGCCGGTCGAGCATCTTACTATCGACGTGCCGGAAGAGCATACAGGCGTGGTGATTGAGAAGCTGGGGCCGCGCAAGGGTGAGATGACCAAGATGCACAATCATGGCTCAGGACGCGTGCGCATGGAGTTTCGTGTGCCCAGCCGCGGCCTCATTGGCCTGCGCAGTGAGATGCTCACCGAGACGCGCGGCACCATCGTGATGAACGCCCTTTTTGACGGCTATATTCCCTATCAGGGCGAAATCCCGCAGCGGCCTACGGGCGCGCTTATCGCGGATCGCCATGGCACAACCACGACTTATTCGCTCAACGGCTTGCAGGAACGCGGCATTCTATTCGTCGGGCCCGGTGTGGAAGTCTACGAGGGGATGATCGTCGGCGAACACTCGCGTGACAACGACCTCGATGTGAACGTGGTGCGCGAAAAGAAGATGACCAACATGCGCGCATCCAGCGCGGATGAGGCAATCCGCCTCGTGCCTTACAAGGCGCTCAACCTGGAACAAGCCATCGAATTCATCGCCGACGATGAGTTGGTGGAAGTTACACCGAAGTCCCTGCGTCTGCGCAAGAAGATCCTGCAGGCGAATCGCAGGCCGAAGCGGTGGGAAAAGGGCATTGAGTAAGTCTAGGTAAGTTGTTAGCGCTCCAGATTTACAAGCGCCGCTTTGCTTCCAGAACGCGACTTAGCGCTTCCTCGGGAGTTGAGCCTGTGGCCGATAAGTGGCCCATCTTGCGGGCCGCTCGCGGAGTGTGCTTCTCATAGAGGTGCAGCCGTACACCGGGCACAGCAAGCGCCGCTGCAAAGTCCGGCTCCTTGCCCAGCCACACATCGCCCAGCAGATTCACAATTGCCGCCGGAGTGATCAAGCTTGTATCGCCCAGCGGCAAGTTGCACGTCGTCCGCACCAGTTGCTCAAACTGGCTGGTCACGCAGCCGCGCTCACTTTGGTGATAGCTGTTGTGCGGGCGCGGCGCCAATTCGTTCACCAGCAATTGTCCATCTCGTGTCACAAACATTTCCACGCATAACAGGCCTTCAATGCCGAGTTTTGCGCTGATGTTCGCCGCCAACGCTTCAGCCCGCGCCTCCAACTCAGGTGAAATTCCAGCCGGCAATACGCTCCACGCCAGGATTTGATTCTCATGGTGATTGCGCGCAGCGGGAAAGCTGCGCACTTCGCCTGCGGGATTTCGTGCAGCCATTACGCTGATTTCGCACTCCAAGTCTAGTGCCTGCTCGGCCACTGCAGGACGTGCACCAATGCTTTGCCATGCTGCTGCAATCGCTGCTTCGGTCGAATCCGTATCGATCCCGATGCGTGCCTGTCCCCGGCCGTCGTATCCCCCTCGGCCAATCTTCAAGAACACGTGCCCACCCAGTGCGGCCACAGCTGCCTGCAACTCCACTTCGCTCTGCACCACGCGGAAGGCACCCACCGGGAAGCTGTTTTCAGCAAGCCACGTCTTTTGCAGCGTCTTGTCCTGGATGATGCGGATGGGTTCCACGCCGGGACGCAGCGGCGTAAGCCGCGCGACTTCAGCGAGTGCGTGCAAGCCAATCTGTTCAATTTCCAGCGTTACGGCATCGGCGCCGGTAGCCAGCCTGCGCGCGGCAGCCACGTCATCCCACGCGCCCACAATGGTCTCGTCCGTCACAAAACTTGCCGGGCACACCGGCTCCGGATCCATCACGCGCACGCGGTAGCCCATGGTCCGAGCAGCCATCGCTGTCATGCGCCCCAGTTGTCCGCCGCCTAAAATCGCAATCAGTGCGCCCGGACGCACAACTGTCGGCCTGTCCTGGAGCAGGGGATCGGTCATGCTGCTCACTCGGGAAGCTCCTGCTCCATCACTTCCTGCGTCCGTTCAGCGCGCCACGCCTTCAGACGCTCATAAAGCGCATTGTCGGTGGTCGCCAGCATCTCGGCCGCAAACAGCGCTGCGTTCGCCGCACCCGCTTTGCCAATGGCGAGCGTCCCCACGGGAACGCCCTTGGGCATTTGCACAATGGAGAGTAGCGCATCCAGTCCATTCAGCTGCGTAGCTGCTACAGGTACTCCGAGAATGGGGACCAATGTTTTTGCCGCAAGCATGCCGGGCAGGTGTGCCGCTCCGCCGGCTCCCGCTATAATCACGCGCAGCCCGCGCTCCCGTGCAGTTTCGGCATACTCAAACAGCCAGTCCGGCGTGCGATGTGCGCTTACCACGCGCGCCTCATGCGGAATTTCCAGTGCGCGCAGTACTTCCACAGCCGCAGAGAGCACCTCAAAGTCGCTCTTGCTGCCCATCACCACGCCCACCACCGGCGAGTTCTTCATATTCTGATTATACGAGCGGTAGGATGTGCAGGTGAACTTTACCGCGTGCCTTACATGGCTAGCAGCACGTCAAGAAAACGTGGCCCATGCACGCCCTTGATGCGCGTCATCTCAATATCGGCCGTTGCCGACGGGCCAGAGAAGATGGTCGTCGGCAGCGTGGCCGTGGAGCCTAGTCGCGCAAAGCACTCAGGCACTGTTTCCACCACCTGTTCAGCCAGCACCACGCATAGGTGGTAGTCAGGTACGAGTGTAAGGATCCGTTGCCCCTGTGCTGCACCGGTTTGCAGCACGATTGATCCAGTCTCCGCGCAGGCCACAGTGCATCCGGTCAATACGCCATCAAGCTCGTCCAGTTGGTGCTCGCTATAGTGCTCAGCATTTTGAAAATCGAACCCAGCCGGCAACCATGCAGAAGGCAGTCCACCCGGAATGCCAATCCGCATTCGCTTGCGCTCCGTAAGAATTCGTGCAACCTCAACGGCGATTTGCCCGCGTGCAATGCGTGTGACACCAGCGTCATATTCGATAAGGCGGTGTGTGAATAGCCCCAGCAGCGCCTCACTTTGCAAGGCGCCTTCGCGCTTGTAGCGGCGCGATAACGCTGAGTACGATGCATCGATTGTCGCCGTGTCTGGACGGGAGGAGGCGCCAAGCGCAGTGCGAATACTGCTCAGAATCGCGGTACGTGCATCAATGCTTTCCGGCATCGCCCAGCTCCTTCGTGTCGTTCCGCTTTATCGTTTCATGTGACGCATAATTCTTCTTTGCCTTCTCCCGCTCGGCCCACCAGTCGCGGAAGCTCTGCGCGGGCAGCGGTCGCAGGTCGCGCGTCTGCGTCCAGCCGGAAAGCATCAGGGGTAGCCTCTCGATGAACCCATTCTGTGAAACAACGACCTTTTGCCCGATCTGCCCCAGATGCTGCGCCATCGAGAATCGATCCGCATCAGCCAGCAAAAATGCCGCGGCCTGCATGCCCATGTTCCATAGGCCGAGTCTGCCCGCGATTGTCTTCTGATCCTTCTGCACAACCTTGCTGCGCAGGTGTATCAGCACCTCGGGGATGTTTATCTTGACCGGACATACTTCATAACACGCGCCGCACAGCGATGAGGCATAGGGCAGAGTTCTGCCTTCCTGCATCTGATGCAACTGCGGCGTCAGAATTGCGCCAATGGGGCCCGGATAGACCGACTCATACGCATGTCCTCCCGTCTGGTGGTAGACCGGGCATGCGTTCAGGCACGCGCCACAGCGGATGCATTGCAGCGTTTGGCGGGCCTCGCTATCGGCAAGAATCGGACTGCGTCCATTGTCAAGCAGCACAACATGAAACTCCTTTGGTCCGTCGCCCGCATGCACGCCGCTCCAGATGGAGTTGTACGGATTCATGCGCTCGCCGGTAGCCGACCGAGGCAGTGTCTGCAAAAAAACCTCGAGATCGCGATGTCGCGGAATAACTTTTTCTATTCCGACCAGTGAAATCAGTACGTCCGGCAGCGTCAGGCACATCCGTCCATTACCTTCTGACTCCACAATGCACACCGCGCCATTCTCCGCGACCAGAAAATTTGCGCCAGAAATCGCAACCTTGATTCGCAGATATTTTTCCCGCAGATAAGCGCGCGCGGCAGATGCCAGATCCTCAGGCTTTTCACCGAGATCGGGCAGATTCATCTCGCGCTGGAAGATCTCCCGCACCTGTTGGCGATTCTTGTGCAGCGCCGGAACAACAAAATGTGACGGCTTGTCGTGCCCAAGCTGAATAATCAGCTCGGCGAGGTCCGTCTCGTGTGGATGAATGCCATGTGCTTCAAGATTGCGGTTCAGCCCAATCTCTTCCGAGGTCATCGTTTTAATCTTGATGACCTCCTTTGCCGCATGGCGCCGCAGTAGATCAAGAATGATGCCGTTGGCCTCGGCGGCATCCCGTGCCCAGTGAACATGGCCGCCCGCGCGTGTGCAGTTTTCTTCAAACTGAACGAGATAGTTGTCTAGATACTCGAGCGCGTGTGCGCGAATTGCAGCTCCTGCTTCGCGCAACTGCTCCCAGTCCTCAAGTTCCGCTACTACTCGATTGCGCTTGGCCTGGATAACGTTGGTTGCATGCCGCACGTTGCGGCGAATCTGCGAGTCGGCGAGCAACTCTTTTGCGGCTTCAGGAAAGCTGCGATGCGACCACGGCGACTCTCTCTTCTCTGTCAATGCACGCCTCCGTCGCCGCCCGCTGTGCATGCAAGAACCTCGGCAATATGCGCCGTGCGTACAAAGGTCCGCTGCCGATGCAGCGACCCATAGATGTGCATCAGGCATGAGTTGTCGACGGCCGTGCACACTTCAGCGCCTGTGTTCAGCACCGTGCGTACCTTGTCCGCCAGCATGGCTGAGGAGACGTCAGCATTTTTGATCGAAAACGTTCCGCCAAAGCCGCAGCACTCCTGCGGATTCTCAAGCGGCAACAACTCCAGGCTGCGCACGCGCTTGAGCAGGCGAATGGGTATGTCCCCCAGGTGCAGGCTCCTTTGCGAGTGACAACTGGTGTGGTAGGTGACCTTGTGTGCAAATGTGGCGCCCACATCTTCCACGCCGAGTTTCTTCACCAGGAACTCCGTGAACTCATACACGCGTGGTAGCAGCATTTCCACCTCTGCAGCTAGCTTTGTATCCTGTGCAAGTTCCGCGGCCTTCCTATAGTGGTCACGCATCATGGATACGCAGGAACTGGACGGCGCCACGACGGTTTCAGCGTCGCGATAGACGTTCACAAAGTGCCGGATGATGGGGATGGCTTCCCTCAGGTAGCCGGTGTTCCAGTGCATCTGGCCACAGCAGGTCTGTTCTCTGCGGAACTCGATCGTATGGCCCAGTCGCTCCAGCACGCGCACCACCGCCTTGCCGGTTTCAGGGAAAAGCGTGTCGTTGTAACAGGTGATGAACAGCGAAACGAGCAAAGGATGTCCCCCCCCCAAATGAATAACAGTAGAACTACCTGCACGCCCCTGTGCGTGCAGCGTATTATCCCTTAAGGTTGCGTGTCCGTCGCGATCTTCTGCGGCGTCAGCTCATCACTCGCGTTCGGTTTGCGCAGCGTTACGGGCGTTGAGCTGTGCAGCTTTCTGAACTCGGCCAGCGCCTTTGCCTGGGCTTCCTTGTTGCCGGCCGCGCGCTCCGCCTGTGCCAGCCTATACCAGGCCACTTCATCGTCCGGGCGTAATTGTGTTGCGTGCGCCAGCAGTGGCACGGCCGCGGCACCGTTCTGGCTGTCAAGTTCCACCCCTCCTAGGCCCACCAGCGCCTCTTCGAAATCCGGAAAGCGCTTGATCACCGCTTCGTATTGTTTGCGCGCTTCGGCAAGATTGCCAGTCTCGGCATACATATTGGCGAGTTCATAGCCCGCGTTGCCGTTGGCCGGGTCCACGGCCAACTCGGCAGCAAATTCACGCATTGCAGCGTCGCGGTCCTCCGGCTTGCTCGCCTGGTGAAAGCGCCCCAGGTACACGCGCCCAAGGCGGTAATGGATTCCTGGTCTCTTAGGGTCCAGCGCCAGCACATGGTTGAATGCGATGATGGCCGCGTCATAATTCTTCTGGCTCTCATTGGCTTCGCCCTGTGCCTGCAGCATCCAAATGGAGTTCGGCGCCTTGTCGTGCAGCCTCTCCATCACAATGTACGCATAATTTCCATAAATGCGGCCCGTGTGATATAGCACCTCAGGGTCGTCAGGATAAAGCCGATTCAACGCGAGCGAGGTCACCACTGCATCGCCGTCTCTGCCCAGCCCGGTGTATGCGCGCAGCAGTTGCAGCCCACACATGCGCGTAGTTTCGTGCTCGCTGGATTGCTTGAAGCATTTCTCCAGTGAAGGAACCGCTGTGGTGTAGTCACCGAGTTCCGATAAAGAAAGTGCCAGCAAATTGTCCAGCCGTGGCAGTCCCGGTTTGAGCCTTTGCGCAGTCTTCACCTGCTGCGCCGCTTTTTCATAGGCGCGTTGCTTGAAGTAGATAGCGGCCAGTGTGGCATGTACTTCGGCAACATCCGGTGCCAGCTTGGCCAGCTTTTCAAAGTCCGCCTGTGCCTCGGCGTAGCGGCCCTGCGCCAGAGCCTGTTGCCCGGCGGAGGCGTAGCGCGCTGCCTCATCCTCACCGCCGCCTTGCGCTGCAGCAGCCAGCGACAAAATGCAGCAGAGAGTTGTAATCAGGGTGAAATGAATGCCCCGGGAGGTCATGAAACGAGTGTAGCTCCTGCATAGAAAACTCCGCCACGCCTACGCGTGGCGGAGTCAGGGTAAAGCAGCGGTTGGCTAAATTTAAAACGTTAGCTTCCCGCTGATTTGGATAATTCGGGAGGCCGACGCGCTTGTAATCTGCCCTGCCCGTGGGCTGGTGATTGAATTGCTGATTGAGGAGCCGCCTCCGGTACCGCTGCCAATCAGGGCCCCTGTGCCGATGTTGTACTGATGGTGGTTGAAGGCGTTGAAGAAGTCCCCGGAAAGCTTGAACCTGACGCGTTCCGCAATCTGGAAGTTCTTTCCAATGCCCATGTCCCAGTTATTGATGCCCGGCTGGCGCAGCCAGTTGCGGGTCGTGTTACCGTACACGCCCAGTGCAGGTTGCGAGAAGCAGCTGAAGTTAATCCGCTGCATCACGCCGGTCAGGTTCTTGTGAATATCGCAGCCCTGTGTCATGTTGGCACGCTGGAAGAAGGTGCCCAGCGCGCCTCCCACGTCACTCGCTGTGATGCTGAAGGGGAAGCCGCTCTGGAAGGTTGCGATTCCTGTGGTTTCCCATCCGCCAATCACCATGTCAGTTGCGCGATTGACGCCCGTAGCAATCTTCTTGCCTCGGCCGAACGGGAGCTGGTAAACGTACGTGCTAACAAACCGCTGATCGACGTTAAAGTCCGACGGTCCATAGTCAAGTTCGGGATGGTGGTTGTCCATGAAGCCCTGGAATCCAGCACCGGTCGCGCCCACGCCGGCTGCTGCCGACTTGTCGTCCTTGCTGTTAGCCCAGGTGTAGACCGCGGTAAGAGCCAGGTCGCTCGCGCGATGCTCAACCTTCACGTTCAAGCCGTTGTAGTGCGAGTAGCCGTGCCAGTCGCTGTTGATGTAAATGTTGCTGAAGTTGGGGTAGGGCCGCCGGCTTGCGTTGCTGCACGGCGCTGAGCCCATGTTGATGTACGTTCCGTTCACCTGCTCCTGACAGAACGCCAGGTCGGACTGCGGGATCGAGTAGGGTTGGGCAATTTGGCGCCGGTCGAGAAGGTGAACCGCATGTGTGCCGATGTAGTTCACTTCAAGCGTCGTGTTGTCCCTCAGCTCCCGCTGCACACCCGCGGTCCAGGACTGAACGTAGGGGTTGAGCGGATTGTCTGACATGATCACAGCAAGGAAGGTGAGCGTTTTCACCGGGAACGCCCCAAGGGTTGAGTACGCCGGGAACAGGTTGTTGCTGTACTTCGGCAGCGTTGGGTCGAGGGTTGGGTTCAGGCTGTTGCGGATGCTATAGGGGTAGATGTCGCCCGAGTTGTCGATCTCACGGCCTTCCGCAGAGTCAAAGAAGATGCCGTATCCTCCGCGGATGACGGTCTTCGGCGTCAAGCGGTAGTTGAATCCGAATCGCGGAGCGAACGGTGTCTTCTGCCCTGGATGCGGAACTGACCCGCAGTAGCGCAGAATCGGACCACCGTTATAGCCCGCGCCAGGCGCCACGCCGTTAGTGGAGAGCTTCGGATCGGCATAGCACAGGCCACCCTGGTCGTTGGTGTTGTCAAGCCAGAACATGTGGTTCTGTGCTTCATACGGCGTTGCACGATAGTCCCAGCGAAGTCCAAGGTTAAGGGTCAGTTTTGGAGTGACCTTCCAGTCATCCATTGCATAGGGAGCAAAGTAGTTGAAGACGTGGTCCTGCGGGTTGCCGGCCGTATCGGTCGGGCTCAGCGGGCCGGGCACAAATCCGCCCACTCCAGCGTAATACCCCGCCAACATGTCGCTCACGGAGTTGCCGGTGCCGCAGAGGCCGGTCGCATTGCCGCAGCCCCCGCCGTTGATGGTGACCAGGTTGCTCGAGAAGGTCCAGTCGCCGTAGAAGTCATCATCCAGGTTGCGGATCAAGCGCCAGCGCCGGTAATCAACGCCGAAGCCCAGCGTGTGCTTGCCGTGCACCGTGGTGAAAGAGTCGGCAAACTCCCATGTTGGCCCTTCAGACCCTGTATAGGAGTTGACTGATCCGCCGCCGCTTCCATAAGCCGTAATCGAGACGTTGGGCCAGGTCTGCTGCAGTGCAGAGAACTTGGTGAACGTGCCCGTGAGAGCCAGTTGCGAAACGGCATCCTGCGTGATCTGCGGACCGCCCTGCGGAGCGTTTGCCGTCAGGTGGCCGAAGCGGAAGTTGTTTACGTTGGCGCTCCCGAAACTCATGCTGTGCGAGACCGTCCAACTCGTTTGCTTCTGCAGGTAAATCTCATACCCATGCACCAGGTCCTGAGAGTTGTAGAAGCCCTGGTTGGTGTAGTTCGCATCCGTATAGCGGAAGAATACTGAGCCAAGTTTGCCAAGGTTCTGGTCCCCGCGATAGGTCTGCTGATTCTGGTGCAGCGGGAATCCCACGTTCTTGATGTAGTTGGGAACGCCTTCCGGCTGGTTGGGAATGGTCGGTGTTTGCCAGAATGTATTCTTCACCGCAACGCCGCCGACATTGCCCGTCATCGCTGCTGCCGGCATCTGGTTGTTGGGGTATGGCTGTCCGGTCGTCGGGTCTACCGGCATACAGTTGCCGCCCAGCGTCAGCAGCTTGGTGCAATCTGCTGTGCCGTATGCAGGCAGCGGTCCACCGGGCAGGCCGGACCCGGCAGGAGCCGCATAGGTTTCGGCCGAGAAGTCGCCCTGCAACACCGCCGGGTTGGGTACGCTGGTCACCTGGCGGCTGCCGTTGGTGATGCGCCAGCCCTCGTAGTTGGCCATGAAGAAGCTCTTGTTTCGGCCGTCATACACTTTGGGGATGTAGACCGGGCCGCCGAACACAAAGCCAAACTGGTTCTGGCGAAGCACGGGATTCGCCGTGGGTGTGTTTGCAAGGATGTCATTCGCCGTCGGGAATGGCTTGGCGTCGAACGCGTCATTGCGGTCAAACCAGAAAACCGAGCCATGGGGCGTGTTGGTGCCAGGCTTGCTCACGATGTTGATCTGCGTTGCGCTGAAGCCCTGGTCCGCAGAGTAGGTGCCGCTTGCAACCTTGAACTCCTGAATCGCATCCTGCGAGAGGATGACCGCTGGAGTCACCAGCGCGGCATCCGTGTTCACCAGTCCGTCCAGCGTGTAGTTGTTGCCCTCTGGGCGACCGCCGTTCACGCTGATGGCGTTGCCTTCGCCCTGCCGCATGGTGCCCTGCTCGCCGCCGACCGTCACAGCACCGGCGCCCACCAGAATGAGCTGCATGAAGTTGCGGCCGTTTAGTGGCAGGTTCTCCACCTGCTGCTGGCTCACCAGGTTGGATAAAGCCGCGCTGTCTGTATCCAGTGATACAGCCTGCGCCGAAACATCAACCGTCTCGGACACTGAGCCGATCTTGAGAGCCAGATCAACGCGTGCCCTCTGGTTTACGGTCAGCGTGAAGGGGTTCGTCATTGTCCTCTGGAATCCCTTTGCCTCAGCCGATACCGTGTAGCTGCCGGGATTGAGGTTTGGCGCATAGTAATCGCCAGCAGAGTTGGTAACCACCCGGGACTTCACGTTCGTCGCCGTATTGGTCACCGTGACCTGGGCGTTGGGAACGATAGCACCCGAACTGTCAGTCACCGTTCCTAGAATTGTGCCACTTGCGCCAGCCTGCCCGAACATTCTGCCGGCGGTTACCAACAGAATGGCCAGAACGAAGCAGACTCGTAATGTTCGCATCTCCAGCCTCCTTGAAAATGTCCTGCGCGTTCTAGGTCTGGAGGGGATCGGCGCCTGCCTCTTCTACAAGAAACCAAGCATGGGGTGCATACGCACCCAGGAGCTGCCTAAAACCAGACCTATTCCGATGGGTCGAAACATTACGTATTGAAAACAGCATGTGTCAAGAGAAAATTTAATTCTCATTTGAAATTTTTGTCGCTTGCGCTGCCGGAGATCGTCTACCCCTGTCCAACGCTTTCAATAAATCGCTTAGGTGACGTTACCCCCGCTTTCACTGTGCTGGCGTCACTGTCAAAAGCCAACGCTCACACCAGTGGAAAACGACCTCTCGCAGCATCCGCGAGCCACCTTGCCGGCAAATCGCGCGGTCTCTGCGAACTTACCAGACGCAGGGCATCTCCAGCCTCTTACCTCTCCGGCACTGACTCCAGCAACGTCACCGGCCCAAGCAGTCCCGAGGGCACCGGTTTCAGATTCTGCATATCCTGCGGCATAAACAGCAGTCCATAGCGGTCGTGCAGTAAGCGATAGTCCGGCGGCGCCTGTCTCGCCAGTGCGTTGACGGCCGTATTGCCCACCACAACGCGCAGGTGGTTTTCTCCTTCGTGGACCAGCCCTGTCACATCCAGGCGGTACGGCGGCTTCCACACCACGCCTGCTCTCTGGCCGTTTACATACACCTCCGCCGCCTCGCGCACCGGCGGCACAATGTACGCGCGCATTGAGTGCTCGCTTCCGGGCGCAGGCAGCGGCTCCGGCGTTCCCCGCCCAAAGTCGAGAAGCAGCCGCGCGTCCTTCGGCAGCCCTGCATGTTGCAGAGTGAAGCTCTTCTCGTACGTCGCCACGCCGGAGTAGAAGCGCGTCTTTGCAGCGTCTGTCCACGAAGTAAGGTGATCTATACTTGCAGGCGATCCTGTCCTGCCAAAGCTGACCCTCCACTCGCGCGAGAGATCCAAGCGCAAAGTCTCGCGCCTCTTCTCGTCCGGGGTGCCCACCATCGCATCATCTGCAAAATAGATAAGTCGCGACTCATACGGCGCAAGATCAAGCTGAATGTGCTGCGTGTCTGGCAGTCCACTCACCTCGCCGGTAAAGGCGTCCCACGTCTCTGCATGCCGCCCTCCATCGCGAAACTGCGCAACCACATGCCGTGCTTGGTTGGACGTATTCGCGACGAAGTACAAGTTGCCTTCCGGAAGTCTGCGGTGAATAAATCCGATCTCCGGCGTGCGCGGCGTCAGCGCCATGTCCGGCTTGATTGATTGCGCCAGGCTCGCGCCTAACTGGGCTTCATCTTGAATGAAGTACGCCGAAGTAACGTTCCCGTGAAACAGCGCTTGCGATAGATCCTTGATTCGCGCAGACTCGTCCTGTGCGTGCAGCAGTCCCGGTGCCGTTGCCGGCATGCGCCGCGTCGCAATCACAATGCCGCCCTTGCGCGCATAGTCGCAAATCTTCTCGTAGGTCGCCACCGGCAGCCTTTCTACATTGGGCAGCACCAGCACGCGATACGGGATGCCCACGCTGTCAATCGCGTCTGCATCGATAAAGTCCACGTTGAAGCCTGCGTCCAGAATCTGCGGGATTACCTGCCTCCCCAGCGTCTTGCCCATCTGCTCATCGATAGTCACATTCGATCCGGAGGTATCAAAGCCCAGTGCTGAGGTAGGCGACGCGCGCCGCTGTGTACCCGCCTTGAACGTTGCCCACACATCGTCATTGGGTAACAGCACGGCAACATCGTTCGCCGGCTCACCCTGCCGCAGAGCGAAGCTCATGCGCTGCAGATAGCGTGCCAGGTCTGGCATCGCAAAGAACCACGGGTTATGCGTATTCAGTGCCGCGGCCGCATACATGCGCCAGCCCGGCTCCTCCTCCTCTGGTGGTGAGTAAGGCCATCCGTGACCCACAAGCTGGTTGATGCCTTGCAGAAAGTGCAGGTCTGCCTCAGCTTTCATGTCCAGCGGCGTCGCGCGGAACGCCGGCGAGTGCAGCCACGTCCACGTCTCTGATGAAATCACCGGCCGATGAAACAGGTGTCCTGCCGATGCAGCCCAGCGGGTGTCGGAGAATTGCCGCCACATCTCAAGCGTCGCCTTGCCTTCGCCCTCGGGCAAGTCCGCATACCGATTGCTCGACAACGTCACCGGCGGAAAGCCATAAGTCTGCGAGCGGAACATCGTATGATGCTCCTCGGCCCATGCGTGCAGTGTCTTCAGGAAGCCATCGTCCGCCATCTCCGTCAGCGTGCGGCCCCAGTCATGGCGAATTGCAGCACTGTCGGGACCAGCGTCCGCCACCAGTGCCAGCAGATGCGGGCGTAAGTCATACCCTCGTCTGCGCTGGAACTCATCCAGCAGTGCAGGGCTCCAGTCGGAGGCGTAGTCCTCCAGGCTGTCGCTGAAGACCGCGTACGGCGGATGGTCGCCAAACGCGGACAGCAGCTTGTCGTCTACGGCCTGCAAATGTGTAGCCGTCGCCGAAGCATCGTAGTGGTCCAGAACAAATCCTTCCGCTCCCACCGATGGCCGCTTCACCACCATGCCCGTGCGGCTTGCGATAAAGCACGCCAGCATGCGGGGCTGTGAGCTGGCCTCAAATGAGTATCGCCCCTCCACCGGAGCCGCAATCGGCTGCGCATGCGCCATGTCGCTCGCGGTTGCTCTGGCCGGCATCAGATACGCATCGATCCTTGCCTCGCCCGCTTCCATTGTCGGCGCCAGCGCATAGGTCGCACCCGGCGCAATCGTCAACGTTTCCACGCGCAGTTTACCCGCCGCCTGTGTGATCGGAATATGCGGCCCGCCCAGCGGCCACCCGCTGCCCAGCGTGACGTCCACACGCAGACCCAGCCTGCGCGCCTCCTCGGCAGCAAAGCGCAGCGTGTCCAGATGCTCCGGTGAAAGAAACGGCGTGTTGCGAAATCCCGTTGTAGGATCATCCAGCGCCAGCGCGTACAGGTTGGCAATCTCCACGCCGCCAATGCCCGCGGCCTTCATTTGCTCCAGTTCGCGTGTTATCTCCGCCTTGGTCGCTGCTGGCCCAAACCACCACCAGCGCATCATGATGCGGCTATCGTCTGGCGGGTTCGCAAAGCTGTGATGCAGTGCCGCAAGATCAGCTCCAGCTTGGGCAGTTGCGATTCCGATCGGCATCAGCCCCAGCGCCACGATCACCAGTAAGAGCGACCGCACCCAACGAAAGGCAATCATCGAGCGGCCTGTACGTATGTCCTGAACCATCCCTCCGAAACCTCCAGCGTGAATCCACACTTTGCCCTGAGCAGGGAGTTCAATCGTCTACTCAGCCCGTTCCTTCTAGCAGAGCGGAGCGGAAGTTGCAATCGTATCCGTCGCGCTGACAAGCAGTTCAGCAGGCCAATCTGCCTGAAACTAATCTTAAAAGTTCAAATGAGAATATTTTTCCTTCCGCACATCACCTCTTGCGTGCTAAGGTTGCTAGCGCTCGGAAACATGCCTCCCAACCCCTGCCTTGGCGGTAGGCCTGCGTCGGGGCATTGGTTCCTTGGACCAGCCGTAAAGGAATGCCCACAAAGGAGAAATTCATGAAGGACCCTGCAATGAAGCTGATCGTGGCAAGCGCGGCGCTGCTCGTCTGCTTGGGCGCTGCCCCGGCGCAGAACCAGCCCGATTCGCTCAAGAGCGGATTCCAGAACCCGCCCCAGAGTGCGCGACCGCGCGTCTGGTGGCACTGGATGAACGGCAACATCACGCAGGAGGGCATCAAGCTCGACCTTGAGTGGATGCACCGTGTGGGCATTGCTGGCTTTCAGAATTTCGACGCTGCCCTCCAAACGCCCCAGGTGGTCAAACAGCGCCTCGCCTACATGACGCCCGAGTGGAAGGATGCCTTCAAGTACGCCACGACATTTGCTGACCAGCTTGGCATGGAAGAAGCCATCGCCGGTTCACCCGGCTGGAGCGAGTCCGGTGGCCCTTGGGTGCCGCCCTCACACGGCATGAAGAAGTACGTCTGGAGCGTCACTGAGGTCGAAGGTGGCAAGCCCTTCACCGGCACGCTCGCGCATCCGCCTGACAACACTGGCGCCTTTCAGAACGTCGGCATCCGCGACTCGCTCGGCAGTGCAGAGGGCGCCAAAAAGCCGCCTCAGTTCTACGCTGACTCTGTCGTCATCGCCTATCGCCGCCCGGCCGATGATGTGTCTATCGAGACGCTCCATCCCAAGATCACCGTCAGCGGCGGCTCGCCGGACGTGGCTATGTTCACAGATGGCGACCTTGAGAAAGCAACCGGCATCGACATCCCCGCAGGGAACCAGGATGCCTGGATCCAGTACGAGTTTGACAAGCCAACCACGATCCGCTCCGTCACCATCGCAACCAAGGATCCCAACCGCTTTGCTGCCATGATCTACGGTGTTGCCGCTCCAACCAAGGAGTTGGAGGTGAGCGACGACGGTCAGACCTTCCGCAAAGTGGCTGACCTGCCCGGTAGCGAAGCGCCGCAGAACACCATCTCCTTCCCCGCCGCCACCGCAAAGTACTTCCGCATCGTGCTCAAGCACACGCCGCCGCCCAAGCCGCCGGCATGGGCTGCTGGGCTTGACCCCTCTTCCTTCGGACTGCGCTTCGGGCCGCGTCCAACACAGTACGAAATCTCGGAACTGGAACTGCATCCCGGCGCGCGCGTCAACCACTTTGAAGAAAAGGCTGCCTTCGTCCCCGCGCCTGACCTCTACGAGTTCGCAACGCCGGCCGTGCCTTCGCCGGATGCCATCAAGAAAGACGACGTCATCGACCTGACCTCGAAGATGCGCCCCGACGGCACGCTGGACTGGACGCCGCCGCCGGGCCACTGGGTAGTTCTCCGCTTCGGCTACTCGCTGCTGGGCATCACCAACCATCCTGCCACGGCTGAGGCCACCGGCCTCGAGGTCGACAAGCTCAACCGCAATGACGTCAAGCAGTACATGGAAGCCTACCTCAACAGCTACAAGGAAACCGTGGGCCCCGACCTCATGGGCCAGCGCGGCATCCGTTATGTCATCAACGACAGTTGGGAGGCTGGTTCACAGAACTGGACCGACGACATGATCGCGCAGTTCAAGAAGCTGCGCGGCTATGACCCCACTCCGTGGATGCCCGTCCTAGCCGGGCAGGTGGTGCAGAGCGCCGAGGCCAGTGACAACTTCCTCTGGGACTTCCGCAAGACCATTGCCGACCTCATCGCCACCGAGCACTACGGCCAGCTTGAGGACACGCTCCACGAATGGCATATGCAGCACTACGGCGAGTCCCATGAGTCCGGCCGTGCCTTCGTTGCCGACGGCATGGAAGTGAAGAAGTATAACGAAATCCCCATGAGTGCCATGTGGACGCAGACTCCTGGCGTCAACAACATTCAATACGGCTATAACGCCGACGACCGCGAGTCTGCCTCCGTCGCGCACATCTACGGCCAGAACATCGCCGCCGCAGAGTCGCTTACCGCAGCAGCCGCCCCGTGGGCGTGGTCTCCGTCAACACTCAAGCCCACCGCCGATCAGGAGCTGCTCAACGGCATCAACCGCTTCGTCATTCACGAGTCAGCGCACCAGCCTATGGTGGGCAAGGGAACCGCACCCGGCCTCACGCTTGGGCCCTTCGGCCAGTGGTTCAACCGCAACGAAACGTGGG